>JALSJE010000103.1 GCA_026989495.1 Gammaproteobacteria bacterium | reverse complement strand
GCTGACCTACGCCGAGCGTCGTGACACCGTGGGATCCCGCACTTGTCCCAGCCGGCGAAGAGGGGCGTGAGCGATGACCCGCCGTCGCCGACGCCAAGGCCCGCGGCAGCGAATGCGGCCGCCGCATCGGTGGCTCGAGCTCGAGCCGGCTGGCGACGATCCGCGCCTCGAGGCGTGGAGCCAGCCGGTGCGCACGCGGTTGCTCGAGGCGCCGGCGACGATGCGGGAGATCCTCGGTTGGGCCCTCGACGAGGAGCACCTGCCGGTCGACCCCCGCTACTGCGTGGCGTGGATGCAGGCGCAGGGCGAGGCGCTGTGGTGCCACGACGCGCAGTGGCACCTCACCGAGCAGGGGCAGCTCGCCCAGCAGCTGGGGATGGTCGGCGCCGCGGCGCTCACCGAGACGCAGCTGCTCGTCGCCCAGGCACTGCTGCGTGCTCGTGGGGAGCCGGTGAGCCACGCGCAGCTGCAGCTGGCCACGAGCCTGAGCCGCGATCAGGTGCGCTACGCCCTCGAGCAGCTCGAGGTCGCGGGGCACGTGGAGGTGATCCGCGACTGGCACCAGGGCAAGCAGCCCAACTTTTTCGTGCTCCACCTCGAATCCCTCAACGATTCCGCGATGGGGAATCGTCAGAGCGTTGTTACAAGTGACCATGCGCGGTCTGCGACGCCGCTGCGTGCCACCTCTCCCAACGTGGTCTTGAACGAAGGACAGCGGAAGGCGCTCGCCGCGCTGCTCAAGGCGCATGGCGACGCCAAGGTGGCCAAACAGGCAGGGGTGAGCCGGCTGACGGTGCTTCGGGCGGCGTGCGGGCTCGAGGTGCGCAATGGCAGCGGAGCGCTCATCGAGGCGGCGCTCGACAAGATGGCCGCGGCGTGAGCAACCGACCCAACCATCGCCGCGGCGAGCGCCGGCGCATGGAGCGGAGGCGCCGGCGGCGGGCGCCCATCGAGGATCCGGCCGTCGCCATCGAGGACGAGCGCCTCGTCGAGTCATGGGTGGAGCAGGCGTTGGAGGCCGAGGCCTTTGCGGCGGAGCAGGAGCCGTGACCGGCTGGCGCCCCACCCCCGGGCCGCAGGAGACCTTTCTGCGGTCGCCGGCCTTCGAGGTGCTCTTCGGCGGGGCAGCGGGGGGAGGCAAGAGCGACGCCCTGCTTGCCGAAGCGGTTCGGCACGTAGGGCAGCCTCGCTACCGCGCCATCATCCTGCGCCGGGCCTACCCCGAGCTCGAGCGTACGCTCATCCCCCGAAGCCACCAGCTGCTGAGCGGCTGGGCCCGGTACAACGGCACCAAGCACGCGTGGACGTTTCCGAGCGGGGCGGTGCTGGAATTTGGCTACCTCGACCGGGACGAGGACGTGCACCAGTACCAGGGCGCGGAGTACCAGTTCGTCGGTTGGGACGAACTCACGACGCAGCCCACTGACTACCCCTATCGCTACCTTATCAGCCGCATGCGCTCGACGGAAGGGATCCCGCTGCGTCTGCGGGCCACGAGCAACCCCGGGGGCGCGGGCGAGGCGTGGGTGCTGAAGCGCTTCGCGCCCTGGCTCTACCGGCCGGGCTTCTACACCGACGAATACGAGGGGCCCTACGTCGACAGCGATCGGGTGCTGCGCTTCGTGACCGTCGGCGAAGACGAGCACCAGGTGGACGACGACACCATCATCGAGTGCGTCGACTGCGGTGCCGAGTGGCGCGCCGATGCCCGCCCCCCGCCGAAGCAATCGAGCTGCGCCACCGACCACCCTGTGAGCCGGACGCGGCAGTTCATCCGGTCGTTGCTCGACGACAACCCCTACCTCGTGGCCGACGGCGAGTACGCGGCGGGGTTGCAGGCACTCGATCCGCTCACCTACGCGCAGCTTCGCCACGGCGATTGGATGATCCGCCCGGCGGCCGGCCTGTTCTTCCAGAAGGACTGGTTCATCCTCGAACCCACGGCGCCGCAGCCGACCGAGCTCGAGGCGCTGGTGCGCTACTGGGATCGCGCCGGCACCGAGGCGCGCAAGGGGACGGATCCGGACTGGACGGTGGGGGTGCTCATGGGCCGGCACAAGAAGACGCGCCTGGTGTGGGTGCTCGACGTGGTACGGGTGCGGGCCAAGCCCCACGACGTGCAGCAGCTCGTCAAGGACACGGCCGAGGCGGACAAGGACACGTGGCAGCACGTCCGGACGGTGCTCGAGCAGGACCCCGGGCAGGCTGGCAAGTTCGAAGTCGACGACTACGCGCGCGAGCTGCACGGCTACGACGTGGGGACGAGGCGACCGACGGGCGACAAGGTTACGCGCGCGCGGCCGTGGTCGGCCCACTGCAAGCTCGGCACGGTGCGGCTGGTCAAGGCGAAGTGGAACCACGCCTTCATCGACGAGCACGTGGCGTTCCCTGACGGCGCCAACGACGACCAGGTCGACGGCTCGAGTGGCGCCTACGCCGAGGTGAGCGCGATGCGGAGCCTGGGGCGCAGCCGCACGCGCGGCCGCCGCGCCTCGGCGGCTAGGGGTGGGTTCTGACCCCGGGGTGCGAGGCTACGGCACGTGAGTGGACACATGGAGCAGTCGACGTGAGCGTCAGGGAGATCACCATCAGCGACCTGCGGCGGCGCATCGTGCCGCGGCGCCTGCCCCGCAGCGAGGAGTACCGAACCTACTACGGCCGGAGCCTTGACATGGCGCGCATCGAATACGCCATTCGGCAGGCCGAGTGCGGGCAGATGGTGGCCATCACCGACCTGGAGAGCGAGACGCTGTCGCTCGATGGGCACGTGCAGGCCCTGGCGGTGAAGCGCTTCGGCGCCATCCAGAGCACCCCATGGGGGCTGACGCCGGCGAAGGGGCCGGACATCGACGCGGGGCTCGCCGAGGAGCTCGCCGATCTGGTGCGGGCGCAGCTGACGCAGATCCCATGCTTCGGCGAGCGGCTCTACGACCTGGCATGGGCGGAGTACGATGGTCGGGGCGCCCACGAGATCCAATGGGAGCAGCGCCCAGGCCGTGATCCCTGGTGGGTGCGCCAGCTCGATTGGATCCATCCGCGCAGGCTGAGCTTTGACCGGGCACGCGACCTGCGCCTCATCGATACCTGGCAGCAAACGGGGAACTTTGCCGATGATGGACTGCGGTTGGCCGATGTCCCTGGGAAGTTCATCTGGTGGCTGCCACGGCTGTTCCGGGAGTACCCCGAGCGCGAGGGATTGGCGCCGCGGTCGCTCTACTGGACGTTCTTTAAGCGCTTCAGCTGGCGCTACCGCATGATCCTCATCGAGCTCTTCGCGGTCCCCTGGCGCATCGTGAAGGGCGGGGAGTACGCGAGCCCCGAGGGCCTCGAGGCGGCCGAGGAGGCGGCCGAAGCCCTCGGCCGCGACACCACCGCGCGCTTCGAGCGCGACATCGACCTCGACGTGGTTTTCCCCCACGAGAACAGTGGACAGCTGTTCCAGATGACCAGCGACGACGTCGACAAGCAGATGTCGAAGCTATGGCTCGGCAACACCGGGACGACGGATACCAACGACACGAACCGCGCTGGCGGGATCGTGGCCAAGGGCGAGCAGGACATCATCCACCACCGACTCGGCGAGGGTCTGAGTGGTCGCGTCCAGGAACAACTGGTGGTGCCCATCGTGGCGCTCAATCGCGGCCACGACGCCGTCAAGTGCGCCCCTCGCTTCGCGCTGCAGACGGATCCGCCGCGCGACCGCGAGAAGGGAATGGGACTCCTCGAACGCGCAGTGGCACTGCAGGTGCCGGTCGCTATCGACGAGGTGCGGGAGACATCTGGGACGCGGGCCCCTGATGACGATGAGGCCTACGTGGTTGGGATGCGCGACGAGGATGGGAAGGTGCGCTACCAAGTCGTGGATCCCAGCGAGTCGGCCGATCTGGACGCGGCCTCGGCGGCCGCGTCCACCCAGGAGGACGAGGGCACCGCCGGCGCCGAGGACCGTGCCGACGAGGACCGCGAGCGCATGGTGGCGCAGATCGTGACGCGAGCGGGGATCACCACTGAGGCGGCAACCATGGCCTACGATGCGGCGATGGCCTGGCGACTCGAGGATTTGCACAGGGTCCCGGGCCTCGGAACGGACGATGCGCGATGGATCGCGGAGGTGGGTGGCGGCATCCGCCAGCTCGCCAAGTTCCGGGGCCTCGATCTCACCGACGACGCCATCGAGGCGCTCGCTTCGATGGGGCAGGGGACACGCGACGCGGTACTGGAAGCCCTGCTCACGGACGAGCTGACCGATGATCATCACCGCCCGCTCGATCCATGAGCTCGCGGCGCGGGCGTTGACGGCAGTCACCGACCGGGGGCCGAGCTCGCTGGTCGCCGTCGAACTCGAGGAGGGGGTGGGGGCCTACCGGCGCCTTCTCAAGGAGGTCCTCGACGGTCGCCCGGCTGAAGACGTCGACCTGCACGATCTCGCGCTGAGCCTGATGCGTTTGGTGCTGCGCGCCGCCGTGCTCGGCGCCGACGACAGCCGGATCGAGGCTGAGACCGACGACGTCGACGCGCCCGATCCGTTCCGCAACCTCGAGACGCTCCGGTGCGACGCCCCGCAGGGCCGGCGGCGGGTGGGGCGCGCCACCGATCCCGTCCGCCCCTGGCACGAGGTGGTCGAGGAGTTCCGCGCGCGCACCGCCGTCACGCGCGAGGCCTGGGACGAGATGACCCGCCACGAGCGCACCGAGGCGTTCACCGTGGCCAAGCAGTCGAGCGAGGCGCTGGTGGCGCGGATCCAGGACGTGGTCGCGCGGTCGGTGGCCGACGGGGAGGGGGTGGCGAGGGCGCGTCTGCGCGTTCAGGAGGTGGCCGAGGGGCTCAGCCGCCAGCACGCTGAGACGGTCTACCGCAACGCCGTTCAGAGCGCCTACGCGCGGGGCCGCATGACCCACATGACGCAGCCCCACGTGCTCGCGGTGCGCCCCTGGTGGCAGGTGCGGGCGGTGCGCGACGTGCGCACCCGCAAGACGCACGCGCACGTCAACGGCTGGGTCATGCGCGCCGACGATCCCGGGTGGCAGGCGACGGCCGCGCCGTTCGGGCACAACTGCCGGTGCCGGCTCGTGAGTCGCTCGGACAAGTGGGTGCAGGACCACGGGCCGACCATCCACACCGGCCCGCTGCCGAACCTGCCCGACCCGAGGTGGACAAACAAGCCGCCACCGATGGTGAGCCTGCGGATCGCCAACCCCGACCCCCCGGACCCCGAGCGCGAACCGCCTGCTCAACCCGATCGCCCGTCGAAGGGGGCGAGCCTGCTGCGTGGCGCGGACAAGCACCTCGATCTGCCCGTCCGGCGCGCCCTCGAGAAGCTCGACAGCGTGGACAAGAATCGGCGAGGCCGGATCCGGCCGTCCGACTTGGGCATTCGTCGCCCCACCAAGCGCGAGCGGGCCGCCGCCAAGGCGCCCTTCGCCGAGCGTGGGATCGACCCGGAGGACTACGTGCGGTTGACGCACAGCGACCCCGAGGCGGTGGACGTGGGCAAGGTGGTGCTCGATCGGGCGACGGTGATCGGCAACGAGGTCGCGGCGCGCCTGCGCACGGGGATACGCCGTCGCGCTGTGGCCGTGCGGGTCGGTGACCGGTACCACGTGATCGCTGGTGCCGAGGACGCCTTGGCCGACGTGGTGGACGACATCGCCGGTGGCGCGGGGAAGATTCGACTGCGGGTCATCGAGGCACCGCCCCCGCTGACGCGCGCCCACGAGAGCGTCGAGGCGGCGCGAGCTGGGTTGCTCGGGGCGCTGGACGATAACCGCCTGGAGGCGGTGCGTGAGGCGACGCAGCGAGCGCTGCGGACGCTCGGCATGGTGAGCCGCGACAACTGGCGCGGCATGGTCGGCCGCGCGGTGATCCAGGTGTGGCCGCAGCGGCTCGACGCCTACGGCGCCTTGGCCGCTCACAACCGTAAGACGGGGCATGTGATCCACCAGGCCCGAACGCTGGCGTGGGCACGGGCGGGCCTCGCGAAGGCGGCGAGGGGAGCCGTGGTAGAGGCCGATGAGGCGCGCTCGTTATCGGCGGTGCTGCATGAAGAGATCCACGGTTGCGGCCCGGGGTTTGACGGTGCCTACCAGGGCGCTGGCGCCAAGCTCGAGGAGGCGGTGACCGAGCTGCTGGCTCGGCACAGCACCGAGGAGCTGTTGAGGACGCCGCTGACGGGACCAGGGCCCTACGATCGATACATCGGGTCGCTGTTGCAGGTGACACGGGCACACGGCATCGACGACATGGCGGTGGTCAAGGCGGCCAAGCGCTTCAAGGCCGAGGCGGTCGACGTCGACGTGGTGACGCCGAAGGCGTATCTTCAACGCTTCGCGCGGCAGCTGTCGACGGATTCGAAGCTCGCCGATCACCTGGAGACGGCGGTGAGGGACGAGTGAGGGGACTGAAGCTCAACAGGAAGCTCGATCGGCCGTTGAAGTTCGACGACGTCGTTCCCAACGACCCCCTGCGGGCGCTTGAGTACTTCGAACAGGAGCTACCCACCCTGACGCGGCAGCACGCGAGCGAGCTCGCCCACATGCTCAGCATGATGCAGGACGACACCTTCGCGATGGCCGAGGTGCTGTCCGTCCGCATTCACGAGTACTTCGCCGACGAGGGGTAACGCTGGCGTCGAGGGGCCGGGTGCCATGCTGGCGCCATGGCTGGACGAAAGCTCCCGAAGCTGCGCGGACGTCGCTTCATGGCCGCGGCGCGGCTGCACGCGGTCCTCCCCGAGGGCGACCCCAACCGTCTGCGCGAGGACGCCGTCTGGGTTCAGATCGCCGCGGAAGGAAGCTACGAGGGCCACCATCAAGGCGAATTCGAGCTGACGCGTGAGGTGTTCGAGAAGCTGCAGGAGAACCTGCGGCGGCACCCAAGCTACCGCGCCGGTGAGGACGGCTGGGGTGAGGCTGGTGTCATCGCGTGGGACTTCCACCACGAGAGCGAAAAACATGGCTCGCAGCTCGCGGTGGTCGGTGCTCCGGCGCAGGGCTGGACGCTCGACCTCGACGTTCGTGATGGCGAAAAGGGCGTGGAACTCTGGTCGCTCACGCGGTTCCTCGAGCCGGCCCTCAGCTACGTTCGCGATGGGCGCTACCAGTGGTCGAGCATGGCCATCTGGCCGGACGCGGTCGACCCGGTTACGGGGGAATCGATCGGCTGGTACCTGAGCAGCGTTGCGCTCACCAACGACCCGTTCATTCAGGGGATGGCGCCCCTGGCGGCCGAGCGTGTTGGTGGCGTGGCCGCGTCCCGCATCTGGCTCGAGAGCGGCGAGCTCGACGTCGACGCGCTCATGAGCGAGATGCGTTGGATCTTCGGCCTGAGCGAGACGGACGGCGTGGCCGAGGCTGCCGCTGAACTCAACAAGCTCGCCACGATCGTTTCGTCCCCCGACACGGCCCCGGCCGGCGTCGACGTGGGCGGGCTCGTGGGGCGCCTTCGTCAGCTGCTCAACCTGCCCATCCTCACGCCCACGGCCGAGGTGCTGGCCTACGCGCAGCAGCTCATCCAGCGGCTCGTCTCGCCCGACACGTCTGCTCCGGTCGAGGCGGATAGGGGCAGGGGCCGAAAGACGTGCGCTACGCAGCAACGCATGAACGAAAAGTTGTTGGCCCTGTGCCGGCTGCTCGCGCTGAGCGCCACCATCACGAACGACGACGAGGCGATCGACGCCATCCGCCGTGAGGTGGAATCGATGCGCATCAAGCTCGAGCAGAGCTCCGAGGCGCGCTCCAAGCTCGAGGCGATCGGCAAGCTCTTCGGTGTCGACGATCCAGGCTCGATCCTGGACAGCGTCACCGCGGTTCACGCCGACCTCGAGCAGCTCAAGAGCGTGGTTCCGGAGATCGCCGAGATGCTCGCCGGCCAGGCGGACACCGAGGACAAGATGGCCGAGGAGGACGTGGAAGCCGCGATGGCTGCGCACCGCATGCCGCCCACGGCCAAGCCGGCGCTCCTGGCTTTCCGGACCGGTGGCCTCGACCTTGAGAAGCGCTCCGAGGTTCTGCGCGTCGACCGCGGCAAGTCCGACAAGCTCCGCAAGGACCTCGAGAGCCGCCGCGCTCAGCGCGCCAAGTTCCTCGAGAAGTACCCGCTGCCGCAGGGTGCCACGCAGCACCTGCTGCAGAGCTTCGGCCAGCCCCCGCCGCTGCCTGGTGCTCCGCCGCCGCCTCCGGGCATGCAGCCGGCGCACTTCGGTGGCCAGCACGGCGGCCAGCCCCCAGCGCCGCCCGCGCCTTCGGGTGGCGCCATCGACCTGTCCCGGTTCACCGGGCGAAACATCACCGAGCAGGCCATGGCCTACGTGGCCAGCCAGCCCGGTGGCGACAAGCTGAGCTTCGACGAGCGGTGGCAGGCCGCTTGTGAGCTCGTCCGAGCGCAGCGCCAGGCGGCGATGGGAGGGCTCCACTGATGGGCCAGGCACGAAGCACCAAGGGCTCGGACGATCTCCGCGCCAAGAAGAACGTGACGGGTGCGCAGATCGATAAGCACCTCGTCGTTCGGCTGGACTCGACCGAGGGGCAGATGGGGCTCCCGGCGACGACCACCGATCCCATCTACGGGGTGACCATCGGTGACGTCCCGGATGGCGACATGGGCGACGTCCAGATCCGAGGCCGCGCGGTCATCAAGGCAGGTGGCGCGCTCCCCACGCCTGGCGTTCGCGTGATGTCAAATGCGGCCGGTAAGGTCATCGCCTGGGCGGCGGCGGCCGGCACCAACGCCCACGTGGTGGGCACGCTCGAGACGACGTCTGCGGCCGAGGACGACCTCGTGGAGGTGGAACTCGCCGGACCCGGCGTGGTCGCACAGGGCTGAGACCGTACGGACGACGAGCGAGACGACAACGACGACGACGGAGAACCGACGATCATGGCGATGCAGTGGATGACCGAAGCGCAGCAGAAGCCGCTTCACTTCTTCGAGAACAACCCTCACGGCGGCGAGCACCGCGGCAAGCAGCGCTGGAAGTTCGCGCTGGCCGAGGACAGCCAGTACGGTCGCGCTGGGCAGCTGGTCACCCTCGACCTGACGCCGGCAGACGTGCACGACCCGACCGAGCTGAGCACGTACCTCGCCGGCTACAGGCCCTTCGGCTTTCGGGCCGATGAGCTGAGCCCGCCGATCCTCGTCGACCACTCGAGCGACAAGCATCGCGACTTCTCGAGCGACGACGCCTTCCTCGAGGTCGACGTCAAGACGGGCATCGAAGCCAAGGTGCCCGAGGTCGATCCGAAGACGGCGCTCACGCCGTACACGGTCGTCGAGCGTGCCATTGGCACGTTCATCCCCGACCGCGTCAGCTCACAGGCGTCCTACGATACCCGCAAGGCGGCCATGAAACGCTGCCAGCGGGCGCTCATGATCGACCGCGAAAAGGACGTGGCGACCATGTTCCTGACCCTCGCCAACTGGGACGCGGGCAACCGCGTCACACTCGGCGCGGGCTTCGAGTGGAACGACGTGGCCACCAGCGAACCGCTCCTGGACCTGCACACGCGGATCGAGGAGTCGGCCCAGGACGTCTCCAAGATCGTCATGGAGCAGCGGACGGCCAACGCGTTCCTGCGGCACCCCGACGTGCGGGACCAGATGCGTCAGATGCTCGGCGACAACGCCGTCAACGACGCGCTGACGCGGGTGAACATGACGCAGCAGCAGAACCGGGACTTCATCGTCCCCGGCCTCCCGCCGATCTGCGTCGTGTCCGCCAAGAGCCGCAGCGTTCCCGGTGCGGCCCTGAGCCGCATCTGGGGCAATGACGTTGTGCTGCTCACCATCCCGCCCGGTGTGCCCACCGACGGCGAGGAGATCGCGACGAGCTACACGTGGCGCCTCCGTGGCCCGAACGGCAACGGTTTCGTGACCCGCGAGTTCCGAGTCGAGGACCGCGGCTCGCTCGGCGGCATCTTCATCGTCTGCGCGATGGCCGACATCGCCACGATGACGGGCTCCAACTGTGGAGGTCTGATCAAGGACGCCTGGCAGTAGGCCACGCACCAGAACGGAGAACCATGAGCACCAATCGAATTCAGACCGGCGGCTCGTCGAAGGCCTCCAACGCCAACGACGACAAGGAGCCCAAGGACAAGACGAACACCGACAGCCTCCCCAAGCCGAAGCCACAGGCCGGCAAGTACGTGCCCACCTGCATCCTCAAGTACATGTCGGCCAAGACGAGAAAGCCTCGTGAGGAAGGCCCCAGGATCACCGACGGCGAGGAATCGATGGAGAACGTCCTGACGGACTTGAGCAAGCGCGACGTCAAGCGCTTCCTCGCGATCGGAGCGATTCGACACTACGTCGAGTGAGCCTCAACCGTCGCTGACCCTCGATGGCCCTCATCACGAAAGCCGAGCTTGAGCGGCGCATCGGGGTTCACACTCTCGCTGAGCTGACGAGCGACGACGGCTCGGGCCAGGCCGACAACGCCATCGTCGACGAGTTGCTCGAGGAGGCGTCCGACCGGGCCATGGGAATCCTGTGGTCCGGCTTCCCGTCCGAGCAGCAGATCACCGATCTCATGACCGCCGACCGCGCGGCCAAGGGGGCGGTGCTCGACATCGCCGCCGAGCTCGCCGGCATGCGCCGGTCCGGGCTGCAGAGCGAGGACGGCAAGACGCCCTACAGCGGGTGGGCGGCGCGAGCCGAGAAGCGCCTCGTGGAGATCGCCGCTGGCAAGCGCCGCGCGAAGGGCGAGGCCGAGGCGGGCACCAACGCGCGCCTCGGTGTTCGCACGCGTCCCGACCGTCGCCCCATCTTCGCGGCCACGAAGGACAACCCCAGGGGCCCGGGCGGGTTCTAGCCGCGGGTGCTGCGCGATGTCGTCGGTTCTCTTCGACGTTCAGGTGGATCCCACCGACCTGCTCGAGGTGCTCGAGCGCAAGGGGCGAGCGACCGAGGTCCTAGCGCCCACGTTCGCCATCGTGGCCGAGGACTTCGTCGCCGCCGTCGTCGACCGGATCGACAGCCAGGGCGATGGCGCCTGGCCCCCAAACGCGCCCAGCACCATCGACCAAAAGGGCAGCGCGGCGCCCATGATCGACACCGGGCAGCTGCGAAGCTCGATCCGAGCGGAGAGTGGCAAGGACTGGGCGATGGCATCGACCAGCACGGCCTACATCGTCTTCCACCTCGACGGCGGCGACCTCATTCCGCGCCGCAACCCCTTCGACATCGGCGAGCAGCACTGGGAGGACGCCGCGCAGCTCATCGCTGACGCGGTGGCGGCGGCATGAGCGCATGCGCTGAAAGGTCGGCCCGATGAGCCTGGGTTTTCGCGTCACCGTCATGCGCTCGATCATGGGCGTCCTGGCACCGCTCACGGGCCAGCGCGCCACCGGGACGGCGCTTGTGCGTGCGACGGGCAGCGACGTCGTCCTGCCTCGTGGGTGCTTCGCGGCGCCCATCGTGGAGAGCGACACCGGCAACAAGGCCATCGCGCGGGACAAGCTGCTGTTCACCACGGCCGAGACGACCGTCACGGCGGGGGGCACCGCGGTGCCCGTGGCGTCGTTGGTCGGCGGCGCGCGGCACAACTTCGCGGCGGGAACCGACCTCCGGTGGGATCCACAGCTCGCCGGTGTCGAGATCGTCTCAAGCCTGAACGTCGCGACGACCGGGGGCGCGGAGCCCACCGGTGACGCGAAGCTACGTGGGCTCATTCCCTACGAGGAGCTCGCGACCAACAAGATCGGCGGCGCCATCTTCGCCGCCAAGCTGCAGGGGCTGACACCGGGCGTGGTGGTGACCTGGGCGGGGACGGGGGCAGCCGAACGCATGGGCCGGAACGTGTGGCAGCGATCGGACCGGTGGATCCTCTACCTCGTCGTCACGCGCAAGCAGGGCACCGTCGAGCGCGGTCACGAGGGGCTAAACCTGCTCGATCTGCTCGAGGCCTACCTGGGGGAGCGCGGCGCCGTTGACGGTCGCAACTTCTCCGACCCTGGGGTGAGCATCGTGGGCGCGTCTCGGCACAGCGTCACGCCGAGCTCGTACGTCTACGCGCTCACCATCGAGACGCACGGCGGCATGAAGCGCATCGACACGCGGTTGGTCGACGGCACGGCGCACGGGGTGATCGCGGACTGGGATCGCTCCCGCTACGACGTGAACGTGGCCACCACCCCCGAGTACCCGCTCATCGTGGACGCTCGGTACGACCAGGACCCGTGACGCACGTAGGCGCGCCGTCCGAACGCCGCGCGCTAGACCGGTGTCGAGATGAGCAACCGCTTCCTCCGTGCGACGGAAAAAGGCTCGCCGACCCGCTACGGCTGGCCGAGCCAACGTGTCCAGCCGGGCGCCATCATCGCGCTGACCCACGAGGAGACGCTGCGTTTCAAGCGCGGCTACGACCGGCAGATCCGCGAGGGCGCCTTCGAAGAGGTGGCCGAGAAGGACCACAAGGCGTGGCTCGACAAGCGCGCCACCGCCGGGAGGAAGGTTCCTCAGGAAGCCAAAGCCGATGAGGCGAAGGCCAAGGCAGCCGAAGAGGCCAAGGCCGACAAGAAGTCCAAGCGAGGTGAGGCATGAGCGTCAACCCCGTCGTATCCCCGAGCGTCAAGACGCCCAGTGTCTACATTTCGGTGAACCTCAAGGCCGGCGCTGTAGCGCCTGGTAGCGCGCCGCTCAAGGCGCTCATCCTTGCCAGCAAGTCGAGCGTCGGCACCATCACCGCCGACACCGAGCTGGCCGAGAACGTCAGCGCCGAAGACGTCAAGGGGCTCTGTGGGCTCGGCACGCCCGGGTACCTCGCAACCAAGCGGCTCTTCGAAGAGTACCCGCTCGCTCAGGTGGACCTCGTCGCCCCGGCGGTGAACGTCTCGGCTGTTGCGGCCACAGGCGTCATCACCTTCTCGGGTTCCCCCACGGAGAGCCGAACGATCCGCGCCTACATCTCGGGCCGTCGCGTCGAAGCTGTGTGGGCTGCTGGCGACGACGCCCAGGCGGGGGCCGAGGCCTTGCGGGATGCGGCCAACGCACTCGGCGCAGAGATGCCCATCGTGGCCACCGCCCTCGTCAACGGGGCCGGTCCGGATTGGGACATGATCTCGACCTTCCGTGTTCCTGGCCCCATCGGCAACGACTGCCGCGTGTACGTGCAGCTCATCGGGGGCGCGGGTGGCACGGTGGCGGCGCCCGCTGGCAACACGCTGGCGGGCGGCACCGGCGAGCCCGACTATACCAACGCGATCTCGATCCTGACGGGCAAGGAGTACGACCTCATTCTGAACTGCTGCAGCAACGCGGACGCTCAGGACGGTAGCAGCTCGAGCAACCCCGGGCGCGTCAAGACGGACATCGACCTGCGCAAGACCGGCGGCGCGGCGAAGCTGCAGCAGCAGGTGGTCGGGGTCACCGCGACGCTCACCGACGTCAAGACGGGCACGGGCAACATCAACGACGAGGAGTCGCAGCTGTCGTTCTGTCTCGCTGGGCAGTCGTTGCCGGCGGAGTTCGGCGGGGCCGAAGTGGGCGCGCGACTTCGCGAGGAGTCGATCGATCCGGCGAAGAACCGGATCGGAATGCCCTACCGTGCGCGCTTGTTCGGAGCCTTCGACCTGAGTCTCGACAAGCCGGACGAGACCGAAATCGAAGATGCGCTCAACACCGGCGTGTCGATCATTACCTACGCCGACGACGGGACGCTGCTGCCGGCTCGTCCGATCACGACCTACCACAAGGACGCACTCGGCAACCCCGACGCGAGGGTGCTGGACGTGTCGATCCCCACGGGCGTCTTCGCGGTGGCCAAGGACCTTCGGGTCGCGCTGCCACAAGAGTACCCGCAGAAGAAGCTCAGCAAGAACCTTGAGCCGGGCGACGATCCGCCCCCGCCCGACGTGGTCGAGGAGCGCGACGTGCAGGCCTTCATCGGCCAGCGCATCCGATTCTGGATCAGCCGGGGCGTGGTCCGCCGCGACAAGTGGGAGGAGGCCATCGCCAACGAGACGTTCGTCGTCCAGGTGAACCCCTCCGATCCGAGCCAGCTCGACATCGTGCTGCCGCTCAGCATCGTCCCGCCGCTAGCCAAGTTCGGCATCGACGTCCGCCACTTCAGGAACTGACGAGGACCCAACCGCATGGCCACTCAGGAATTGCTGCGCTACCCCCGTGGACAGATCGCCATGGGCGGCGACCTGCACCAGGTGCGCGAGGGCGAGCTGAGCCTCAATAACAACGCCAGCCTCATCTTCACGCTGCGCAAGCAGGGCAAGCCGGCCGGCGTCGTGAAGGGCAACGAGGACGTCACGGGGTCTTTCGTCGCCATGATCGACGAAGACGATCGCGAGAAGGACTGGTTCAGCTACGCCAAGACGCTCAAGGGGCTCAACTTCCAGTACAAGTCGCCCAAGGTCACCGACGTCGTCGAGGGCGTGGTGCAGCAGGTCACGATCCGATTCCCCGATGGCGGCGCCATCGAGATGACGATCAACCTCATCGGCATCCACATCGACTGAGCGCGCCATGGAAACCGCGCTGGGTGAGCAGACGCCAACCTGGGCGCCGTCGTCGACGACGGCGCGGTGGTTCGAAGGCAAGGACCTGTCCGAGATCGAGATCCTCGAGCACGGCGGCCGGCACCTCTACCCCGAGCAGATCAAGCGCCGCGTCGTCAAGACCGGGCAGGAGGAAGCGGTCGACGTGCTGGTGCGGATCCCCTCGACAACCGAGAAGGTTCGGGCCCGGCGCGACGCGCTGCGATGGGGCGCCGAGCTGCTCAGCTTGAGCAAGGGCGAGGCGGTCACGATCGACGCCATCCGGGCGCGAGCGGGCGAGGTCTACTGGCAGCACATCGACAACGTGTGCCTGCTCAGTCACTGCGTCTTCGAAACGGACGAGCCGTACCGACGCTACGCGCTGCCGGAGATCCTCGATGCGCACCACCCGCAGGGGGCGCTGTACGACCTGCTCGAGCGGCTCGACTGGTGGGCCATGCAGGAGGACCCCCGTATTGGTGATCTCAACGAGGACCAGCTGGTCGAGATCGCCGCGGCCATCGCCGGAAAGGGCCACACTGGCCCTTTACTCGCTATCGATGGGCGCGCGCGCGAGAGCTTCATTGTTTCCATGGCGTCCCGGCTCAGCAGCTCACCGACGCCCAAGTCCTCATCGCCATCGCCCGCGACCTCGACGGAGGACTGATGCCGCCGGAGCTCTGGGCGCGGATGTTCGCTCCGAGCCTGCGACAGCGCGTCGAGGAGCACGTGGAGGAACGCCATGGCTGAGACGACCGCAGCAGTCCGACTGACGCTCAAGGACCGGGGGTTCGTTCGGACCTTTCAGCGCACGGCGCAGACCGTGGGGCAGGGCGCCCGGGACATGGGGGCCAAGCTGCGCTCGTCGATGTCTCGTGGCGTCGACGGGGGCATGGACGCCCTGCGGGCCATGGGTAGCCAGCTCAAGAACGTGACGGGGCTCGTGGGGGGGATCGCGGGTGGGCTGGGCCTCGCCGAGCTCGCCAAGGGGGCCATCGACGCAGAGACCCAGTTCCGCAACCTGTCGTTCGCGCTGGAGGCGGGCACAGGGCGCGCTCACGACTGGCTCGAGGTGCAGGCCCGCGCCAAGACGGTCGCCCGTCAGACGGGCATTCAGGCCGAGGAACTTGGGCGCGCCATGGACGAGCTATTCAGCGGCACCGGTGACGCCGAGTTCATGAACGCAGCGCTGAGCACCATCGGCACCACCGCCCGAGCGACCGGCGACGACGTCACGGCGCTGAGTAAGATCGCCGGCACCCTCAACCAGAAGTTCGGCCTGAGCGCGCAGGAGCTCCCCGAGGCCATGGCCATGGTGGTGTCGGCCGCCCACGCCGGCGGCGCGTCGATCGAGGACCTCGCCGACGACTTTGCCGAGGTTGGCGGTAAGGCCAAGGCCATGGGGGCCACGGGGACCGAGGGGCTTCAGCAAATGCTCGGGATCCTCAACCTCGCCAAGCAGGAGAGCGGTCGATTCGAGCAGGCCATGACGGCCATCCCGCAGATCTTCGATCAGATCCTCGAGCGCACCGACAAGGGCGTCCTGAAGTCGGGGGGCAAGGTCCCGATCGAGATCGGAACGGTCGACGCGCAGGGCCGTCCGCGCTCGCCGTCGGACATCCTGGCCGACATCGTCATGGCCACGCAGGGCAACGCGGCCGAGCTTGGGGAGTTTGGCTTTGGCGGCGAGGGCCTGCAGACCATCATGGCGCTCGCCAAGACGTTCCGCGCCGAGCTCGACGCGACAGGGGGCGACATCAACGCGGCCCGCGACGCGATCGCCAAGGCGCTCAACGGTGCGGCGGGCGAGGCCATGGCGTGGTCGAAGATTCAAGAGAAGGCGGCGAGCAACCTGGACTCGACGCAGGGACGCGTCGACCGCGCGATCGTGAAGCTGCAGGAGGCGTTCACGACGCCCGAGATGATTGGGGCGCTGACGAAGCTGGCGGAGGTGCTGCCACCGGTGGCGGACGCCATGGCCAAGCTGCTGGGTTTCATCACCGACAGTCCCATGACCGCGGGGGCGCTCGGGGCGTCGGCTGTCTTCGGGCGTGGGGCCATCGGGGGCATGCTCGCTGGCGGTGGCGCGGGCGGGGGCGGGGCGGCGATTGGTAAGGCTGCGGCGGCCCAGATGGCGGCGCAGGCGGCGTCGACGGGCGGGCTCATCGCCAGGGGCTTCGCGGCGGCGCCGGCGATCGCGCTGGCGGGAGCGTCCATCGGATCCGTGTTCGAGCAGCTCGGCAAGCTGAAGGACGAGGCCGGGACCTACAACCCGGTCGAGGCGGCCCGAATGGGGGCTCAAGAGCGCGAGCGCGCGCGCGAAGAGCTGACGGCCAACGCGGTTCGCAGCGGCACCCGCGCGATCGACGAAGACTACGGAACCTTCGGCGAGGGTGGGTTTCTGGGGCTCGGCTTCGGGGACACCGCGCCCGAACGGTACGCGCTGCGCGATGTGCATGGCGCCGACGGGCAGATCACCACCGAGCGCACGCAGATCGCCAACCAGGACGCGCAGACGGGGCTCGCGGATCTCGTCGCCTCGATCGGGCGCCAGGTCGAACAGCAGCAGCGGGGCGGCAAGCCCAACGTCACCCTCCCCGAGGTGAAGGTGGAGATCGACCCGTCGAGGCAGGCGCAGCAGGCCAGCCAGCTCGCGCGCGAGACGGCGGCGGGGATTGCACGGCAAGAGCTTCGGGTGCGGGTGCTGAACGCCGACGAGATCCGAAGCGCACCGTCACCGACGCCGGGCGCAGCGCCCCGTCCCGGCTCGGCCACCTGACGACGTGTCACCGTAGGCCATGGCCGAAGGCATTTTCGACCGGTACCCCGTCGCCAAGTGGGAGGTGAAGGGCAAGCCCGCCCTGACGTTCCCGTTTGAGCTCCTCGAGGAGAATGGCGGCAACCGGCTCGCCCCGCACGAGCGGCTCTATCGGGACGGGGCCCGCGTCGACGACACGGGCGCGAGCGCCACGACCTACACGTTCACGATCTCGGTATTCAACTCCCCGAACCACGAGGAAGGTGTTGACGGGCTGGCGCAGTATCCGGACCTCGCGATCGCGCTCATCGAGTCCTGTTTGGTCCACGAGACGGGCACCCTGACCGTTCCCACGAAGGGGCCGCGCCGGTGTCGGGCCCACACGTGGCGGCGGATGGAGGATGCCACGAAGGTCGACATGGCTGGCCTCGTCATCACGTGGATGGAGGACAACGAGGACGACGCGGAGGTGGCTGCTGCGCAGGCGCCGAGCGCTTCGGCGGTCGCTGCCAAGTTCGCCCAGGACGCCCTCGACGCGGGCCAGGGGCTGGGGCTCGAGAACGACAACTTGAGCTCGCTCACCGAGCTCGCGGCCGATCTCGAGCATCTCGCCAACGCCCCGTCGCAGTTCGTGGCGGACATCGAGGCCAAGAGCGGCAACCTGGTCGCCTCGGTCGACCGCATTGGTGACACGATGGCTGCGCAGGGGGACCTGTTCGGCGAGCCCGATTCGAGCCGCACCCATCGCCAGCTCAACCGGTTGCGAGACGTCGCCGCTCGCGCCCCGGCCGAACCCCACGAGCACCTCGGTCGGATCGTCAACCGGACGTTCACCACGGCCATGTCGATCTTCGACGTGGCTACGGTGGTGGGCCAGGACGTGACAGACCTGATCCCGCTCAACAGCCAGCTGCCGGATCTGCTGCGCATCGAGCGCGACACGCCGGTGAGGGTCTTCGCGTGAGCGGCGGGGGCGCAAACAAGGCATGAGCCGCAAGCCCGACCGGATCTTGGTCGAGACGGACGAGGGCGTCTTCGACCGGTTCAGCCGACTCGAGGTCGTCAACGACATCGTCGGGCTGACCGAGGCGACGATCGAAGTCGGCGACGATGGCGCGTGGCCCGAGCTCGAGCGGCTCGTCAAACCGGGCGTGAGCTGGCGGGTCACGCTGAACGGCAAGCCCCGACTCGCGGGCCGGGCCGAGGTCAACGAGGTGCCCGCGTCCACGCAAAGCGGGGTGGGGCTGACGCTCACGATCCGGACCAAGCTCGCCGACGCCCGGTACCGGACGGCCGACGAGACGGTCCGCGTCGAGGGCACGACTATCAAGGAATTCGTGCTCGCCTGCTACGCGCCTCTCGGTTTCACCGAGGCAGACTTCGTCTTCGGGACCTTCGCGGCTCGTGACCTCATGACCGGGGCTGGC
The DNA here is from genome assembly GCA_026989495.1 of Gammaproteobacteria bacterium. Classification (GTDB taxonomy): domain Bacteria; phylum Pseudomonadota; class Gammaproteobacteria; order S144-34; family S144-34; genus S144-34. The sequence goes on along the minus strand of JALSJE010000103.1, from coordinate 33,950 downwards.
GCTGGCGGTGGGCCTGTCACCGACCTCGAGAAGCTCAATCCGCAGCAGGCCAAGGTCCAGCCGGGCGAGTCGATTCACGACGCCGTCGAGCGCCACCTCGCCCGGTTCCACGCCACGCACTGGGACGCCCCTGACGGCCGAATCGTGGTGGGGGTCCCCGACGACACCCAGACGCCGCTCTACCGCCTGCAGTCCAAGCGTGTTGGCCGTGCTAAGGGCAACAACGTGCTGACCTTTCGGCGGGTCCGGGACTGGACCGACGTAGCGCGCACCGTGACCGTCACCGGGCAGGACCGCGGCCAGCAGTCGGCCCGCAAACGGATCCGTGGGCTGGCGACCGACGATGAGGTGGAGGCGGTGGCCACGGCCACGGGGCACTTCAATCGCCAGGTCCTCGTCAGCGGCAGCCAGGCCAAGCAGCAGAGCCACGCCGACGCCATCGCCCTGCGCGAGCTAAGCGCCCGACAACGGCGCAAGAACGGCTTCGAATTTACGGTGGACGGCTGGAGCTACTGGGACGGGAGCATCCAGATCCCATGGGCCAACGACACCACCGTTGACGTCGACGTCGACGCGCTCGGGCCCGAGGGCAAGGGGCGGTTTCTGATCGTCCGCGTCTCGCTGGCGCTGTCGACGACGGGGGCGGCGACGACGTCGATCGCAGCCGTGGCCCCGGGGATTTGGGTGGTGTGAGGACGACATGAAACCACTGACCGAATACGCCATCGCCTTCGGGCGCATCGCCGCGACCGTCCTGAAGGGGGCAAGCAACTCCATCCTGGCCAACCTGTCTCTGATCGAGGGCGAGGACGGTACCGAAGAGGGCTCGACCGAAGAGCCCCTCTACGGCCAGATCGGGTTCTACGTCCGCCCCATGCCGCCGACCTCGGCCGAGGACGCCGACGGGCTCAATCCCGAGGGTGCGGCCGAGGTGGTCGCCGTGCGGTACGGCGACGAGGTGATCCCGCTGGCGGGCAGGGACCTGCGCTGCAACGCCAGCGTCAATCCCAGCGACGGCGCCATGGGGATCGCCCACTACGGCGGCGGGTTCGTCGAGCTCGCGTGGAACGCGTCGAAGAACGGGACGGTAGCGACGCTCTACGCGCTGCGGAAGAACCCCGACGGCTCGCCCGACAAGGCCTCGGTGCTGACCATCAACAGCGAGGCCTCGGACGCCAGCATCATCATGCTGCACGAGTCGGGGCAGAGCATCACGCTCGGTCCGGACGGGCAGATCATCCTGTGCAACTCGGGGGGCGACGGCTACGTGGAGGTGAAGGACTCGGGCGAGGTGACCGTGAATGCGGCGAGCGTCACCATCGTCGGCGGCACGGTCATCGGCTCGGCAGCGGACCCCAACGTGGACCCATCGATTCAGGAGCTCGCCAAGAAGACCGAGCTCAACGCATGGATCGGCGAGGTGAACACGGCGCTCGGTGCGGCGGATGGCCAGCTCAAGGCTCTGGGTGAGGCGGGCCTGGTGGCGCCCCTTGCGGTCCCCGAATACACCTCGCAGCTCAAGGGCGTGTGAGTGAGCAACTGCGCGTTTCCGCCGTTCCCCCCCGCGTTCGGCTTCGCGTTGCCGGGGCTGCCGCCGTTGCCCCAGCTGCCCTCGCTTCCGGGGCTGCCGTTTGCGTTGCCGGGGCTGCCGCCGTTCCCCCCCGCGTTCGGCTTCGCGTTGCCGGGGCTGCCCGGTTTGCCGGCGCTGCCGAGTCTACCGGGCGTGACCTGTCCGCTCGATTGAGAGGTCGGGTGCTACCCCCTCGATGTGTCCTACGTGATCCCGCCGGCCGGGCTGAGCCCGGTGAGCTTCTTCTCGCCGAGCGAGCACCTTGGTCAGCCAGGCCCGCCGCCGATGCTGGCCGACGCGATCGACCTCCGGACGGGGGACTTCGGTTCGATCACCGAGGCGCCGCACCCCGTGGACGCGGCGGTGCTCGAGCAGTTCCGGCTCTGGCGCGGCACAGGGGTGGCGGTGATCGACCAGGGGCAGAACTTCCGGCGTATCGAGAAGGTCACCGACGCCACCCCGCGCGAGCTTGAGGACGAGGCCCGGAGCATCCTCCGGCCGTTCGTCGAGCGTGGGGACGTGGCGATCCTGGCCATCTCGAGCGAGTCGCCATCCGTCGGCGCGACCCCTGACACGGGGCAGGTGATCATCCACTACCGCAACCTCCGGAGCGGGCAGCTGCGCGAGGTGACCACGTGACCAGTCTGGTGGCGGCCGAGCGCGCCTTCGTCGTCTTCCGGCGGGGTGAGATCCGAGACGACATCCTGCGCTTCTGGCGTAACGGCCTGCGCAAGCTCATCGATCCGTCGACGGGCGTGGCCTACACCGAGGACGCCATCGCGTCCTCAACGGCACGCCAGAGCCGCTGGTGGATCGAGGCCGACCTGCTCGACGCGGTCCTGTTGGCAGCGCAGCAGCGGGGTTTGTACCTGGCCAATCAGATCCGCCCCGACCGCGCCTCCACAGGCTTCCTGCGACGTTACCACCGCGACCTGTGGGGCCTGGTCCCTCTGCCGGCCACGGGCGGCAGCGGGCCCGTGGCGGCGCCGGCGACGGTGGGCAGCGTCTTCGTCGGGTCGACGACGATCCCCGACCCCATCGCGACCAAGCTTCGCGACGCGGCCGGCAACCGGTACCAGGTGCTGTTCACCATCACGGCCACCGCCAACGGGGCCGGCAGCGGCGTCCCCGGCGCGAACCTCACGCTCAAGGGGATCGATACCGGCGAGGATACCAACCTGCCGTCGGGCAGCGTCCTGACCTACATCGAGAACCAGCCGCTCGGGGTCAACGGGGACCCGACGGCGTCGGACGACTTCCGCGACGGCGCCGCGGCTGAGCGCGACGCCGACTACGCGCGGCGCATCATGGACCACCAGCGCCATCGTCCGGCCTCTGGCAACCCGGCTCACTTCCGCGCCTGGGCGCGCGAGGCGAGCGTCAGCGTCTTCGACGCCTACGTGTACCCCTGCGCCTTTCACGCCGGCTCGACGCTGGTCGTGATCACGAGCAAACGGGGGGTCACTGCTGGCCCCGACGGTCGCATCCCCACCGACGCGACCCTGCAAGACGTCCGCGCCGAGCTCACGCCACCGGGGTCGCCGCGCGTGCCCCGCCCCCCGCACGTGCTCGTCGTGCGCCCGGTGGCTCGCCCGAGCGACCTCGTGTTGTCGCTCGCCATGCGGAAGGGCTCGAGCGCCGGCTGGACCGACGCGACGCCGTGGCCGCACCAGGACTCCGGGACGCCGACCACCATCACCGCGGTCACCGACCAGCAGAACATCGAGATCACCCAGCCCGCCGGCGCCGACGGTCTCCCCGCCGGAGTGACGGCGCCGTCGATGATGGTGTGGGATCCGGACACGAGCCGGCTCGAGAAGCTCGTCGTGCAGTCCGTCACCGCGGCCGGCGGCGACGCCTACGACGTGGTGCTGGCGACGGCGCCGGCGACGACGCTGGCGGTGGGGCAGTACATCTCGCCGGACAACGGGCGACGAGGCACCATGGACGTGGCGATCGAGGCCTACTTCGACTCGCTCGGACCCGGCGAGGTCATCGACCTCGACACCGACGACCGCGCGCACCGCGCCTTCCGGTTCCCCGAGGCACTCGAGCAGGCTCCGCAGCGCGTGGGGTCGGGGGTGCTCACGTACCTGCGAGACGCGCTGTCGGCGGCCATCGCCAACGAGACGCTCGAATCGGCGAGCCCCGCGGTGCCGATCCTTCCCACCGATCCCGCCGACGGTCCCGACCTCATGGTTGCAGGGCACGTCGGTCTCTACGCGGAGTAGCCATGGCAGGATTCCCCACACGCATCAGCCGCGCCACGCTTGGCCCCAAGCGCAAGGACTTCGACGAGGCCGTCGACGAGACGTACTACGTCAGCGCGCGGTTCATCGAGATGCTGTTCCATCAGGTGTGCGGCATGAACCTGCTGTCGTCGAGGTGTGGCGGGCTCATTGTGAGCAACGCGCTCGCGGCCCACGAAGAGAGCTGGGCGCCGGACGGTGGCGCCGCACCGACCTTTTCCCACGTGGCCACCGGGCACTACCGCATCACGTACCCCGCCACCGCGGACGACGAGGCAGGCAACACCGTGGCGATCGCGCTGACGCGGGCGCGTGGCTTCGTTCAGGGCGCGGCGGCCCGCTCGGTCACCGCCACGGCGTCGGGATCTCAGGTCGACGTCTACCTGTTCGACGCGGCGGGGTCCACGGTGGACGGCGACGTTTGGTTTGAGGCCTTCTGATGCTCGGCTCGATGAACCCCCTGCCGATGCGGGTCGGCGGCGGTCCGACCCGGGCCGAGGTCATCTGGCGTCAGCTCCGGAGCGGACTCGGGACGCGGGGCGCCGGCCCCGAGGGCAGCAGCGAGGACCGGTGGCGGCAGGCCAAGGCGCTGGGGATCGCCAAGGTGCTGAGCATGCAGGAGCGTGCGGCGGCGCAGGCGTTCCCGCAGCTCGGTATCGAGCACCTGCCCATCTACGAAGCCATCCTCGCGGTGACGGGTGGGGACACACTGGCGGCGCGCACCGAGGCCGTCACGGCGGCCTACGTGGGGGTGCCGGACGCCACGGACCCTGGCCTCGAGGCGGCGCTGCAGCGCATCGATCCCACCATCGAGCTCGTGGTGGCGCCCCACGCCGAAGCGCTGGTGACCCGCTACGGCAAGCCTTTCGGTGCGGCGCAGGATACGGCGAAGTGGCCCGCCTACAGCGAGCACTTCTTCGCCTTCGTCAAGTGGCCCGTCATCGACGAGTCCAAGCGGGGGAGCGTCGAGCGCCTGCTCAACAAGTCGCTGCCGGCCTGGTGCGACTTCGTCATCTACCAGTCGGAGGGGTTCACGCTCGACGAGGACCCGCTAGACGTAACCTTCCTGGTGTAATTCGAGGTAGCAACGCATGGCCAACTTCACACGCGTGAACCCACCCGGGTGGGGCTTCAAGGCAGATCTGACCAGCGCTCAGGCGAACCAGCTGGACATCGACCACGCCAAGGCCGTCAATGGCGACGACGGGTCGAGTCACTCACCCGCCGCCCCGGTCCAGATCGACGGGCCCGGGGGGATCCGAACGGACCAGCTGCTCTGCAACGGGACGGCCGACGTGACGGGGACCCTCGAGGTCACTGGGGATCTGATCCTTACGGGCGCTACCATGCAGGTCGACTCCGCCAGCTCGCTGGATGTAGAGAGCCGCATCAATTTCGCCGGGAACCTCGCCGGCATCCGCTACCGACAGAACACCTCTCTCGGGGACGCCGACGCTGACATCACCGTGGCGGCTGACACCTACTGGATCAGCGCCGCGCTGACCGCTGTTCGTACCTACACGGTCCGCCACACCGGGATTGTGCCCCTTACCGGGCAGCGCATTCGTATCCGCCGCAGCCAGTCGAGCCCGTCGGAGAACATCATCCTCGCCCACGAAGACGCCTCGGTGATCTGCACCTTGAACGGCGGCTTCACCTATTCGTGGGTAGAGCTCGAGTACTTTGGCGCCAACGACTGGCGCGTTGTCGGCTGGGGTAGCGCAACCTCCGAGGACGATCGGGATTGGGTCTGGCGCGACGGGAGCTCTCAGCACATCGTGGCCATTCAGTTCTGACCATGCCCGACTTCACTGCACGCGTGACGACCCCTTCGGGGTTCACCGACTTCGTCGACGACGAGGTCCCAAGTCGACTCAGTCCCGTGCAGGGGTACCCGCACCGGTATGCGCGGGTGCCCGTCGCGACCACCGACGTGCAGGTGGCCGCGACGGTGGCCGGCGTCGAGGCACCGGCGGACGCCGCGCTCGGGGGGCGGCTGTTCACGTGGTGGTGGGTGCAGACACCGTTCCCGAAGCCTACGATTCAACACCTCGCGGGCAAGTCGAGCGAAATCGACTTGGTGGGCTGGCCGAACGGCGACGCCGGCGCCGTTGGGCTGTGGGTGCTCGGGGTGGCCCGCCCTGACGGCGGCACGGTGCTGCTGTCGTTCAACGTGGAGGTATGACCGATGGCAGGCCTGATCGATGAGCTGAGCCCGCTGACCGTCGGCGCCGAACGGATCGCGCTGCGGCCGGCGGATCCGGACGCGATGCCGCGCGCCTTCGACGTCTACGTGCTGGTCGTGGACTACGCGCTCTGCGAGCCCGAGGGGGTCATGCTGCCGCTCGAGGTCATCGTCACCTCGCCGTCCGACACGCAGCGGACGCTGCACCGTTTCTTTGCGCCCACCGAGCTGAGCATCTTCCCCGACGAGGGCGGGCGGTGGCTCGTCACGTTGCGCGAGGTGGCCCACAACAAATGGTGGGGACGCTACGCGTTTACCGCTGCTGGGGACCAGCTCACCTGACGTAGACGCTGCCCCCGCAGGGGGCTCGCTACGGTACCCCCGTGAGCGGCGCGGAATTCAGCATCGACGGGGACGCTTTCGCCAACCTCGGCTACGACGCCGCGCACAACCAGGTGCTCGACCTGCAGCTCGAGGGCGAACCGACGGCGCGCAAGGTTGTCTTCTCGCAGGTGCAGAAGAGTGAGGGCGCACCCGACCTCGTGTTCAGCCCCGCCGACGGGCAACCGGTGACGCCGGGTGGTGTGGTGCAAACCACCATGCCGGCCGATGGTGCTCACGCATGGATCGTTCGCTGCCAGGTGAACGACGGGATCGACGCGAGCGCCGAGAAGGTCGCGGCCTGGACCAAGGAACGCGCGGTGGTCATTCGCGCCGACGGCAAGCGCAAGATTTGCCCTGCCGAGTCGACCCAGTACAGCGGCACCTACGGATGGAGTACCGCTCACAACGAGCTCGTTGACCTGGGCGGCGGCGCACCTCACACGACGTTTCAGCAGCAGACCTTCCTCAACATCCTGGGCCTAACGAACCTCGACCTCGATGAAGTCGTTCTTCCTGACGATCACTCGTTCGAGGTTGTCACGCGCATCCAGTCCGAGAACCAGACGACGGGCAACGTGACGCTGGGGCGCCACATGTCGTTCTGGGAGAAGCGCTCCGGGACGCTCACCCACCGAGTAAGCATCAACTCGGGAAACTACGCCGGGAACGGGTCCTACACGACGACCTTTCAGGTTTCGCCGGGGGGAGATATCCGGATCCCCAACATGAACCCGCCCCAGACGAGCGACGTCCACGTCATGGTCGAGGTCTACGCCAGGCCGCTCGTCTATTAGGCCACCACCGCCGCCCGCCGCACTTCGAAGAACCCATTGCGCGCCCCAGGGGCCACGCTGCCGTCGCTGTCGACGGTGTAGTCCCAGCGCCCGACGTGGGTGGCGTCGTCGTGGCTCGTCTGCTGCGACCACACGTACTCGCCCGGTTGCACCTCGGAGATGGAGGCGTCCCCGGATGGCACCTCAAAGGCGGCGCCCCGTCGAGGTTTCACGTGAATCGACCACGAGTCCGGGGCGGTCAGCACGCCTCCTACGCGGAAGCGGATGGTGGTCTCAACGCGGTCGCCTGCGGTGTGGGGCACGGGATCCTCCTCGATGTCGATCAGCGTAGCAGGGCGGCTGTAAGCCGTGATGGTGGTCGACGCGGCGAGCTGCAAAATGACCACGCTGGCGAGGTCGTGCACCACGTGCCCTGACGCGATCGTGGCTAGGTCCACGTCGAGCTCGGCCTGGACGGTCAGCGAGGCGAGGTCGTGAACGGTCAGCGTTGAGGCGCGGCCCTGCAGCGTGATGCTCTGGACCGTCGCGACGCTGTCGAGATCGTGAACGACGCGCCCGCTCGGAATCGCGGTGAGGTCGACGTCGAGATCGGGGTCCATTGTGAGGCTCGCCAGGTCATGCACGGTCCGGCCGCTGGCGATGGCGGTGAGGTCGACGTCCTGCGCAGCCTGGGCCGCCACGCTCGCCAGTTCGTGAATCTGGTGGCCGCTCACGATGGTGGTGAGCGAGATGGTCTGCCCCGACACCACGTCCACGCTGGCGAGGTCGTGCACCACGGTCCCCGAGGGCAGCGCGCCCAGGTCTACCTCGAGCGCCGGCCCGGAGCCGACGCTCGTGAGAGCGTGCACGGTGACGGTCGGTCCGAGCGCACCCAGGTCGACGTCGTTGGCGGGGCCGCTGACGACGCTGGCGAGATCGTGCACGACGTGGCCCGAGGCGATGGTAGTGAGGTCGATGTCTTGGTCGCTGCCCTTGATGGTGACGCTCTCGAGATCGTGCACCTGGTGACCGCTGGCGACGGCACCGAGGTCGACGTTCTGCGCGCTGAGGATGTCCTCGATGGCGTCGGCGGTCCCGACGAAGGGGACCCCGTCGGTCCCGAAGGCGTAGGTGACGAGCCCCACGTAGACGGTGTCGGGCCAGGCGGGCTCGCTCCCGGGGAAGGCGTGGGCCGAGCTCCAGCTGTCCTGTGCTGGGTCAGGCTGGCCGCCAGGGCCGAGCTGGTTGGGCTCCTGCCATTGGAAGGTGATGGCCTTGCCGGCGCTGCCGACGATCCGGAAGTCGGCGCGCGTTCCCGTGATCGCGTTGGTGCCGACGTCGTTGACACTCGATGAGCCACTGGCGTTCGTCTTGGCCTCGATGGTGCGTTCCGAGCCCCCGAACCCGGTAGCCCCTCGGTACCCCACCACGAAGTGCCGGTAGTCCTGCTCGGGGCTGCCCAAGTCCGCGTTCACCTGCATGCCGCAGAAGTTGTAGGGGTTCCCCAACAGCGTGGGGGTCCCCTGGGTGTCGGCGGCCGAGACGCCGATCCCGATGTTGCGGACGATGATCTCGAAAGGGAACTCGGTGGCCTTGAAGTCGCCGCGTCCGGCGTCGCTGTTGAACCAGGTCGTAACGTCAGCGGTGTTGTCGGCGAGCTCGGCGAGGTAACGGCCATTGGCCTCGGTGACGTTGGGCAGGTCCGACGCGTTCACGGTTGTGTAGCCGTCCAGTGTCCCCGACCCTTCGAAGGCGTCGTGCAGCGCGCCGACGAGGGTGACAGAAGCCAGGTCTCGCACCACGTGCCCCGACGGGATCGCGGCTAGGTCGATGTCCTGCTCGGGCTGAGCCGCGACGCTGGCCAACGCCGGCAGGGTGTGACCGCTGGCGATGGTGGTGAGGTTGATGGTCTGCTCCGACCCGCTGGTGACCGAGGCCAGGTCGTGGACGGTGTGTCCCGACGCGATCGTGGTCAGGTCGATGTCCTGCTCGGCCGCCGCGCCGTTGGCCTCCTCGAGCAGGGCGGCGTGGAGCGTTGCGATGTCCCCACCCGAGACGGTGGTGGCGTAGATGGCGATCGCCCACCAGTCGCCTGACCACACCGCGCCCGAACCCCCATAGGCCGCTGTTTCGAGCGCCGCCGGCTGATCCGCTGGCGTCATGGTGGAGGTCCAAACCAGCGTGCCGTCGACGTAGCAGCGGTAGTTGCTCGCGTCGGCGGTGAAGATGATGGTGTAGACGGTGCCGGTCGAAAGCGTGAACCCGAGCGTTTCTGTCGAGCCTTCCTCGTAGGTCAGCGCCCCGGCATTGGCGTAGAGCGACCCCTCACCCGAGCCGCCTTGGCTTGAGAAGATGTTTCGGAAGCTGCTCAGCGAGTCGGCACGCAGGCAGGTTGCGATCGTCCAGTTGGTGAGTCCATTGACGACGCCAGCGAAGCCGAAGCCGTTCTCCGCGACGTGGAGCGCACACGGCCCCTGCAGCCCCCCGGTGGGGTTGGTGTTGATCTCGGGGGCGGTACCGGCCAGCGTCGCGTCGCTGGTGCCTGTCGAATCGGGCCACCCCGTGCAGGCCGTGCCGTCGGCGGAAGCACGTGGCGAGGGTCCCCCGTCGCTCGTCAGGCAAGCCCTGACGAGACCTGTGATCCCGTTGAAGTCGGCGTAGGCCACGACCGGGCCTCACAGGCTAGAGCGAGAACCAGCCGGCCGCGTTCGGGTTCACGTTGATGTTGTTGCCGTCCGGGGTCACCGGCAGCCCCGCGCTCGCCGTGTCCCACAGGCCGATGAGCGTCGATGTCGCTCCGACCCCTGTGTCGACGTAGAGCACCACAGCTTCGGATTGGTCACCGGTTACGCTCGGCAGCACGGGAGGATCGGAGTCGAAGGTGCCGTTGGTCACCGTCTTGCCGGTGAGGTTGCCGCTCGTGGCGACCCGAGCCGCGGCCGGGATATCGGCCAGGTTCCCGTGGGTCGACGCGTTGGGGGTGTAGTCCGCCAGGTCGACGAGGACCGCCTTGATGTTGACCGTCAGGAGGTCGACGTTGCCCTGGAGCACCTGCTCGAGGAAGTTGTCGTAGAGGATGTTGGCCATGTCGCGGCTAGCTTGACCCGCCGGCCACCCCAACCGGCCGTAACGCCGGGTCGGTACGGGAGGGCCGTAACGCCGGGGCAGCAAGGGAAGGTGCCAACTTCCCGGCATGCTCGAATTCATCAAGCGTGAGCCGGCGGTCCTGCTCGGCCTCGTCCAGGCTGTCCTCGCCCTCGTTCTGTCCTTCGGCCTGCACATCACCGAGGAGCAGATGGGCGCCATTCTCGCGGTGACCGCGTTCGTCCTGGCGATCGTCACGCGGCAGGCGGTCACGCCGCTTCCCCCGAAGGCCCCGGCGAAGTGACCTACGCCGAAGCAAGCGTCGTTTGGCCGCCCGCCGAGCTGGCAGAGTCGCTGCACCCGAGCACGCTGGCCGTGCTCGAGTACTTCGTCTACGGCCACCTACCCGAGCCCAAGGACTGCGCCGTGAGGGCGGCGCTGTGAGGTGGCTGGTGATCGTGCTGGCGCTCGTGGCGCTGGGGTGCCCCCCGTCGTCCACGCAGGTGCAGGCGCGGGCGCAGGCGCAGGTGGCCAACACCATCGCCGTGGCCACCAACCCCGTGCTCGTCCAGCTCGCGGAGACCTACGCCCGACAGGGGGAGCTGCTCATCGAGCGCGCCAAGAGCCGTCAGGAGGCGGTCGCGCTGCTCGAGGCTCACCGCACCCGGTGGCGCCCGGTTTGGGCCGCTGTCGACGCGTTGGGCGCCGCCCATAACGCCTGGGCGACGGCGCTCGAGCAGGGGGTGAGCGACCCGGCGAGCGCCGCGGCGTTCGTCGCCGCCTGGTGCGAGCTCGAGGACGTCGCCGTCGAGCTCGGACTTTCCAAAAAGCTCCCCGCGCTCCCGGAGGTGGTGCCATGTCCGTGACGCTCGCCGACGTGCTCGAGCACATGGCGTCCCCGGTGGGCACGCTGCTCGAGGCCATTCCTGGCGCCAAGGGGGTGGGGCCCATCGTCGGCGAGGCGCTGGGCTTGGCTGCCGACCTGATCCGCGACGGTGCCGACGCGCAGGGGACGATCGCGCGCCTTCGTCGGTCGCCTGAGCTGCTCGCCCAGGTGCGGGCTGAGAAAGGCTGGGAAGGAGCGCTCGACGACAAGTTCCCCGAGGCTGATGGTTCGGCCTGACAACAAGGAGGGCTGATGTACCGAGCCCCGGGCAAGCTGCGGATCCTGGTCAGCGACGACCAGGACTTCGACCGTCGGATCGCGTGCGCCGATCTGCGTGGCGACCACGACGTGGTCGAGGCGTTCTCGCTGGCGTCCACGCTAGCGGCGCTCGACCAGGCCAAGCGCCAGGGTCGCCCCTTCGACGTGGTCCTGCAGGACCTCGATCTCGGCGACAGCCGCGGGCGACACACGTTCGACGCGGTAAAGTCGGCTGCCGAGGGGACGCCGATCGTCGTCTACACCGGCTGCGCCGACGACGTCGTGCGGTTGGGGATCATGCGCGACGGGGGCGCGGACGACTTCCTCGTAAAGAAGCCCGGGACCGAGCCCGCGCACATCCGCCGGGCGCTGGAGTTTGCGGCGCTGCGCCGGTCGGCCACGCGAGACACGAAGGTGATCTCGGACGCGGCTCGCGACGAGGCGGACCAGCTCGACACGCTGGCCGACGAGCAGCCGGGCGAGGGCTCGATGATGCGCGCGCTGGCCAACAGCCGTCGAGACAACGCGGTCATCCTGGACCGCCTGGACCGCATCGAGCAGCGGCAGACCCAGACAGAGTCGGTGACGACGACGAATCGGAACGACATCGTACGACTGGCCTCAACGTTCTCAGACCTGCCTCTGAAGGAAAAAGGGAAGGTCTACATCGGCGGTGTCAGTCTCGGTGCCATCGTTTCCGTCATCATCGAGGTGTTGAGGGTGTTCCTGTGATCCGTGTCGCCGCGGCTGTCGTGTTCGCGCTGGGCGCCCTGGTGCTCGTGGGCTGGGCGCTGCGGGTGCCGCCGCTCGTCCAGGTGATCCCAGGTGCGGCCCCGATGCAGCCCAACACGGCGCTCGGGTTTTGCCTTGCGGGCTCGGCGCTGTGGCGGGGACGGGGCGTTGAGGTCTTGGGGGCAGCGGCGCTCGGGATCTTGGCGCTCCTTGACTACGCAAGCGTGGACACCGGGACCGCTACGCTGCTGTTCGAGCCCTGGACAACCACCGCGACCTACCGGCCCGGACTGATGTCTCCGGCCACGGCCGGCTCGTTCGTTCTGAGCGCGGGCCTTCTCGCCGGTCGGAGAGTTCGTGCTGTGGCCGGGGTGCTCGTGGCGGTGGCGGGAGGGACGACGCTCCTCGGGTACGTGAGCGGCACGAGCGCTAGCTACTCGTGGGGGCCGTGGACGGACATGGCCGTGCACACGTCGGGGGCCTTCGTCCTCGTGGGAGGGGGAATGGTGGTGAGTGCGAACCTTGGGGAGCGAGCGGCATCGCTCGCAATGGCCGGCGGTCTTGGGGCGACCGGGCTGGCGCTGGCGGTAGCCACTGGGTCGCCCGTGATCGTGGGCTTCTCGTTGGCGTTCGCGGCGGCGATGGCGCTCACCAACGCGAGGACGCGTCGGGTCATTCAGGCCGAGTCCAAGCTGAAGGCGGAGCGCGAGCATCGTGAGGCGGTGAACAGCCGAATGGCGCTGTTCGTGGGTGAGACTTGCCACGACCTTCGCTCGCCGCTCAACCACGTCGTGCACCTGGCGCGCATGGCCTCCAACCCGACGTCGGGGGTGACGGCTGCGGACGTCGCCGAGGCGGCCGAGCACATCCACCGCCAGGTCGTGGCGATCGAGCGGATCTACGGATCCCTCACCGGCAAGCGCGAGCTCGTGACGCTCGCGGCGCTGATGGATGACGTGCTCGTAAGCAAACGCAACCACATCGAGAAGCACGGCGCGAGTGTCCACGTGACCGGTGCCGACGTGCGGATGCCGATGGCGGCACGGACCATCCTGCTCAACCTCGTCGCGAACGCGGCCAAGTACGGCGGCACGGCTCCGCGGATCACCGTGACCGCCTCGGAGTCGGTCGGCAGCGTCCGTGTGACGGTGCGCGACCATGGCCGTGGATTCGAACCCGAGCAGTCCGAGCGCCTCTTCGACGCGGGTTTCCGGGCGCATGACAGCACGCCTGGGCACGGGCTCGGGCTGAGCTTCTGCCGCCAGGTCACCGACGAGCTCGGCGGTCGGATCTGGGCCGAGAGCGACGGCCCCGGACGCGGCGCCGCCTTCACATTCGAGCTGCCCTTGGAGGACTCATGACCACGCTCGTTCTGTTCGCCACGCCCGGTGCGCCCGACCGCGCCACGCTCGCCAAGTACGAAGAGGCGCTGCGTCCCCTCGGGGACTTCGTGCTCAAGCTCATCCCCATCGCCGGGTTCTCGTCCGTGTTCAAGACCGAAGCCGCGAACCTTCGTCGTGGCGATGGTCGTCTGCTGCCCGCCACGCTCGACAAGTACGCACCCGGGGTCAGCGTGAGCAAGCTCGCCTTCGTGGGGTACTCGGCAGGCTGCTGGTACGCCCGCGACGGGTTGCTGACGCACCCCCTCGATCGGAGCGCCATCGACGCCTGCGTGTTCCTCGACGGGCTGCATGGCTCGGCGGCGCAGCTGAGCCACGTGAAGAAGTACGCCGACGACGGAGGACACCTGATCGTCACGCACACCGACGTCGACCCCTACACGTATCCGAGCACGACCAAGACGGCAGAAACGCTCCGGCAGATGCAGGCCGAGGGGGTCATCATCCATCGCGATCCCAAGCCGGGCGAGACGATGAAGCAACAGCACGGCCGCGCGCTGACCGAGCACGGCCCGCAGGTGCTCCGCGATCACCTCGTCCCGTTCCTCGTGGGCGGTCGGACGGACTCCGCGCCGCCAAGCGGCCCCGTCGAGCCCTGGGTGGACGTCGGGTGGTGGCAGTCGCTGACGATCGGCCAACGCCTGGTGGAGATGGCGGGGTTCGAATTCGGGCACAACGTCAAAGAGATCCCAGGCGCTCGTCACAACCCGCGCATCCTCGAGTACAGCCGCCACTGCCGGCGTGGCGGCGAATTCCGGGGGCTCACCGATGACGGTCAGCCGTGGTGGATCGGCGGGCTGCCGCTGCCGCTACCTCGAGACGAGGACGCCTGGTGCGCCGCGTTCCGGTCGTACTTGCTGCTGCGGGTGCTGCTCGTCGGCGACACGCCGCCCCACGGCCTGCGTGTGAGCGTCCGGGAGCTCTGCGCGGACAGCCACGGCCGCGGGTTGCTGCGGCTCCACAGCGACGGCTACAGGCCCATGCCGGGCGACGCGGTGATCTACGGCCGCAACGGCCAGAGTCCGCTCCCCGTCGAGCTCGGGGGGCAGGCCGGACAGGGCCACATCACGACGGCCACGACCCGATTCGACGACCGGCAGGTGGTCCGCTGCATCGGTGGCAACGAGCGCGACGCCATCCGGTGGCAGGACCGGACCCTCGTGGGGCCCGAGGCGCCGCTGGCGTACCTGATGGCGGCTTAGGGCCGCACCGTAGAACTCGGATTCTAGGGCTCGAGCTCGAAACCGATCGCCCGCATGCCGGCGCGCGCGGCAGCCTGCGGGAGCACTGCCTCCACTATGTAGTGGATACTGCGCCAGCTCCGTGGGTATCAGGTCGAGAGACCGCGGCTACTCCGAAGGCACTCGACCTGGTGACTCTCGGCTGCTCCACAATCGATGCACATCGCAAGGCAGCTTCAGGTCGGTGCACCACACGACGGGCAGGCTGTCGGGCTTGGTCATGCTGTCTCCTTCTTGCTTCGCGTCTGCCGCGCCAACGCGGCCACCGCTTCGGCCAGGTCGAGCCCCCGGTCGTGGGCGTGCACATCGCCGTCGAGAACGGCCCCGGCGTAGGCCTTCACCAACTTGCCCAGCGCTTGCCCAGCACGGGGGTCCAACCCCGCGCCGTCGCTCGGGATCGCGTCGCCCTCATAACCCGAAGGTCGTAGGTTCAAATCCTGCCCGCGCAACCAGCGGAATCTTTCGAGATTTCGCCGTATCAGTTTATGTGCGCTGGTCACCTGCTGGGCACCTCGGGCGCCCGGTGTCCGATCGGCGCGCTCCCGGATCGCGCTCTGGGCGAGGTGGGCGTAGCGCTCCGTCACGGTCACCGACGAGTGCCCGAGCAGCGCAGCGACTTCTTGCAGCGTCCACCGCTCCCCCCACCATCCGGCCACGAGCGATGAGGCGCAGGTGTGCCGTAGGTCGTGCCATCGGACGCCTCGACGGATCCCCGCCAGCTGCTGATGCTCCGGCCACCCGTAGCTCTTGCTGCGCTGCCGCCGACAGCCGCGCTCGGTGGGCCACATGAGGCCGAAGGGGTTGTCCGGGCAGTAGTCCGGCAGCAGGCGCAGCCAGCGTCGCGCCGCCTTGAGGGCCAGGCCGAACAGGGGCACGCGGCGGATGCGGTTGTTTTTCGGTGGCTCGTGGTTTGGCCCCCCGTACCGAACCACCACGTGGGGGGCGTCGACCACGTGCACGTCGACGAGCTCGAGGTTCCACTGCTCGCCCTGGCGCAGGCCCGTTCCGATGGCGAACAGCGCCCGCAGCCGATCGGGCTCAGGGATCGTCGTGCACAGCTTCAGCAGTCGCTGCTCGTCCGGATCGAGGAACGTCCAGGCCTGGTGCTCGATCTTGGCGGGGCGCTTGACGCGGATCCGATCGGCCGGGTTGGTGTCGATCAGCTCCTCGTCGACGGCGTCCTGCAGGCACCTCCGGAGCAACAACAGGCACTCGCGCACCGTCTTTGCGCTGAGCTGACGGGCTCCCCGCTTGTCCGCCGCTGCGGTTGCTCGCAGGCTCTCGACCCACGCCCGAACGTCGCGGCGGCGGATGCGGGGCAGAGGCCAGTCGGCAAACCGCGCCCGCATCACGTGTCGGCCCCACCGGGAGCGGTCGGTGGCCACGTTGCGGCTGCCGCCGAGCTCACGCCGGTCGAGCCAGGCTGCGCCCCACCCGCGGAGGGTGCCATCGCCCACGGCGCCATGGCCCTCGACCAGGCGCGCGATCGCCAGGTCGAGCTCGCGGTGGGCCTCCTCCTCGGTGTCGAAGCACCCCACCGACCGTCGACCGAAGATCCGAGGCAGGCGGGCGACGTACCGCCCGCTCCGCTGCCGCTCCACGCTGCCGCTGCCGTGCATCCGCATGACGCTACTTCAATCGTCGAGCAGCTGGGCTGCCCGCGCCGCCTGCAGCTCCGTGGGTGCGTTCACCCGCGCCGGCATGGGGCCACGGCGGCGGGGTTTGCGCGGGCGAGGCGCCGGGGGCTGTGGGATCTCCTGCTCAAGCTCGTCGGCGAGCTCGTCGAGCACGCGGATACCCTCGCGCAGCAGGCGGATGAGGCGGGGGGAGGGGGTCATGCGGTGGCCTCCGTCGTGTCCTTGCGGGCAGGTACCAGCTCGCCGCGGTGCAGCCTTCCAACGCACGCGCGACAGCGTCTGCGTGGCACGCTGGTTGTCGTATTACCCGTGCGCCAATGGCCGCAAGCGGTCGTGATCCAGCCCCCCTCAACGCGCATGACGATGCAGCTGATCCCGGACATCTCGCTCCACAGAGGAACGTCTGACAGCTGTAGATGGTCGCACCATGCTCTACGCGCTGACACGCGGTCATCGCCGCGCGACTGGATCGTGCGGAGGTGCCTCTCCGTCTCGATGGGGTCCCGCGTGTCGCGGCTGGCGATTGCCTCAAATACCGGGTCCATGTCACAGCAGCACTCCTTCCTCGGGCCTCGTCGTCGATCCACGCGTTCAGTGTGCCAGCCTACTTCCGGAGCGCCTGGCAGGCCACGGAAGGCTATCCGAACTTGCGCGCCACTCAGCCGCTCGCCGCACCACGCGCATGTCGGCAGTCGTCGGCTCATTGCTCAACCCATGCTGTCACGAGGAATATGACACCGTATCCAACGCACATCGAGCAGCCTTCCCCCTCGCATTCGCGGCAGTCGGCGATCTTGAGCAGCCCTCGCCAGATCGCCTCTTCGAGGATTTCCTCACCGGTGAGCCCTCGTATCCTGCCCTCTTCGACGAAGGCATCGAGAAGCTCGAGAGCTTCGCCCTTCTTCTGGGTCATCTGTCGTCCTCCGGTAGCGCGGTCAAGCTGCGCTAAGCGCATCTCTGCACGCGCCACGAGCGAGTCGTTGGCCGTGGGTCTCCTAGAATCCGTCATAGCTTCGACACATCACCTCACACGAAGTCGAGCTTTTCCTCGACGGCTGCTAGGGCCGGCGCCCGGTCCGTCGACGGCGGCGGGTCGGTGTCAGCCTCCGCGACCGCCCGCACCATCCCGTCCTCAATGACCACGGAGCACTCCTGCCCGGTGCTCACGCGCTCGAGCCAGACCTCGCCCCCTTCTGCCGCGGCGAGCTCGCCCAGCAGCCGCAAGCTGTCCTCGTCGAGGTCCGAGCCCGACCGGACGAGCAGCACTTTGAGCTCGGGGTTCTGTCGGAACCCGACTGCGGTCCAGAGCCGGAGCTGCTGCGCCTGGCTAGCCTGCTCGAGCGGCACGCCGTCGAGCGTCACGCCCTCACCGTCGAAGCCGAGCCCCTGGATGGGGAGCTTGGCCGCGGCCAACATGGCGGCGCGCGCCTCGTCGATGACATCGAGCTCGTCGGAGAGCGCGTCGGCACGGCGCTGCGCTTCGCGATGCTCCTCGAGGAGCTTCTGGCGCGCGGCGTTGTCACGCACCTTGGCGTTGGTGGCCTCGGCCGTCCGCATGCGCTCGCGGATTGGGGTGATATCGACGAGCTCGGCCGCGGCGGCGGCTTGCTGAGCACGTGCCAGATCGTCAGCGGCCACAGTCCGACGCTTCCGGGCCCGCTGCAGCTCCGTTTCGAGACGTGCCACCTCGTCCTCGGCCTCGTCCAACTCGCGTCGGGCATCCTCGAGGTTGTCTTGCTTCGACCGCACATCGCGATTTTGCTCGCTGGCCAGCTCGAGCTCGGACGCGAGCTCGGCCATGCTCACCTCCTCGGCCGGGGCGTCGGGGTGGTGCGGCGCGGCGTCGAGCTGAGCCTTGAGCCGCTTCACTTCGCGGTTGACGTCGGTACGCTGGTCGAAGGTAGCTTGGCGCCGGCCGTCGAGCTCGGTGGTGTCGACGCCGGCGATCTCCCGCAGAATGGCTGCTTGCTCGGCGGGCCGCATACGAGACATGGCCAGCGGATCGATCGCCAGCGTGCGGAACATCTTGTCGAGCACCGCCTGGGGCGAACGGACCTTGCCCCCTTCGGCGTCGGTGACGACGAGCTTGGTGCCGCCGGCAGCGTCGATCGTCCGGGTAACGATCATGCCGTTGCTCAGCTGGACGGTCACCTCTGCGCGTCGCTCGCCGTCGCGGATTGGCTTCGGGGGCATGGCCCGTTTGCCCCCGAGCGCCATCTCGATCGAGCGCAGCACGCTCGACTTGCCGTTGCCGTTCTTGCCGCCGACGACGATGACGGGCTTGCCATCGGCGTCGATGCGCACGGCGCGCAGGCGCATCACGTTCTGCGCCTCGAGGCGGACGATGGTGGTGCTCACCGGAAGTCCTCGTCGCGGTCACGCCCGCGTCCCCGGTCTCGATCCCGATCCCGCCCCCGATCGTCACGACGGCGCCCACGGTCGCTGTCGCGGTCCCGGCGGCGATCGCGGCGGTCGTCGTCGCGCCCCCGATCGCTCCGTCCACCGCCGTCGCCTGTGAGGACCACCTCTCGGGCGTGGATCTCGGTCTTGTACCGCTTCACGCCATCCTTGCCCTCGTAGCTTGAGGTCCGGAGGTTGCCCTTGATGAGCACCCTGCTGCCCTTGACGAGGATCATGCCTAGGCTCTCACCTCGCTTCCCCCACACCACCACGTTGTGCCACTCCGTGTGGTCTTCCCACTCGCCGTCGCGCTTGATGCGTTCGTTGGTCGCGAGCCGGAGGTTGAGCACCCCGGTGCCGCCTTGGGTGAACCGCAGCTCGGGGTCATCGCCAAGGTTGCCCATCAAGTAGACTTCGTTCAATCCGTTTGCCATTTTGTCCTCAATCGTTGTTCGCGAAGCTCACCCCTTGGGCGTGAACGCTTCGATCGTTTCGTAGGGGGCGCCACGCTTGAGCGCCCCGAGCTCGCGCAGCTCGTCCATGAGCGCACGCGCTCGCCGCACCCCCTGGCCACGCTTGGTCTGCTCGGCCTTCGCGGCCACCTCGATTGCCGTCTTGCTCGTCTTGCTCGAGACGGCTGCAGCCGCGGCGAAGGGACCGAGGTGCTTCCGGATCGCTTCGAGCGCGCCGTCCACCGACAGGTCGAAGCGCTCCCGTCCATCGTGGAGCACCACGCCATAGAGCTTGTCGTTGTTCAGGGGCACCGGGCCGTGCTCGCGCGCGTACTCCTTGACGGCATGGCGGATCGTCTCGATGGCTGTCTTCGCCACCGCCAGGCGCTCGAGGAGGTAGGCGGCATGCTCGGGAGACGTGATCTCGTCCGTGAGCGGATATTCCAGATCGGAGACCTTCGCCACCGTCGCCAGCGCCTTCGTCGTCGCGGGACACGTTGCGGCCAATGGGCAGTAGGCCGAGTCGCACCAGTGCCCCGGATTCGGCGGAGGACGCTCCCCCTCGTAGGCAATGCGGTCGTGAATGCCACAGAGCTCGTCGGCACAGAGCGCGAGCTCGAAGGCGTCGAGGGGCTCGGGGCGTGCACGGACGCCGTCGGCGTCCACCTGGACGAGCTCCAGGGTGACCTCGTGGAAGCCATAGGCACGCGCCGCACAGAGGCCGAGGGCCCGCAGCTGGCGCGACTCGGCGGGGTTCTTCCCCCAGGTGTACCGACCAGTCTTGTAGTCCCGCACCACGAGCGCGCCATCGCGAACGAACACCAGGTCGGGTGTGCCGCTCATCTCGTGGGGCTTGCGGTCGGAGTAGTCCCGCGGGTGCGCCTGACGTAGCTCCCGCGCGGTGCCTGCTCGCAGGTCGTAGGCGAGCGCCTGCTCCGCGACGCGCCACGAGGTTCTCGTCGCTTCGTCCTCGATCAGCTCCCGCAGGTGGACGGCCATCTGACCGAGCTTGGTGGTGTCGCTGGGCGTGAGCCCCTGCGCCTCGGCAATCGCATCGATGGGGGCGTCCCCCCATACCGCCAGGCACTCGGCGACCGACGACACCGCCGAGCCGACCCCTCGGAACGCGTTTGGAGGTTGCTTGGGCCAGCGCTGACGGCTGGTCCAGGGGTAGACGCAGCGCGCGGCCACGTCGAGGCGGCTGAAGGTCGGGAGGAACATGGTGGTCACGCCGGCACGCCCAGTGCTTCGCGCACGTCCTTCATGATCGGGTTGTAGATCTTCACGATCCGGAGGTAGGTGGGACGAGCGAAGTTGAGGCCCTTGATCTCAGGCGGAAGTCGCTCGAGCTTGGCCAGCACCTCTTGCGACGGCTCAAGCTCGCCGAGCCGGCGGATCTCCTGGATGAACTCGTCGGCCAGCTGATCGCCCGACGAGTCGGGGATGTCGTCACCATCGAGCACCTCGTCGAGTCGTCGCGGCTCGCTCTGGCGAGGTGGCGTCGGGTCGGACCGGCGCGGCTCGTAATCGCTGTCATCGCGCCCAGAGATGTCCTCGGCAAGATCGTCGTTGCGAGGCACGAGGAGCACCGACCGCAGCGTGTAGGCCAGGTTCTCGGTCATCGCTGCGAACTCCGCCTTGTCCGGCGGGCGCCCCTTCTCCGGGCACACGAAGGTGCTCGTCCGGATGGGCCGCGACTCGCCCGAGGTGTGCAGCAGGCAGTAGGTGAGCTGCACGCGCCCGATGGCGTCCTTGCCACCGACCCCCTTCGCTTCGCCCGGCTCGAACGTCCACTCCTCGAGCGACAAGCTCAAGCCGCACTGGCTCAGCGTGGCCCGGCACGCCTCTATCATGTACTCCGAGGACGTGTAGTAGTAGCGATGGTGGCGGTTCTCCGCGTCCTTCGCCAACGCTCGCGTCTTCTTCTGCGCCTCTACCAGCGCGATCGCGAGCTTGCTCTGTCGTTCCGTGGTCTCCATCACGCTGCCTCCAATTCCGTCTGGTCGTGGTCCGACCAGACCTGCACCCATGTGGCGTCACCGCCGCACGACGCACAGACGTGCCGCGGGTGGCTGCCGTCGCGCTCACAGCCGCAGCAGTCGCACACCGCACACAGCTGCACGATGACGAAGACAACACCATCGTCGTCCGCCCCCTTGAGGTCGGTTGTCTCGCCCCCACAACACGGGCACTCCGGCACGTCGTCGGGCGCACCACAGCGCCCCCAGTCGGTGAGCCAAGTGTCGTACATCACGCCCCCTTCTTGCTCTTGGTCTCGCGTTTCGCGGCGGCCTTGCGATGCTGCGCGAGATCCACACCGTAGAGATCGCAGGCCTGCTCGAGGCGCTTTGCGGGGTTGTCCCCCCACGTGTTGTAGAGATTGCGCGTGACGATGAGCTCGATGACCAGCGCGCTCAGCTCGCCGGTGTCGAGCGGCGCGTCGTCCTCGCCCCCGGCGTCGATGAGCACCTGAAAGGTCTCCCGAACGTCGCTCCCCGGCTTGATGTCGCGGCGCTTGAGGACGTCGCGCATGGTGTCGCTCCACGAGCCGTCCGCGAAGGCCTCGGCAATCAGACGCCACGTCGAGATGCCGATCTCGCCCCCGTCGCCCTGCACCGCTGCGACGAGATCGGCGATGGCTGCCTGGCTCGCGGCGCGGTGAATGGCGGCCTCACGCCGGCGCTTCGCCTCGGCCGGGTCGGCCTTCGCCTTCTTGGGCTTGGTGGCGAGCTCGGGGTGCTTGGCCTTCGCCAACGCGATGGCTCGCTTGCGGGGGATCAGTTCGCGGACGTTGCCCGACTTGTCCTGGGCCAAGACGACCTCACTCTTGGCGTCCTTGCCCAGCAGAGTCTTCCACTTCTTTTTGCTGTTGATGGGCAGATCGCTGTAGCCGGGTGGGCGATCGAGCTCGACGTAGTCGCGGTTGTTGAGGTAGCCCCCATACAGGAACAGCTTCGCCGCCTCGTCCTTGCTCAGGACCTTGCCGCCCGCAGCCTTGTGCTCGGCGGCTCGGGCCTTCCACGCGGCGGCGCGCTTCTTGTCGTAGCAAGGCGGGTTGGTGCACAGGTCTGCGCTGGGGGCGTCGTCGAACAGCTCGCTCTGGTTGCCGGTGCGGTGCTCGCAGGTCGTGCACGCGCCGGCCCTGGCGAGGAGCTTGGCGGTGATGTCGAAGGGCGCGCCGGCGAGCGGCAGCTGGTAGCGCTGGGTCGCCTGACGCGCCTCAAGAAGCGGCACCGGGTCCTCGACCGTCGAGCGCATGCTGCCGAGCGCTTCGTCCTGCAGCTTCGCCGTCGGGATCCGCGCGAGCAGCAGCGCCGCGCCCACG
Organism: Gammaproteobacteria bacterium; assembly: GCA_026989495.1. Taxonomy (GTDB): domain Bacteria; phylum Pseudomonadota; class Gammaproteobacteria; order S144-34; family S144-34; genus S144-34. The sequence goes on along the minus strand of JALSJE010000103.1, from coordinate 11,374 downwards.
GGCAGCTCGCCGGCGGCCAGAGCCTTCTTACCCTTGGCGCTCAGGTCGTTGAGCTTGAGCCGCTTGCGGACGTAGCTTGCGCTCTTGCCGACCTTGCCGGCGATCTGCTCAACGCTCAGCTTGTCGTCGTGGTGCAGTCGCCAGTAGCCGTCCGCCTCGTCGAGCGGGGCAATGTCGGCCCGCTGCAGGTTCTCGACGAGCATGAGCTGGATCGCCTGCTCGTCGGTGAGCTCGCGCACCTGACAGGGCACGGTCTCGAGTCCTGCCTCCGTCGCCGCGGCAAGGCGGCGGTGACCCACGATGACCTCGTAGACGTCGCCGGCAGGACGCACCACCAGCGCCTGAAGCACGCCGTGCTCACGGATGGTGGCCGTGAGCTCGCCGACGTCGCCCACCTCATCCCGCAGGTTGAAGCCGCAGGGGGCGAGGTGGGCGATCGGAAGGCTGGCGGTCGTCACGACCCACCCCCTTGCCGACGAACCCGCTCAGCGGCGGTCAGCCGGCACGCCGCCTCGAGCGCATCGAGCATGGCCTGCCCGTGCTCGAACTCGTACGCATAGCTTGATCCCACGATGTACTCGCGCGCCTCGCACGCGTCGTGCACGGTCAGGATGAGCGCGTGCAGGACGTTCGCGACTGCGCGCGCCGCGTCGTTGCCCGGCATGCCGGCCGCATGGGCGGCCAGCATGAGCTCGTCGCGGATGAAGGTCAGCTTGGCCCGACCGCTCGACGGCGGTGGCTCGGTGGTCGCCTCGTGGGACACCCGGGACGGGTAACGGTGGTCGTTCTCGGTCGCGTAGATCATGGGGTCTCCTGTCTTAGGTGCGCCACCAGCTCGGCGCTTGTGGTCGTCACGTCCGACCGGCCCGCCTTGGCGAGCTCGGCCGCTTTGCGACGGGTCTGCATCAGCTCCCGCCGTAGCCTCTGATTGTTCTTGCGAAGCTCGGCCTCGCGACGGATCGCCGCGTCGATGAGCAGGCGCGCCTCGACGAGATGGCTGCCCACGAAGGGGGTGGCCGTCTTGTGCGCCTCGAGCGCCGCGTCGATGGCCGCCTTGGCGTCGAGCAGGGCGCGCATCAGCTGGCCCTCCGGTACAGCTCACGACCGCTGTTGCAACAGCGGGGGCAGACGGTGGGGCGCACGACGTCGGTGACCACGACGTCGCACTCCCCGCAGCACCAGCGCTGCCATTGCCAGTTTCCGCCCGGCACCTGTGCTGCCATGGTGCAGACCATCACCCCGACCTCCGCAGCTCGTCGCGCACCTGCGCCAGGGCGCCCGCCTTCGTAGTGCTCGCCCCCACCCGTTCCTTTCGCCACCAGCCGTGTCGCCCGTAGGGCGCCCAGCCGTGCTCCATGAGCAGCTGAGTGTCGGCGCGGTCGGCCGCCTGCAGCGCGCGCGACAGCACGTCACGACGCACACTCACGCGGCCGATGCGAACCCGTTTGGTCTGCACCTTGATGGCAGCGGGCCTGACCCCCCAGCACACGCGCCCGGCGGCGTCCTCGGTCAACTCGTGGTGCGGGCGGCAGTCGCCGCACATCATGCGGTCGTGCGCTTCGGTGGCCTCGCCGCAGCCGCAGCAGCTCAGCGCGCAGCGCTCGCAGTGGTCACCCAGCTGCTCGTAGCGGACGAAGGCGCCCTCGGTGGCGCCGCAGCTCGCGCAGGTGAAGGACTCGCCGTTGGCAGTGTGGAGGACCTTGCTTAGGGGAGCACAGTAGTCGGTGGGGCGTAGGACCATGCCCTGACTATGGTCACACTTGTCAGGTCTGTCAACTGTCAGAGTTGAATTTGGGGTGAGCGGTCGCCAGTATTGCAGCCATGTCGCGAGTTTGGGTGATGCTGCTCGGTGTGTTGGTGGTGGGGTGCGGAGGGGTCTCGATGGTGCTCAAGTCGCCCGTGAAATCCCAGTGCGAGAACGCTGGGCTTCAGGCCTGCGGCCAGATGACGGAGGGCGTGCTCGAGGTTGTCGAGGGTAAGCGCACCAAGGGGCTGAAGACCATCGCCGCGGCAGCCGTGAAGAACTCGCCGGAGCAGCTACAGACCTTTGCCAGCGCAGTGAAGATGCTGCAGGACATCCCGGGGGCGGACAGGTACGCAGAACCATTGATGGTGGTTGCCGAAGCATTGGCGGCGTCCACGCCAGCCACGCCGGCACCATCCGCGTCGTCCACGGTCGCGGCTTCGGCGATGGGATCAACATCGGATCTGATGAACCCTTATCACAGGCGACCACCTCGGTCGCCCACCTCGCCCCGCAACGACCGTGCCCAACTCGACGGCGGCATGGCCTCGCCCGGAAGCATCGTGACGCCTGGGCCTTTCGTCGTCATGACGTTGGTGCGCTCGTCGCGCACCTGCGAGGGGATGACTGTCGAGCTCGTCGATGTGCTCGACGTCGACAGCATCGTGTGGCGCCTCGAGCTGGATGCGGATCTTCCCAGCGTTCGCATCCTCGTCGACCGGGGTCACGTGCTGCGAGTCTTGGGTGACAGCAACAACTGCGGCGTGATGTGGTCCGGCTACCGGCCTGCGGGTGGGGGCAAGGAGCTAGCCGCAGAGCCCTAGCTCGCCATCAGGGCCCATCGCCTGCGTTCAGGTAGGCGATGCTTCGTGACCCCGAGGGGCATCCGCCGCGCCTTCGCGAGTCGCTCGAGCTCCGGTGGGGGGGGCCAGCCGAAGTCATCTCCTCGAACCCGCACGCCGGTGGGAGCAACCACGGCCAGGGGCCATCCAGTCACCTCTCCGAGGCGTAGTGCGGCCGCTGTGGGCGTGGCCACGAAGGCATCGCCGAGCGGGCCGAACCGTGGACCGTGATCGGCGAGCGCCGCTCGGAAGGCATCATGTGGCAGCACCAGCGCCGCGGTGATGGCCTCGGCCACGAGCTCGACGTCGGGCTCCTCGTAGCCGATCTCGCCGAGGTGCCACTCGGCGAGCTCATGGATCAGCGCCCAGCGCTCGCGTGCTGGAGACAGCCCACGCCGAACCGCGATGCGCGGCTGGCCGTGAACGTAGCTGAGCGCCGCATCGACGCTGGCGAGTCCTCGCAGCCGAATGATAGCGCCCGGCCCGAGATGAGCGCGGATCAGGCCTCGTGCCCCTGGGGCCTCGCTACGCGCATCACGCAGTAGCCACCGTCGAGCATGTAGGCGATTCGCGCACCGATGGTGTCGTCCACCGGTCGATGCTGACGAATGTCAGCGGCAGCAACAAGGTCTGTTACTTGACAGGCCTGACAGTTATCATCATAGTGGGCGCATGACCGAGAAGCGCTCTCGCACGATCTTGAAGCGCGCGTTCGGCGTTCACGCGAACGAGGGGCAGCGCCAGCTCTGGATCGTGATGCTCGACCGTGACTGGACGCAGGCCGAGCTCGCCGAGCGGATCGGCTGCGATTCGGGGCTTGTGAACCGCTGGCTCTATGCGTTCGGCAAGCCAGGGCTGAAGTTCCTCCCCAAGGTGCGGGACGAGCTCAACATCGAGATCGACGCGTTCAGCACGGCCCCAACTGGCCCCTGGCCTCTCGACGAGCTTCAGCGTCTCGCCAGCGCTGCGGCTCCTGGACCCGAAACAGCCTGATGGTCGCTGGGGGCTCAGCGCATCACGGCCTGCATGACCAACCACAACAGGCCGAAGGTGAAGCCGAAGAACCACACGCCCGTCATCGCCAGGATGACGGCGTAGTTGGGCCGCAGGAGCATGCCGCAATGGGGGCATATGAGCGCCTTGCGGGCGGTCCGGCCGTTGAGTGCCATAGCGACGATTGTAGTCAGGCTCTCGACGAATTCGACCACCTCTACGTGGACCTGGGCGGCGAGGGTTGAGCATTACCGATCATCGTGAGGAGGCACATGTGCGTGCGCAAAAAGCTGAACGGACAATCCGATGAACGGCCGACACTGGACAACACGAGGGCTCAGCACGATTTCGTCGCCTCGAGGCGAAATGCCTGCCGATTTCGAGACGGAAAAACGAACGTTCAGCGAAGCGGTCCCAGACGTTCAGGGGGTCAAATGACGTGGGATGAGGCGGAGAGGCTTCTTCGGGAGCTACGTCGGCGTCCGCCGATCTACAAGCTCCTCGAGCAGACGTGTCGCGACAACGCCGTGCTGCCTGCCGAGGTCATCGGAGCCCGTCGTACGAAGGCTGTTGCGCGGGTGCGCAGGCACCTGCAGCTGGCCATTCGCCAGGAATACGGACTCAGCTACCCCGAGATCGCTCGGCTCTTCGGGGGGCACCACACCACCATCATGCACAACGTCCGCGTCGCCAAGGCTGAGCGACGCGCATGCTTCGAGGTCAGCCCATAAACGCGTTGCTCTACGCCCTGTTGTCCCGCGTCGACGACACGACTCTCGCCACCGTCATCCGGGCGTTGCCGGACGACGAGCTGGTCACCCTCGCTCGTCGCGGCGTGGCGGCGCAGATTACGACCCCCGCCAATGAGGGGACGCCCAGCAAGCCCAAGAAGCGCCGGGCTTCGGGCAAGCGACGCCAGCCCACCGTCGACAAGCAGCGCCCCCAGTCACGACCGAAAGCGCCGCCCGACCGTCCTAGCAACGGCAGCCCGGCGGCCGAGGATCGACAAGCCATTCTCGATTTCTTGAAGCGCAATGACGGGGTCACCTTCACCGCGATCATCGAGGAGGTGGGGCGCCTCAACGCCTTGCTCGAGGACGGCCTCATCGAGCAACAGGGCACGCCTCGCACCCCCGCGGCAAGGTGGCACGCGGCCGCGTAGAGCAGGCGAGCGATGCGGGTTCCGCGGTCCAGACGGCACCGGCGACGGCACGACGAGATGCCGCGCAAGCACACCGAAAGCGTACGCGAGCTCGCGAAGTTGGTCCGCCTTCCTGTGGTCGACGCCCCCGATGCGGAGAGGCCACGACACCGCCGTGACTGCCAAGACGGCCCGCGGCCGTGTCCATGGGTGAGCTGCCGATACCACCTCTACCTCGATGTCTCTCCCAGCGGTAATCTGACCATTTGGTATCCGAGCCTCGACGTCGACGAGGTGCCCGAGACCTGTGCCCTCGATGTCGCCGAGATGGAGGGGCAGACGCTCGAGCGGGTCGCCGAGCACTTCAACGTCACGAGAGAGCGCATCCGGCAAATCGAGAACAAGGCCAAGGTCAAGCTCGCTCGTCGGGTTCCGGCGCTCCGGGCGCTTTGGGAAGAGGCCCGCGACGCACGATCGGAGCACGAGCAACGGACCGGAAGGGAGGAGCCGTGAAGTACCACTACCCACCCATCCATGGGTTCGCCAAGCGTCAGCCGAAGGTGCTGCCCGAGCAGCTCTTCAGCGACAGGGTGCTGGATGCGCCTCGAACGGGGGGACGCCTTCGGCCAAGGAAGCAGCGCAATAAGCCCCCCCCCACGACGCTCTGCGGGCTGACCTCCAAGCAAGCCACCCGAGTCGACCGAGTCGATTGCGAGGCCTGCCAGAAGATGATGGAGCAGTACCCCCAGCTCGGCAATCTCCTTCAACGGTCCACCCTCGCTGACACGCTCGAGGAATGCTGAAGCTACGTCCCTACCAGCAGGCTGCCCTCGAGCGGCTGCACGGCTGCGGCAAGCGGCGCGTGATGCTGTGCGCTCCGACGGGTGCGGGGAAGACCGTACTTGCCGCCCAGCTCATCGCCGACGGTCTCGAGGCCGGCGAGCGCATCCTGTTCCTGGCTCACCGCCGAGAGCTCATCAGGCAGCCCTTCACGACCTTGCTGCGCGCCGGGCTGGACTGGCGCCAGGTGGGGATCATCATGGCCGGCGTGCCGAGCGGTGGGCTGCAGTTGCCGCTGCCCGAGCTCGACGCGAGCCCCGGCGAGGTGTGGCGCGCCTATGCTCGACGACGGCCGCCGGCGCCGGTTCAGATTGCCTCGGTCGACAGCCTACGGTCGCGCAAGCTACCCCCCGCCGACCGCATCATCATCGACGAGGCGCACCGCAGCCTCGCCAAGAGCTACCGGCGGATTCTCGATCACTACCCCGACGCCCACGTCACGGGGTTGAGCGCCACGCCGAGCCGCACCGACGGCAAAGGCCTCGACGCCGTCTACGAGGAGCTCGTCATCGTGGCGACCTACAGGCAGCTCGTCGCCGAGGGGTTCCTCGTGGCTCCGCGGGTCTGGTCGGCGCGGCGCAGTCCCGACCTGAGCCGGGTGAAGGTCGTCGCCGGCGATTACAAGGGTGCCGAGCTCGAAGGCGTGATGCTCGACGACGGGCTGGTCGGCGACGTGGTCGAGCACTGGGTGGAGCACGGGGGTGGTGCGCCGACCTTCGGTTTCGCCGTCAGCGTCGAGCACAGCCAGCGGCTCACGAAGCGCTTCCTCGACGCCGGGATCCGCGCTGCGCATGTCGATGGCTCGACGCCAACCGAAGTGCGCGATCGCGCCTTCGAGGACGTTGCGAGCGGCCGCATCGAGGTGCTCTGGAACTGCGACATAGCCGGGGAAGGCACCGACGTCCCAGCCGTGAAGACGGTCATCAGCGCACGTCCGACCAAGAGCCTCCGGGTATGGCTGCAGCAAGCCGGACGGGGGGCCCGTCCCTACGACTCGCCGCACCGCTTTACCATCCTCGATCACGCCGCCAACGCCGACGAGCATGGCCTGCCCCAGATCGATCGCGAGTGGACGCTCGAGGGCCGAAAGAAGCGCCCCAACGCCAGCACCGGGACGCTCGTCTGGAAGTGCAAGGTCTGTCAGGCCGCCAACGATCTGAGCGCCATGGCGTGCGAGGAATGCGGGGCGCCGCGTCCAGTGGCCGAGCGCAAGCCCCTGCGCGAGCGCGACGGCCGGCTCGTCGAGGTCGCCGAGCTGAGCGAGGAGGATCTGCGCCAGGCGTGGGACTGGATGGTCATCGAATGGCGGGCTCACAACAGCCGCCCCGGGACCAAGCCCCGCAAGCCCGCGTGGCTCACCTACCGATTCAATGATCGCTATGGCTGCTCGCCGCCTCCGGGGTGCCGGCTGCCCGAATGGTCCAGTGAAGACGCGCGGCGGCGGAAGGAATGGGACCGGCTTGAGCGTCTGAATGGCCCCGCGTTCGCGGCCGTGCGGCTCAAGGGCACCTACGACGACGATGAGTTTCTCCCTCCGGTGACGACGAGGTGGGCATGAATGAGACCGAATACCAACCGCACCTGGCCGCAGCGCTCAGCCGCGCGGGTCGGCAGAGCCGCGTGTGGCGGCAGAACGCCGGAGCACCTCCGAGGCGCAACCGTCGCGGTAAGATCGTGGGGGCGATTCACGGTGCGCCAAAGGGCGCTGCCGACTTGAGCGGGCTCGTGCGACCCGAGGGGTGGCGGCTCGAGGTGGAGGTCAAGAGCCCGACCAGGGTGGTCACCGACGAGCAGCGGTCGTGGCGCGCCTTCATCGAGAGTTCCGGGGGAATCTACGTGGTCTGTCGCTACGACCCCAAGTTGAGCCTCGAAGACAACCTCCGGCAGCACGTGGCGCTGGTGGACGAGGCCATCAGCGACAGACGGCAATCCACGACGACACGGTCAGACGTGTCGGCCACCGTCCGGCAAGAGGCGCAGGAGCTCTCCCACGCATGACCCTCGTCGCCGTCGCCCCCACCAAGTTCAACCGCGGCGTGGCTCCGCCGGGCGCGGTGACCACGATCGACGGGGTGACGGCGCCGCACACCTACGACTGGCGCGGCGAGCTCGGCAGCACTGCCAACACCGCCCGGGTGCGGCCGGCCTTCCGCGTCGCGCCGCTCGCCGAGGCCCTCGAACGCGTCTACCGGAGCGACGCGCACATGGTCACCTACTACGTGGTCGGTCGCGACGGCCGGCCCCTCGAGCAGCAGCCGCGGGTGAACAAGGCCGGGCTCGGCTGGGTCCTCGAGCAGGGCTACACGCTCGAGCACGACTTGCTGATGGTCGACGTCGACAACCCGTTGCACCGCGAGTGGACGCCAGCGCTCCGTGCCCGGCTCGACGAGCTGCTCGCCAACGCCGCCGTGCTTCGAACGGCGGGGATCTACCTCACGCGTGCGGGCTACCGTCTAATCCAGCCGCTCGACGAGCCAGTGGTGGCGAGCGAGGTCGAGCGCTACCTCGCCAGCTGGATCGGGGAGCTCGCAGCCGAAGGCATCGAGGTCGATTCGTCCTGTGTCGACTGGACGCGTCTGTTTCGGCTGCCTCACGTGCAGCGCGGTCCCGTGGCCTACCGGTCGCCGCTCGTCGATCTGAGCCGCATGGTCCCCCGGCGCATCGTCCCAAAAGGCTCGGCCGGCCCAAGCGGCCGGCGCGTCGCCGAAAGGAGCGCCGCCGCATGAAGCCGCTGGCGACGGCGCTGCCTACCACGTGGACCGACCGCACCGAGCGGCTGGGCGCGGCGCTGTCGTCCATCACTGAGGGCGGTCACCAGCTCAGCCTCAACCTCGCTGGCGCGTTGCTCGAGCGGGGCGTGGCGCCGGAGGCGGTGCCCGCGATCGTGGACGTGGCGGCGGCGCGCGCGGGGTGGCGGGCACCCGCGCCCAACCACTACCGGCGCAACGCGACCGACACCGTCCATCGATGGGCGAACCGCGATCCCATCCGCACGGACCTGCCGCCGCACCTGGTGTTGCTGCTCGACGAGCTCACCGGCCAGCAGCCGCAGACGCCCGTCTCCCTGCCCGAGATGCAGGCCGAGCTCGCGCGGGCGATCCGCGAGGCGCCAGACGGGCTGAGCCTGGTGCGCGTCCCCTGCGGGGCCGGCAAGACGCACACGGCGCGCATGATCGCGGCCGAGCGCCACGTTGCCGGCCTGCGCACGACCATCAGCGTGCCGACGAACGAGCTCGCGGTACAGATCGCCGACGACCTCCGCGCCGCCGGCGTCCCCACCGCACGGCTGTTCGGACCGACGAGCGTCCGCGGACCCTACCACGGCTGGGCCTGCGCCTACCGGCCCGCGGCCGCCAAACTCGCCGACGGGTGGCAGAGCGTCCGCTGGGAGCTGTGCGAGGGCCGTAAGCGCGATCCCTGCCCCCACCGGCAGACGTGCCCGGCGGCCGATGGCGTCGATGGTCCCTCCGATGCGCTTGTGGTGGTGGGCAACCACGGACTGCTCGCCGAGCTCCACCGCGTCACCGGTCGGCGTGGCCTCTTGGTGGTCGATGAGCCCCCTGAAGTGCTCGACGATCACGTGCTGACGGACGACGACCTCTGCGAGGCCTTCGACCAGCTCGCCCGCTTCGAGCTCGGCGACCGGTTCGCGCCGGCGCTCGCGGTGGCGCGCAGCTGGCTGCGCCGAGCGCCTCTTGATGAGCCCGCCACGCTGGCGGACGCCGAGGTCGACTGCGATCCGGCGCTCAGCCACGGCCGCACCCTCGGCGAGCTGCTTGAGGAGGCTGGTCATGAGGACGTGGTGAGCGCGCTGGAGGGCGCCATCCCGAAGCACGCCCTCTCCCCGGTCGCCAACCGTCTGCACCTTATCACCACGCGCGAGGATCCGACCCGTGCCGGGCGCCTCGGCCGGGCCAGCCGCGTGCTGACGCTGCTCCACCGCGCGCTGACCGAGGCGGGGGTTTGCACGGTGGTGTTCGAGACCCATCGCACCAAGGAGCGCAAGCTCGCGATCGTCGGCGTGGAGCGCCAGCTGCTCGGCGTGCTCAACCGCGATGGGCGCGTGGTGATTATGGCGGCCGACGTGCACCTGTACCGGGGGCACTTCGCCGACGTCGTGGGCTACGAGCCCCCGATCACCCACCTGAGCGCCCCCGACGGCTGCCAGGTCCGACGCGTGCTCCTCGAGCAGCGGGTGAGCCGCAGCCGCAAGCCCCACCAGCGCGTGCTCGAGCAGGCCCTCGAGGTGGCGGCCGAAGGCTACGACGCGCCGCAGATCGGCGTCGTCGTCTACATGGCCTGGAAGGACTGGGCCCACAGCGTGGCCACGGTGTGGGCGGCTAACCGGGGCGTGCCAGCCCCATCGGTGAGGTACTACGGCGCGTTGCGCGGGCTCGACACCTGGAAGCGCTACGACGCGCTGGTGACCCTCGGCGATCCGCTGCCCAACCTGAACGCCGTGGCGCGCACCACCGAGGAGGACGTGTCGGCGCGAGCAAACGATCTGGCGCGCGCCGAGCTCGAGCAAGCCCACGGACGGCTTCGGGTCATCCACCGTGGCCGCCCCGCCACCCAGGTTCATGTGGGGCGTCAGGTCCCCTTCGGGTGGCCGGCCCCCCACGGGACGTCTCGGGGTAAGCGAGGCGTGGGCGGTCCCACCATGGGTCTCGAGGTCCACGGGACGCCTCGAGGTCGACCACGGCGTGAGGGGACGGACCTGCTGGCGTTCGCCCAGATCGTTCGGACCCTGGGAGGCGTGAGGGCCACCGCAAGGCGTGCCGACGTGGCCCACACCACCGTGCGGAGATGGCTCCGTGGAGAGGCCGCACCACCCCCGAAGGTGGTCGCCTCCCTGCGAGACGCGGCGCAGGGAGGCAAGACGCCCAAGCGTGCGAAATGACGTGACCTAAGTTCGTGGGAGAGTTGGCGTGTGTGCTGAATTCAAAAAAAGTGGAACACTAACCCCTGTAGTAACTACAAACAGGGGTTTCCGTTCCACCTCACCTCGGACATCACGCGCCTAAGTGCTTGAAACCACGTAGGAGGCGTAGATCAGCATGGTGGCACGGAAGAAGACGACGAAACGTCCGGGCAAAAAGACCGGTCGACCCAAGGGGCGGCGGAGCCGCATCCACGACCGTGGGCTCGTCGAGGCGGTCGTCAGCGCCGTCGAGAAGGGCCACAGCTTCAAGGTTGCGGCGCTCAAGCATGGCCTCGGAGAAGCCACGCTCCACGAATGGCGGAGCCGGGGCTCCCAAGCCCTCGAGGCGGCGCGGACCAAGCTGGGGGCCGATGCCACGGAGGAGGAGCTACTCGGGGCATGCGTGGCGCGTGAGCGGCCGTATGCCGTATTCGCGGAGCGCATCACGCGCGCGAGGGCTGTCGCCGAGGCGAAGCTGCTCGACTACCTGCACACGATCGCCGAGCTCAGCGAGAGCGGCGACGCCTACCTGGTGCGGGAGGGTCGGCAGGCCGCGCAGTGGCTTCTCGAGCGCACACGCCGCGCCGAGTATGGCCCCGGCCAGCGCATCGAGCTCGAGGGCAGCGGGGGCGTGAAGTTCTACCTGCCAGAGCCGGAGGGAGACGATGCCTGACCAAGCCCCAGAGAGCTGGCGCGTGGTGCAGCAGCGGGGTAATCAACACGCGACGACCTCGGTCGTCGTCGGTCCGCCCGCCACATGGCCGAAGCTGACCTACGCCGAGCGTCGTGACACCGTGGGATCCCGCACTTGTCCCAGCCGGCGAAGAGGGGCGTGAGCGATGACCCGCCGTCGCCGACGCCAAGGCCCGCGGCAGCGAATGCGGCCGCCGCAT
>JALSJE010000102.1 GCA_026989495.1 Gammaproteobacteria bacterium | reverse complement strand
CCGCCGCGCCGGCCGCGCGCCCGCGGGGCGATGGCGGCATCCCGGCCACCGACGAACCGCAGCACGGCGGTCTGCACGGCGCCGGCCGACGGGTGCGGCGGGCGCCACGCGCCGGCCGAGGCCTCGCCGCGGTAGCGGAGCGCCGCCGTGCGGACGGTGCCCGTCGTGCCCGCGACGCGGCGCCGCCCCGCCGGCCGTGCCGCTTCCCGGCCGCCCCGGTAGCGCAGCGTGGCGGTGCGGACGGCGCCCCGGGCAGGCCGGGGTGGCGTCCAGGCGGCTTCCGCCCGGCCCGCGTAGCGCAGCGGGCGCGTGCGCACCGTGCCCGCCGTGCCGCGGCGCGCCGGCGACGGCACCGGGGCCTTCCCGGCCGGCAGGCCCATCGCGCGCCTGCCCGCCGGCGTCTCCTTCCGGAGATGCCGCCCTGCGGCAGACTTGCCGCCCGGCCCCGCGGGACCCGCCCCCGGACCGGCGGGCCGCACGGGCGCAGGTCCGGGGCGGGACGCCGGTCCGGCGGCCTTCGGCCCTGCGGGCACCGCACCCTTGCCGGACGCGATCCGCAGCGTGACGGCGTTGCTCAGGGCCCTGCCGGGGCGCCGGGGATCGGCGAGATACAGTCCGGCGGGACCGGGCGGCAGGGGCCGCGGCAGCCTGAGCTCGAGCACCTTCCCCCGCGCGGACGCGCCCTTCAGTGGCACCGGCCTGCGCCCCCGCGGCCGGATCACCGGCGCCAGCCCCTTCGGCAGCGGGCGGTCGAGCACGATGCGGAGCGCCGCTCCCGGCGCCGGCCGCTTCGGGCTCACCGACACGATGCGAGGCGGTGAGTGCTCCGGGAGCCGCGACGGCAGGCCGGACGAGGGCTTCACAGGCGAGGGCACCGGCGGCGGGGCGGCGGCCGCCGCGCCCAGCCAGGCGGCCAGGACCGCCGCACACCAGGCCCACGAGCGATGCAGGACCGCCATGCCCGTCCCGCCGGCTCAGCGGCCGGGCGCGAAGCCGCCTCCGCCCCGGATGCCGCCGAGCCCCCTGACGCCCTGGCGGACGGCCTCGCCCGCCTTGCGTGCGGCCGGCCCCGTCAGCCGGACGGGGAACTCGCCGGTCACCTCGCAGGTCTGCCCGGGTCCGCAGCGCTTGCGGCCGTCTATGAAGAGCTCGCAGCGGTAGCGCTCCACGCCCCGCACGTTGCGGAGCCGGACACGCAGCACCTCTCGGAGGGGCCTGTAGTAAACGACCGGGGGCCCTGATGAGCTACCGCCGCCTCCGGCTCCCGGAAACATGCTTCCGAGCGTCGAAGTGATCTCTTCGGCCGAGGGTAGCGGTGTCTCGTTACGCATCTCCGCCCGCGCCCCGCCGCTGGCCACCGCAGATGTGCCCCGGTAGACCGTGCATCGCACCTCCACCGGCACCCGCGCCAGCTTGTCGCGGCCAACCAAGGAGCTGACCGTGCGACTGTAGCTCAGTACCTCCACCGGCACCTCGAGGGTGAGGTCGTCGTTGGGCCAGGGTGCCGCCTGCGCGCCAGCCGCCCAGAGGCACCCGGCCAGCGCGAGCACCGTGGCCCTGGCCACCGGACCGCACCCGGCTCCCCGCCTTCGTGTGGAGTCTCTCTTCATGGCTCGCCTCCCTCGTGCATGCCGGGCCGCCAGCGGGCCGCCTCAGTCCAGCGGACGGTAGCGGCGGATCAGGCGGAACACGCCGGAGGGCCCCTCGCCCGGGGCTCCGCCGATCTTGCTGAAGGGGATCTCGCGCGTGTGCCCGCGGCGCAGGCCCGCCGCCGTGCCCGCCGCCTCGTCCGCCGCCGGCGGCGAGACGCGCACGTCGATGTGCTCCTCGGCGACGTCGTCGGCGTCGGGCCAGGGGTCGCTGTCGACCACGCGGAACAGGCCCGGCACGCGGGCGCCCGCCGTCACCGTCGTGCCCCGCACCTCGAGCACCAGCGGCGGCGAGAGCCGCTGCCTGTCGCGCACGGTGACCTTCCGGCAGCGCTTGGTGCCGCCGATCTCGAGGCACACGTCCCAGGTGGTGGGCGAGCGGTTGTCGCCGTCGGCCCGGACCTCGAAGAGCTCGATGCGCGTGTCCACGCGCCAGCGCCGCGGGAAGGGGACGCAGACACGCCGCTCGGGCGGATGGGTGTATTCGGAGGCCGGACGCCCGCCGCGCACGGGACGCCGGGCGCCGTTGCCCGAGAGCCACCCCAGCGCACAGTCGGTGGCGATCATCGCCGAGGGCACGCGCACCTCGCGCCGCTCGCCGCCGCGCAGGGTGAACCGGCCGCGGTTCCTCGGGCTGCCCGAGGCGCCGTCACGCCCGCGCGCCTCGGTCCACAGGGTGACGGTCGCGGGCAGGCGGCCGGTGTTCTCGAGCACCACCACGTGGTCCCACTCCTTCCAGCCGTCGGGCGCCGTGCGGTGGAGGCGCAGACGCATCTCGCGGATCACGACCGTGCCGGCGCCGCGGGCCACATCACGGGCGGGCACCTGGAAGCCGCTCGCCGGCACCGGGGTGCCCGTGCCGCCGCCCGATGCGCCCCCGCGGGGGAGGGGGAATGCGCCCCCGAAGGCGCCGCGCGGCAGGCCGCCGGAGGCGCCACCCCGGCTGCCGTCCTGCGCCACCCGCAGGGGCACGCAGGCGACGTTGTTGCCCTCCTCGCTCTCGCGCACGCCCCGGTTCGGGTCCACCACGGCGCACAGGAACCGGCGGCCCGGGCGCAGCCCCCGCGGCAGCCGCACCGCGCGCAACGGATAGGCCGCGGACGCGCCGGGCGCGAGCCTGCGTGTGCGCTTGACCCGCGCGAGCCGCCCGTCCTCCGCGCCGGGGCGCGCCGGGGACGCCGGCCGCACCGGCGCATGGGCGTCACGCGAGAGCACCAGATCGACGAGATAGCCCTCGTTCCCGTCGTAGCCCGGCGCGGCCGCCCGGCCCCGGTTGCGCACCGTCACCCGCACGGCGAATGGCCGTTCCGGCGCCGCCTCGCGCGGCGCCGAGAGGCTCACGACCAGGTCGGGCAGCGCGCCGGAGCCGCCCGACCCGCGCCCGCCCCCCGCGCCGCCGAGCCCGGCGGGCAGGCCGGGGAGCTGCGAGGGGAGCTTTCCGAAGCCACCGCCCGGGTCCGCGCCCCGGGCCGGCTGCGGCAGGGCCAGCATCGCCGCCTGCGCCCCTGCCATCACGCAGGCCAGCACCAGCGCATGTCGTGCCATCGCCACGCCTCCTCCATCCTCAGTGCGTGCCCGGCGCAACGGGCCGCATCACGAACCGATGCCTGCTCTTTCCTGTCTGGTCGCTGTGTCGCCGGTTCAGTCCGTCCGGTTCAGTCCCCTTTCGCTTCCACGCCGCGCCACCCGGACGCTCAGGCGCCCGCGCAGCCCGGGTGCCGCAGCAGGCCGTGCCCGAAGCGGGGGTCGGGCCCCGGCTCGCCCAGGTCGCGGGCACGCTCGAGCAGCCGGGCGCGGGCCGTCGGCGGGTCGGCGCCGCGGCCGCGCTCGAGGGCGAGCGCCGCCGCGGCGAAGGGCACCGCGTAGGAGGTGCCCGTGGCGTAGCGGCCGCTCGCGCCCGGCGCGGCCACCCAGAGATCCACGCCCGGGGCCGCGAGCGCCACGTGGGCGCCGCGGTCGGCCTCGCGGAAGGGCCGCGCGTCGGCGTCCACCGCGGTCACGCCCAGCACCTGGGGATAGGCGGCGGGATAGACCGCCTGCTCGCGGCCGCCGTTGCCGGCCGCGGCCGCCAGCGCCAGCCCCCGTTCCTCGGCGAGCCGCACGGCGAGCTCCAGCAGCCTGTTCGGCGGCCCGCCCAGGCTGAGGACGGCCGCCTGCGCGCCGGCGCCGACGAAGGCGTCCAGCGCCCGCACCACGAGCTCGGCGGTGGTGTCGACGCGCCTGCCTCCCTCGCGGCTGCGCAGCACCACCGCGACGCGCAGGGCCGCCTCGGGCAGGAGCCCGTCGAAACCGCTCTCCGGGGCACCGACCAGGAGCCCCGCGAGCGCGGTGCCGTGGGAGGGCGGCGCGGGCCGGAACGCAGGCCCCACGAGCCGCAGCGAGGCGACGTCACGGCCCGCGAGCGCGGGATGGCGCGCATCCACGGGCCCGTCGGCGAGGCCGATCACGAGCCCTCGGCCGCAACCCGGGCCATCGTGCCAGCCGACCAGGGCGCGGGCGTAGCGCACGGCCTGCGCGGCGCCCTCGAGCCCCATGGGCCGGTAGCGGTGGTTGCCGTCGAGCCACAGGTCGGGATAGCGCTGCCGCAGCCGCTCGATCGCCTGGCGCGCGGTGACCCCCTCCGGCACGCGGAAGGTGCTGAGCACCATGCCGAGCCCGCGCAGCACCCGCCGGCGCCGCAGGCGGAAGCCCTCCGGCTGCAGCATCTCGGCGAGCCGGGCGGCGTCCTCCACGCTCGCGCTCGCGAGCAGGATCTCGCCGGGCTCCAGATCCTCGTCCTCGCGCGCCGCCTCCGCCGGCGAGGGCGGCGGCTCGGGCAGCGCCTTGGCCAGCAGCCCTCCCGAGAGGCTGCCGGGCGAAGGGCCGGCGCCGGCAGCATCGTCCCCGTCCGCCCACCAGCCGCCGTCGTCCTCCCAGCTCCCGCCGTCGTCGCCACCCCACTCGCCGGTGGGCTCGCCGCCGAAGCCGGCGATGTCGAAGGGCGGCTGGCCGCCATCGTCCGGGGGCGGCGGCGCGGTGACCACGATCCTCCCGCTGCCCTGGACGGGGGACGGGGATCCGGCGAAGGCGCCCTTCCCCCCCGACGTGGACGGCTTGCCCCCTGACGCCGCCGCGCAGACCGGCACCTCGAGCGGTGCGAGCCGCCAGTCGCCGTGGCCGCCGGCGCCGCGGCGCTCGATGCCGATCCAGGCGGCCGCGGCGCCCGCAGGCGGCGGGGCGAGCGCCTCGACGGCGATGGCGCCCGCGCGCCAGGACAGCACCTTCATGTGCCGGTGGCGCGGGCCGGGCCGCTTGCCGCCCGGCGGATCGAAGTCCACCGCCACCTGCAGCCCGGAGCCGCTGCCGAGGTTGCGGCCGCGCAGCTTGAAGTAGGCGCCCTTGCGGTAGCAGCCGGGCTTGCCTGTGACGCCGGTGAGCGCGGGCCATAGCCCGGGCCCGGCCGAGAAAGTGCCGCCGAGGGGGAGCGACGGCAGCGGCAGGCCGCGGTCCTGGGCGGCGGCCGGCACGGAGGCGAGCAGCAGCCCCGCCACGGCCGCGAGCGACGCGCGGTGCCGGCAGCGCCGATGCCCCCCGACCCCGCTCATGGCCCGCGCACCTCCGCCACCACGTCCTCGGCCGCCTCCAGGCGGCGGCGCGCCTCGGCCAGGGCCGCCGCGCCCTCCGCCACCGGCGCCACCTCGTAGATGCCCAGCGCGCCGGGACCGGAGACGATCTCCACGCCCGCCTCGCGCAGCACGGCCCGGATGCGCGCCTCGCTCACCTCGGGCCGGAAGCGCACCTGCAGGACGGGACGGGTTTCCGCGCCGAGCGGCTGGTAGAGCGCCGTCCCGCCGCCGGGCCGGCCCACGAGGAAGGCGATCACGCCTGCCTGGACCACCACGAGCACGCTCGCGGCCATCGCCACCACGCGCGGGGCCGGCATCCAGCGCCGGCGGCGACCCTCGGGCGCCTGCCGCTCGCGCCGCACCGCCGCCCGCAGCCGCGCCCAGCCGAGCTCGCCAGGCGACTCCTGCGCCCAGCCGGCCTTGACGCCCGCGCGCAGCGCCTGCAGGAAGCGCAGCTCCTCCCGGCAGGCCGCGCACCCGGCCAGGTGCCGCTCGACCGCCTCGCGCTCGTCGCCCTCGAGCGTGCCGTTGGCGAGCCACGGCAGAAGCTCGACGGGATGGCGCGCCTGTTCCTGCCGATCGTTCATCTCGCTCTCCCCGTCCCCGCAATCACCTCGTCCGTGGGTCGGGCCCGTGCGCGCTCCGGTTCAGCCACCGTTCAGCCACGGCCCGCCGCCAGCCGCTCCAGGCATTCGCGCAGCGCCCGCTTGGCGTGGAAGATGCGGGTCTTGACCGTGCCGAGGGGAACCTCGAGGATGCGGGCGATCTCCGGGTAGCTGCGGTCCTCGAAGAAGGCGAGGTAGACCGCCTGCCGCAGCGCGCCGCTGAGCCGGTCGAGGCAGCGGCGCACCAGCGCGGCGTCCTGGGCGGCGGCGATCGTCGCCTCGCCGGGCTGGGGATCGGGATCGGCCGGCGTGGCGCCCTCGGCGGCCTCCGGCGCCTCCTCCTGGGGCACCCAGCCGTCGCGGGCCCGCCGGCGCAGGCGGTCCATGGTCTTGTGGTGGGCGATGCCCAGGATCCAGGTGCGCACGGCCGAGCCGCCGCGGAAGCGGGCGGCACCGCGCCAGACCTCGAGCATCACCTCGTTGAGGACGTCGGCCGCGTCGGCGGGGTTGTCGAGGCGCGTGAGCGCGAAGCGGTAGACGGCGCCGCCGTAGAGATCGTAGAGCCCCCGCAGGGCGGCCTCGTCGCCGCCCGCGACGCCCTGGAGGAGGCGGCGCGCCTCATCCTCCTCCGGCGCCAGGCTCCGCTCCCGCACCGGCTCCGCCATCCGCGGGCACCACCAGGCGGCGGTACGGGCTCGCCGCCACCATCCTTCCTGCCGCGTCGAAGGCCACCACGCGCCACAGATAGACCGCCGGTCCCCGCAGCCCCTTGCGCGCCAGAGCGCTCAGGGCGGCCCGATGCTCGCCGCCCGGGAGCAGCATGCCGGTGACGGGCCTCGCACCGGGGGGTGGCGTCCCGGCGGCGGAGACGCCGAAGCCGCCGGGCGTCTCGTAGAGCTCGATCCGGTAGGCGGCCGCCTCCGGAACCGGCGCCCAGGCGAAGCGGGTGTCCGGCCGCAGTCCCGCGCCCGGCGCAGGCGCCTGAAGCGCGATCCCGGCGAGGCGCGCGGGCGGTGCGGCCGCGGCACGCACGAAGTAGCGCAGGAACAGGTTGGGCGCGTCGATCGCGGGCTCGATCAGCCGCAGCCGCACCAGATGCAGGCCGGTCATCCCCGTGGGCAGGCGGGGGCCTTCCAGCACTGTCTGGCCGGCGCCGGTGAGATAGCGGTGAACGGTCTGGAGCGGCACGTAGAGGGGCGAACCGGTGCGCGTGCTGGCGGGGTCGGCCACCTCCCACACCGCGCGGAGCAGCCCGTGGCCGCGGTAGCGCACCTCCGCGCGGACGCCCAAGGAGCTTCCTCGCGCGACAACCCGTGCCACCCGGCCATCGTCGAAACGCATGCGTATGTACGAAAGCCCGAACTCCACCGCCGAGATGGCACCGCCGGCGGCCAGATGGAAGCGGAAGGCCGTGCAGGCCGTCTGCCCCCCACCATCATCGAAGTAGCGGATGTAATGGAAGGCGCGGTATCCGTTCTCTCGGGCCCAGACGAGCCAGCGGACCGGGATGCGCAGCGTCTCGCGCACCCGTACGAGCCCCGACCCGTCGGAAGGCGCATCGACCCGGCCGCTCACCACGCCGAAGGGCGTCGCCACGTCTCCCGTGAAGGGCGGTATCGGTAGCACGGAGCAGGCGGAGAAGGTGGCGCCCGGGTCGGCCGCCTGGAGGAGCCCGCCGTTGGAATAGACGAAGGTGCCAGCCGGCGCGCTGCTTGAGACGAGCCAGGTGATCCGGACCGTGGCCGGGCGGTTGAAGGGAACCGGCACCGAGTTCGGTTTCACGGTCACGCTGGTCACGAGCGCGGCGGCACCCGATGGCCACAATCCCGGAACGAGGGCCACCGCCAGGGCGCACGCACGCACAGCTTTCCACATGCCCCTCATAGCGAACCCATCCCGATTGCCGTTCCGGTGGTCCCGGCCGGCTGCCACAACCGCCGCTGGGCGCCGATGCGCAGGGTCGCATTCACCGACCAGGGCCGGCTCGACGTTCCCGCGACGCGTTCCTCACTTTCCTGCCACATGGCGCTCAGCCCCAGGGTGACGGCCGGGCGGCCGGGACGTGGCGAGGGGGTGATCACCCGCCAGCTCAGCTGGGCGCTCAGCGAGCGCGTCAGCTCGTCCGAGGCGTCCGTTCCCGTGCCTGGGTCGGCCGGCGCCTTCGATCGGTTCAGGCTGCCCGCGAGGCTCGCCCCGAGACGGCCGCCGCGCAGACCGTCGGCGGCGAGCTGCAGCGTGAGCTGGTCGGTGCGGGTGATGCCGCCCGTGTCATCGTCTCGGGTGAGGTCACGTCCGAGGGAGAGGTCCAGAAAGACACGGTCCCCGAGCAGGGGGCGCCGCGCCGACAGCGACCACCTCCACGAACGTGTGTCAGGAACACGGGACGAGGCATTGCGATAGTCGCCAAGACCCAGATCGAGCGAGCCGGTCAGGCGCCCGAACGCATAGGCCATGCCGAACTCCAGTGCACGCTGACGATCGTCGGTGACGAGATCGGGATCGATGCCGGAGGGGATCACGATGGGACGGGTGCGCACCCACGTGGCCCTCACCGTCGCCTCGTTCAGCAGTCCGAGCGCCGGGCGGGAGAAGGAGTAGCCTGTCTCGAGCTGGGCAGAATCGAGCCGGGAGGTAGCCAGATCCGCCAGGCCATCCACGTTGTTGCGCACCCGCTGCAGGGCGACCCCCGCCCTGAAGCCTCCGCGACGCAGGGCGAGCGTGAGCTGGCTGGCGCGCTGGTCGGCCTCCTGGCCAGGATCGAGCAGAGACCGGAAATAGGGGCCTATCTGGCCATGGCGCAGGCCGAGGAGCCATTCGGCAGGGGTGCCGGTGGACGCGCCCGTCATGAAGGCCCATTCGGCGCCGAGCACGTAGGCCCCGTCGCTGCGGGCCCGCAGCAGCGGGGCGCGACCATCGGCGTCCCACCGTGTCCGCGCGGCCTCTGCGCTGAGCCGAAGCCGCCCGTCCAGGAGGGTGCCCGTGACGGAAAGGGCGCGGCCCGCGGCGGTCTCCTCCTCCGGATCACCGAAGACGCCCTCGCCCGCCGTCGGCGTACGCCCCGTATAGGTCCGGGCCTGGATGACCAGACGCTCGGGCCGCTCGGCGAGCGGGAACCAGACGATCTGGGCGCCCGTGAGACGGTTGGCCGGATCCGTCACGCCGAGACCTTCCCGAAAGCCCGAGACGGCCTCGCCACGCATGGTGAAGACATTGAGCCGCAGGCGCCGGCTGTCACGCACACCAACGTCCAGGCCGAGACCACGGGTGCCATAGCTGCCGCCGAGCAGACCCTCGCCGAACACATCCGGCAGGCCCGCGGTGAGGCCGAGGCTGCGCCACCCGAAACGGAGGTTGTAGCTTTGCAGATCCACACGGCGCCCGGTCGGCGATCCGCTGCCGGTGCTGTCATAGCCGAGACCGAAATCGCCGGCGGCACGCCATTCCCCGCTGGCGATCCTCGTGCTGTGGCTGAGCGAGCCCTGCGCGATGGACCCGCCGCCGGCCCCCAGCGAACCGGAGGCTTCCATTCGTCCGGACAGGTCCACGCCTACGTCGAGGCTCCCTTCCGCCTCGCGGAAGGCCCGGCTCTGGCGCACCTCGACCTTCCATACGGCCCGCTCGACGATGGAGCCGTCGGGCAGGTACTCGACGATGCGCAGCTCGTGCTCGCCGTAGGCGAGCGGCTCGACCGGCGTGAAGACGGCGAGCTCGCCCTCGCGCCTGAGGAAGCGCGTGACGTCGATGCCGTCGAGCTCCAGCGCGAGCCGCCGCAGCACCTCAACGGTGAGATCGGGGGGTACGCGGATGCGGAAGGCGTCGCCCGGCGCGCGCCAGCCCTTTTCGGGCAGGAGGAGCTCGAATTCCAGGCCGGGGCGCGCGGCGGCGGCGAGACATACGCCCCACATCGCTGCGCCGGCGAGCCAGCGGGCGATGGCACCCATGCGCTCCCTCCTCCGGTGCTCGTTGTTCTCCGTTGTCCCGACGACGCAGCCGCGGGGCGGGGCGCGGCATGCAATCATCAACAACTTAGCCTATCGCGCCCCCCACCGCAAGGACGCACGGCTTACAGGCCCGCACCAGCCGAATGCCTGCACAGCCGCCTTTCCCGCATCGGTGCGGTCGACCCGCAGGCTCCCTCGAACGGCCTTGACTCCGTACCTCGGTACGGAGGGCATGCTGCGCTCAAGTCCGAAGCCCGGGGGAAGGAAACGGTGATGGGCGAGACGGCACAGCGGGCGAAGGAGGCAGCTTCGGCGCAGGCCCCGCAGCGCGCGGGTGCCGGCGGCGGCTGCGCGCTCGCCGCGGCGGCGCTGGCCGCGGCCGGGGCCTCGCTGTGCTGCCTGGGCCCCTTCGTGCTGCTGGCGCTCGGCGTCGGGGGCGCGTGGCTGGCGAACCTGCGCGTGCTGGAGCCCTACCGCCCGCTGTTCGTCGCCGCAGTGCTGCTCTTCCTCGGACTCGCCTTCCACCGGCTCTATCTCAGGCCCCGCCGATGTGCGGCAGACGCCGCCTGTGCGGTGCCGGCGTCGCTGCGCCGCCAGCGCCGGATCTTCTGGGCCGTGGCGGCACTGGCCGCCGCCCTGGTGGGCTTTCCCTGGTACGGGCCGCTGCTGCTCGGATGAGCGCCGCCCGGAAGGAGGTGAACGGCATGGGAACGAAGCGATCGATGCGCATGCTCGCCGCGCTCGCCATCCTCGCGCTGATGCCGGCGCGGGACGGCGCGCGCGCGGGCGACGCCGCGCCGCAGGAGACGGTGACGCTCGACGTCGAGGGGATGACCTGCGCCATGTGCCCCATCACGGTCCGCAAGGCGCTGGAGCGGGTGCCCGGCGTGATGCGGGTGGAAGCGGAATACGAGGGAGAGGGCCGCGGCTGGGCGCGGGTACCTTCGATCCGGCCCGCACCGGGATCGAGGACCTGACGGAGGCCACGCGCGAGGCGGGCTATCCATCGCACCCGCGCGTCGCGGCCGGAGACCGTCCATGACCGGGACCACCGCAAGGCCCGCCGCGGACGCCTGCTGCCCGGACGCGGGTGACGGCCCGCTGCGCGTGGCCATCGTCGGATCGGGATCGGCCGCGGTCGCCTGCGCGCTGCGCGCGGCCGAGCGCGGCGCGCAGGTGACGCTCGTCGAGGCGGGGACGCTGGGCGGCACCTGCGTCAACACGGGCTGCGTGCCCTCGAAGATCCTGATCCGCCAGGCGCAGGCGCGCCACGTCGCCGGCCACCATCCCTTCGACGGCCTCGAGCGCCGCGCGCTCGCCGTGGACGCGCACGCGCTCGCCGCGCAGCGGGCCGCCCGCGTGGCGGAGCTGCGGCAGGCGAAGTACGAGCGCCTGCTCGCGGACGATTCCCGCATCGCGCTCGTGCGCGGGCGCGCGCGCCTCGAGGATGCGCGCACCCTCCGCGTCGCGCTCACGGAAGGCGGAGAGACCGTCGTGCGCGCCGACCGCATCCTGATCGCGACGGGCGCCCGTCCGGCCGTGCCGCCCGTCCCCGGGCTCGAGGGCACGCCCTTCTGGACCTCCACCGAGGCGCTCGCGGCCGGGCGCGTCCCGGAGACGCTCGTCGTGCTGGGCGGCTCCGCGGTCGGGCTGGAGCTCGCGCAGGCCTGGCTGCGCCTCGGCAGCCGGGTGACGGTCGTGGAGACCGCCCCGCGAGTCCTGCCGCGGGCGGACGAGGCGCTCTCGGCGGCGCTGCGCGCGGCGCTCGAGGCCGAGGGGATGCGCATCCTCACGGATGCCGCGGCCGAGCAGGTCGAGCACGGCCGCGGCGGCTTCCGGGTGCGTGTGGCGGGGGCAATCCTGGAGGCCGAGGCGCTGCTCGTCGCCACCGGGCGGCGGCCGAACACCGAGGGTCTGGGGCTGGAGCGCATCGGCGTGCGCACCGCGCCCGACGGCGCCATCGAGGTGGACGCGCGGATGCGGACCTCCGTGCCCGGCGTGTATGCCGCCGGCGACTGCGCGCGGCTCCCGCAGCTCGTCTACGTGGCCGCGGCCGCCGGCACCGTCGCCGCCGAGGACATGACGGGGAATGAGGCCGCGCTCGACCTCGCCGTGCTGCCGTGGGTGGTCTTCACCGACCCGCAGGCGGCCGCCGTGGGCCTGACGGAGGCCGAGGCCCGTGGGCGGGGCATCGCCGTCGCCACGCGCGAGCTTCCGCTCGCGCAGGTGCCGGCAGCGCTCGCCCGTTTCGACACGCGGGGCACGATCAAGCTCGTGTCCGAGGCCGGCACCGGGCGGCTCCTCGGCGCCCACATCGTCGCGGCCGAGGCGGGTGAGGTCGTGCAGGCCGCCGCGCTCGCGCTACGCTCAGGGATGCGCGTGCAGGATCTCGCCGCCACACTCTTCCCCTACCTCACGATGTCGGAGGGGCTGCGCCTGTGCGCGCAAGCCTTCGAGCGCGACGTCGCGCGGCTGTCATGCTGCGCGGGGTGAGGCCGGGTGGCTCCCCCACCGGCCCGGCAGGTCCCTTCGGCGCCTGCCCCATTGACAGGTCCGGCTTCCCTTGCCGGGGCCGGCATCCGCCCTTCCCCACCCTCCTTTCCCCGTGGGGCCGGCATCCTGCCGGCCCACACAACCCCTTCTCGCGTGGGGTCGGCATCCCCGCCGGCCCACCCAATCCCCTCTCGCGTGGGGCCGGCATCCTTGCCGGCCCCGGCGCGGCTGGAAGCCGCGCCTACGGAGGTCAGGGGGGCTCCCAGCCGGAAGCGTGCGTCCTGGAAGCCGAAAGCCGCCTCCGTGGGGTCGGCATCCCCGCCGGCCCACCCAATCCCCTCTCGCGTGGGGCCGGCATCCTTGCCGGCCCCGGCGCGGCTAGAAGCCGCGCCTACGGAGATGAAAGGGCTCCAGGCCGGAAGCCGCGGCCGAGGACGAACCGGGGCCCGCAGACG
>JALSJE010000101.1 GCA_026989495.1 Gammaproteobacteria bacterium | reverse complement strand
CAGGTCCGAGGTGCCGCTCTCGACCCCGAGCCGCCCGAGCTTGGCCCGCACGGCGTCCCACACCTCGTGCTGGTCGGCGAGCCCCATATCGAAGTGCTCGAAGTCCACCGCCTCCGCCCCGGCCGCAAGCTCCACCAGCCGCTCGCTCACCCGCCGCGCCCGCCGGGCACGGGCGCTCGCGAACAGCATCCCCCGCCCCGGGGCGAAGCTGCCCCGGCGCCACGACCAGCGCCCCTCCTCCACGCAGGAGACGGGCACCGTCATCGCCTGCCCGGGCGGGACGAGGAGGGAGAGGTCCAGGGTGCGGTTCTGCTTGGCCCCTTCCAGCAGCTCGCCGTCGACGAGGAGCACCGGGCGGTCGGCCCGGCTCTCCAGCCGCAGGGCGCGGACGGAGCCCATCTCGTCACGCTCGGTGAGGGTGACGAGGCCCTCGTCGAGGGCCTCGCAGCCGGCGAGCCAGGGGCTCTCGTCGGGCAGGGGCTCGCCCCGCCACAGGAGCGGGGCCATGGCGAGCCGGCCGCACTCGACGGGCTCACCGGTCACAAGCTGCTTCAGGAACGCGTGGTGCATCGTCTCGTCCTCCGTCCTC
Source organism: Gammaproteobacteria bacterium (assembly GCA_026989495.1). Lineage (GTDB taxonomy): Bacteria > Pseudomonadota > Gammaproteobacteria > S144-34 > S144-34 > S144-34. Next base: position 12,339 of record JALSJE010000101.1, on the reverse strand, counting down.
CTCGTCCATGCGGGCCACGGCGCTCGCGGCCTCGCACCCTTCGATGACGTCCCGGGGGACGGCGCGATTACAGCCACGCGCCTCGGACAGGTGGTGCGCGCCCCGTCTCAGCGGACCGGGCGGCGCCGGACCAGGAGCCGCGGGGCATCGGCGCCCTCGCCCAGCACGAGAACCGCCTCTCGCGCGGGCAGGGGCAGGGTCGCCCAGCCCCGGGCGTCCGTCGCCACCACGGCCTGCCGGCCCGCAGGCTCGACGAGCCGCAGCACGAGGTCGCGTGCGGGGGCGTCGCCCCGCCGGACGAGGCAGGCAAGCCGCGGCTCCGCCTCGGGCGGGGCGCCGTCGCCGCCGCGGACGGGGCGGACGGCGAGCCAGTACGGACCGGCGTCGAGGCAGACGGCCCCGTCGGCACGCCCCTCTCCGCCGGCGGGCCGCGGATCCGGCATCGGACAGGGCGCGGACGGCTCCTCTAAGGCGAGCATCTCCGGGAAGACGTCGCAGCATTCGAGCCCGACTACCCATTCCTCGGCGGGGGCTTTCTCCGGGGGCTCGGGCGGTGGGAAGGCGAGCGCGCGGGGATCCACATGCGGCGGGCCGGCCTCCAGCGGCGGCAGCGGCTCCCAGCGCAGCGCGATCCGTGGCGCGCCGTCCTGGCCCGTCTCCACCGCCACCGTCAGCCGCCCGCACCAGGGCGCCAGCGCGCGCCCGGGCGGGGGGAGGTCCAGCAGCACCGCCTGCAGGTCCCGCACGGCCGCCCGGCAACGCGGGCAGCCGCGTACGTGCGCCGCCACCGCCTCGGCCGCCGCCCCCGCAAGGCCACCCTCGGCCCAGGCGGCGAGCCGCTCGTCGGTGGGATGGCCGTCGGTAGAAGGGGTGACCGGCTCCGCAGGCGCCAGGGTCTCCAGGAGGGCCTCGGCCAGCCCTTCGGGCCGCAGCCGGGGGCGGAGACCAAACATGTTTCGCAGGATCATGGGATCAGGGCGCTCTCATGAGGCAGGGCCTGGGGTGGTACCGGCCCCCGAGCCGCGCCGGATCCAGGGGGCGGGCACCTCGCCCGTCCCCAGCTCGGCGACGACGAGCTCGGCGAGCCGCCGGCGGGCACGGTGGGTGGCCACGTTCACGGCGTTGGCCTCCATCCCCTCGCGGGCGGCGATCTCGGCCGGGTCGAGATCCTCGAAGTAGCGCGCCCGCAGCAGCCGGGCGTCACGCTCGGGCAGCCGTGCCAGGCACCCGTCCAGCAGCAACCGGAGCTCCGCCCGCCAGCAGTCGGCCACCAGGTCGGCCCGCGGATCGGGCAGGGCCATGGCCCGCGCCTCGTGCCCATCCTCCAGCGGCACCTCCCGGCCGTCCGCGCGCCGCTCCGAGCGCAGCCTGTCGATCATCCGGTTACGGCAGACCTGCAACAGGAAGGCGAGCAGGCTGGACTCGCCGCGCCACCGGCGCAGCACCCGCCAGCCGTCGGCCTGGACATGGAGCCACGCCTCCTGGGCGAGATCCTCGGCGAGCTCACCGTCCCAGGGGCAGACCTGGTGCGCCAGGCGAGCGAGCCGGGGCACCAGTCCCTCGGCCAGCGCCTCGATCGCCCGCCGGTCGCCCGCGAGCACGCCTGTGACCAGGTCCGCATCGTCCATCCGCTTCGCTCTGCCCCCTCCGGTCCGGACGGCCCGCCGGAGCCGTCACAAGCCATGAGACGATCCCGTGCCCACTGCGCTTACAGGCGGTGCGCGCAGGACACGGCGCAGCCCGGGATGCAGGGACGACAGCCGGTCCAGCAGACCGCAGGCGGTGACCGGCTATCACCTGGGTCCACACTGGGACCGCGCCAGTCTCAGGCTATGGGAGGCAGTGGCTCAGATCGTGAGCCTGCGGCGAACGGTGGGGTCCGGCATCCAAACGGAGGGCCCCATGGGCGACATGGGCAGGACCTACCATTTCTGTGTCACATCAACGGCTTATGCGATATATGGCTCTCGGGGCCGAGAGAGGGAACACTTCCGGAGACCGTCTCCACCCGCCACCGCGAGACGCACTCGGGCCGAATCTGCGCGGTACCCGAAACCGTGGGCCTGCACCGCCCCGTGCCCGTCAGAGACCGTCGTGACCTCGGAAGGTATGGCGGAGCACGAAAAGCTGAAGCGGTGCAGCCCGAGGCGGCCATCCACATCGACGGCCTCGACGGCTTGCCGGAGACCGCGCTCGCCCACCGATCCCCCCGTGATGGACTGGATCGGCCGCGGCATGCCTGCTACACCATTGAGCGATGGCCACGATGCCGGTCAACCTGCACGGCGCATTGAAGGAGCGGCACCGGCGGGAGCGCGAGGGCTGGCCCGAAGCGCTGGCGCTACGCACGCATCGCGCGCTGAGCTGGTACGGTCGCGCCATGCGGGAGACCGACGATCCGGACGCATGCTTCCTGTTCCTTTGGATCGCCTTCAACGCGGCCTACGCCCGCGACTACTCCGAGCGCCCCACCCTGGGCGAGCGCAAGCTTCTCCTCGACTTCCTGCGCCGCCTGATCCGGCTCGACACCGATGGCCGGCTCTACACGCTGGTCTGGAACGACTTCGCGGGCCCCTTCCGCACCCTGCTCGACAACCGTTTCGTCTACCAGCCCTTCTGGGACGCGCTGCGGCGCGGCGAGCCCGATGCCTGGCCCGAAGGCTTCGAGCGCAGCCGGCGCCGCGCGCTGCGTGCCCTCGGCGAGCGCGACACGGAGCGCGTGCTCGCGGTGATCTTCGACCGTCTCTATGTGCTGCGGAACCAGCTCGTCCACGGCGGGGCAACCTGGGCGAGCCGCGTGAACCGGGCGCAGGTGCGTGACGGCGCGGCGATCATGGCGCGCCTGGTGCCCGAGATCGTCCGCCTCATGATGGATCACCCGCACGAGCCCTGGGGCCAGCCCTGCTGGCCCGTCGTGCCTGGCTGACCGGCCAAGACCGCCATCCCCCCTTGGAGCAGGGCGAGCCAGGGGAGGAAACCGTTACCTGTCCAAAAGGACAGGAAGCCCTGATCGATCCGCTGCGCGGATCGATTCGATTTTCTGTTCGCTATGACGCAGCTTATCGGCGAGGGATAGGCGTGGTTCCGTGGGCTGGTCCGAGAGTGAAGGGCGGACCAGGGAAAGGAGGGATGCACGGTGACCGAGGAAAGGATGGCACTGGAGCGGCTACCTGAGAAGGCCGAGGCGACGGATCTGCAGTGGGAGGCTGCGGAGTTAGCGCGCCAACGGTTGAGATAGGGCTGGGAGTCGCAACCCGGGATGCGACTGGACCGGATCAATGCAGCGACCAGCCTGAGGGCCTGCGGCTTCCGCCATCTCACCGCCTGGAGGCGCCAAGCGGAAACAGGCAAGGCCGGCGCAGCATCCGGATCGGCGACCCTGGCGGAGCTGCTTCGTGTGGCGAGACGGTCATGCGTATGACGTCGAGATTATGGATCCTTATTGGGAGGCCGAGGCCATGAGCAAGCGTGCCGTTGGATCCGTTCACCCGGGCGAGCACCTCGCCGAGCACCTGGAGGAGCTGGGCATCAGCCAGTATCGCCTGGCGAAGGACATCGGCGTTCCGCCGAGGCGCATCAACGAGATCGTCCACGGGAAGCGGTCCATCACGGCGGACACCGCCCTGCGGCTGGGCCGCTACTTCGGCACCTCACCGCAGTTCTGGATGAACCTCCAGTCCAACTACGACCTGGAGGTGGCCCGGGAAAGGCTCGGCGACCGGATCGAGAAAGAAGTGAAAGTGTGGGCCGCCTGAGGCAGGCGGCGACTCCGCCGCCGGGGGCGGACCGCCCAGGCCGGGCCCCGGAGCGAGGCCGCCCGCCGCGGGCTTGCCGCGCGCCCGGATCCGGCCGAGACTGGGTGTGGCAAGGCCGCCGGAATGGAAACCCGCCACGATCCATGAAGGCGCTCCTGCTGCTCGCGCGCGTCCGGGACGAGGGGCATGCCTGGCGGATCGTCCTGCCCCTCAGGCTCGCGCGCGGCGTGGCCTTTTCGCTCTATGCCCTCTTCCTCGCCCTCTTCGCCGCCTTCGTCGCCGTCACCTCGCTACCGCCCGGCCCGGCCGCGGGCGGCCTGGTGCTGGCCGTGCTCATCGCGCTGGGCGTGCTGATCCACCTCGCCTGGCGCAGGTGGGAAACCGGGCTCAGGGCGAAGGCGATGCCCGTCGGCCGGGAGCTTGCGATCGTGGCGGCGGGGCCGGACGGGCTGGAGGCGGTGCTCGACGTGGGGGAAAGGGGCCGGTCCGGCCGGGTACCCTGGACCACGGAGCGGGTCCAGGTGCCATGGTCTGCGGTCGCAGGTGTCCTGGCCGCGGATGCCTGGACCATCCGCCTGCCCGGCGGAGGCACGATCCGGGAGCCAGGCCTGATCGGCATCCGGGTGGACGAGGACCGGGTGCCTCAGCCGCCCATCCCGGCGAGCGCGCTGGAGCAGGTCTTCCTGGGGATCGGCCCCGAAGCGACCGGACGCCCGCTCGCCCTAGCCTGCATCGAGGACCCGGAAGGCCGGCCCCTGATCCTGCTGCCCTGCCCCGCCGTGGGCCCCGGCCGGCGCCGCGCCACGGGATGCGCCGGGATGCTTCCGCTCTTCGAGCGCTTCGTGCCAACCGAACGTGTCACGGCGCGTTCCCGGATCCTGCTCGATTATCGCGAACGGGCGATCGTCGAGCAGTGAGCAGGCAGGCCCATGGGGATCAGGCATTTGCTTACCAGGACCTCTTCACAGTCCATCCCTAGCCCGCATACCATGCACTGGGCCCGATACCCTCGCCACGACCCCTTGGGTCAATCGAGCGCGGCGCGCGGATGGGCGGCACCGCCGCCTACCAGGCCCTGGCGCGGGTGCTCGGGGTGGATGTGGAACGGACCCGATCCGCCCCCTGCACGAAAAGCTAAAAATGATGCAACATGATAAGCTAATAACCGTGCCAGTTCGGGCACCGGCCCTGCCTCTCCCGGAACCGTGGCAACCCCCCACGAACGGCTCGCGGCATCTCTCAAGGTGCTCCACGCGCTCCAGGCCCGGGGCGCGGTGGGCATCCGCTCGGCCGACCTGAGCCGCGCCGACCGCGAGCGCCTGCTCCGTCATGGATTCCTGAGGCCAGTCATCAAGGGCTGGTACATCCCCGCCCGGCCTGACGAGCCCCAGGGAGAGAGCACCACTTGGTACGCATCCTTCTGGCGCTTCTGCGCCGACTACCTCAACCATCGGTTCGGCGCGGACTGGTGCCTCTCCCCCGAGCAGTCCCTCTCGCTCCACGCGGGAAACTGGACCGTTCCCCGCCAGCTTCTCGTGCGCGCTCCCAAGGCCCGCAACCGGGTCACCGCCCTGCCGCACGGCACCTCCCTGCTCGACGTCAAGGCCGCGATGCCCGAGGCGCGTGACGTCGAGGTGCTCGATGGGCTGCGCGTGTACTCGCTTCCGGCAGCGCTCGTCGCCTGCGCGCCGGACTGGTTCCGCCGCAACGCGACCGATGCCCGCGTCGCGCTGGATCTGGTCGCCGACGCATCGGAGGTGCTCGAACGCCTCCTGGCCGGCGGCCACAGCGTCGTGGCGGGACGCCTCACCGGCGCCTTCCGCCATGTCGGCCGCGACCGCGTGGCAGACGACATCGTGGCGGCGATGCGCGCGGCAGGCTACAGGGTGCGCGAGCAGGACCCCTTCGGACCAAGCGGCTCGCCTGTCCTCCCCCCGCGCGGGCGCTCGCCCTGGGGCAGCCGTATCCGCATCCTGTGGCAGGAGATGCGCCAGAAGATCCCGGAGAGGTTCCCGCCGCCTCCCGGACTGCCGGCCGACGCCGACCGCTATCTCCAGCGGGTCGATGATCTCTACGCCGCCGACGCCTACCACTCGCTCTCCATCGAGGGATACCAGGTGAGTCCAGAGCTGGTCGAGCGTGTGCGCCGTGGACGCTGGCGGCCGGACGCCGACGGCACCGATCGCGGGATCCGCGACGCGCTGGCCGCGCGCGGCTACTGGCAGGCCTTCCGGGCGGTCCGGAAAAGCCTGCGCAAGGTGCTGCGCGGGAAGGATCCAGGTCTGGTCGCCGAAGAGGACCATACGACCTGGTACCGGGAGCTCTTCGCACCGAGCGTCGCCGCCGGCCTGCTCCGTCCTGCCGACCTCGCCGGGTATCGCACCGGGCCCGTCTACATCCGAAATTCCGTGCACGTCCCGCCAAATCCTCAGGCCGTCCGGGACGCCATGCCGGCCTTCTTCGAGCTGCTGCGCGAGGAGACCGATCCCGCCGTCCGAGTCGTGCTGGGGCATTTCGTCTTCGTCTATATTCACCCCTACACCGACGGCAACGGTCGCATGGCGCGTTTTCTGATGAACCTGATGCTTGCGGCAGGAGGATGGCCCTGGACGGTCGTTCCCGTCGAGGCACGCGCCGACTACATGAGGTCGCTGGAGGCCGCCAGCGTGCGGCACGACATCCGTCCTTTCACGGACTTCCTCGCCCGGCTGGTGACGTCCTGATCGGTCGGCATCCCGATGCGGCGCGACCTTTAGGAGGCGCCCCGCGAGCGTCCGCCGGAGCGGGACCGCCGGGTCTCACGAGCCGTCCCCGGACGAAAGGCACCCGTCATCCATCGCCCCGACTGCTTCCGGCCCGTCCTTGCCCTCAGCCCTGATCCAGCCGCGCTCGACCATGGCCCGGCGTAGCGCCTCGGCCTCCTCGCGCTCGCCGAGCGATTCCAGGAAGGCGGCCGCATCCTCGGGAAGCGTCCGGCCGTAGGGGCAGCTGCGATCCCCCGCCTCCAGCGCCGCCCAGCCCAGGCCGATCCAGTCCTGGGGGTCCCTGCCGTCCACCAGCGGGATCGCCTGCTTGAAGGCCGCAACGGCCTCGGCGTGATGCCCGGTTTCGAAGGCGGTCACCCCGTAGACCCGCCACACGGTGGCCAGATCGTCCCAGTCCCGCAACGGATCCGCCCAGGCGCCAGACGCCCACAGCCGCTCGGCCGCGCGGCGGGCCGCGCGGTAGGCGTCCCGCCACCGGCCTTCCTCGGCATAGGTCAGCGCCAGGTTGCTCCAGAGCCGGGCCGAGGCGGGATCGCGCCGCAGCGCCCGCAGGAAGCACCAGCGCGCGAGACCGGAACGGCCGAGACGCGCGTGGGCCGTCCCCAGCCCGACCCAGACGGCCGGGTCGTCGCCCAGCCGCCGCAGCGCATCCCGGAACAGGACCACCGCCTCGGCCGCGCGGCCACGCGCCGATACGGCCTTCGCCAGCGCCAGCCAGGCGAGCCCGTCCCCGGGCTCGCGCGCCACCCACCGGCGGGCCACGCGCTCCAGCGCCCGCCAGTCGCGGCCGGTCTCGTGACGTACTGCGTGGCAGGCCGGATGCAGGGCGGTGCCCGGCCCCGTTCTCACCCTCGGTCCGCCTGCGAGAACCGGCGCCACGGGCACGGCGAAGCCGCGGCGAGGACCGCCACCCGCCGTGACGATGGCGACGAGCCGGCCGGAGCGGTCGAACAGCCCCGACCCGCTCTGCCCCGGGCGCGTGCCGGGCGAGACCACGATCAGGCAGGGCCGGTCCGAGCCGTAGGTGGCGACGGCGCGGCGGGCCAGGACACGCCCGGCACCGAACAGGCGGTCGGCGTGGAGCAGCCGGCCGTCCGCGGGTGGCGACGCCACGTCCACGGCCCCGGGCAGCGGCGACTCCAGCGCCAGGAGCGCGAGGTCCAGCGCCGGCCACGCGCCGACGAGCCGGGCCTTCAGGCGGGAGCCGTCGGACGCGACCACGACGACCTTCGCCCCCGCCCGTTTCTGGCCGCGCTGCCGGTGCGACGTCCCCCTGACCACGTGCAGCGCTGTCACCACGCGTCGCGGCCCGACCAGAACGCCGTGGCCGTCGCCTCCGAGCGGAGGCCCCTCCTCCCGTGGCACCCGGACGATCCTCACCGTCGCCGCGAGCGCCCGCGCCGCCGCTGCGTCGCCGGGGACCGGCCCGGCGTCGACGGCGCCAACCGGGGACGCCAAGGCCACCATGACGACACCTGGAGCAAAACGTCGCATGCGATCACCTCCGCTCGAGATCTCCAGCCGCGGCCCCGGCATCCCCCTTCCTGGCCGGGAGCCTGTCCGGCAGCCTACGGGAACCGGGGGCTCAGGCGCCGAGCCTGTGCGGGCCGGCGCGGGCCAGATCGTCGGAAGCGAAAGGCCCAGTATCCCTACCGGGCGCCGTCGATGGGCCCTTGCGGCCCGCATGGGTCCACCATAGCAGCGGCCGCACCCGGCGTCACTCATAAGCCCTTGATTGAGATCAGCGACGGCGCGCCGCGGGCTCGCGGCGACGCGCCGCTTCCGCTATAGTGCCGCCGCCATGCCCGTGTCCCCCGAGGCGCGGGCACGGGCATCGAGGCTTCGTGCAGCTCTGGGGGGATCCGAAAGTGAAGCGCTGGAGCCTGGGGGCCCTCCCGATCCTGGCCCTCTCACCCGTGGGCGCGCTCGCCGCTGCCGGTGGCGCCGAGCGCATCGACCTCACCACGCACCCGGTGGGGATCGCGGCCCTCGTCGTGTTCGCCCTGGCCTACCTCCTCGTGATGGCCGAGGAGTTCACCCAGCTTCGCAAGTCGAAGCCGGTGATACTCGCCGCCGGCCTCATCTGGGCGCTCATCGCCTGGGTCTATGCGGAAGCGGGCCTGGGGGCACAGGCCGAGGCGGCCATGCGCCACGACCTGCTCGAGTTCGCCGAGCTGTTCCTCTTCCTGCTGGCGGCCATGACCTACGTGAACGCCATGGAGGACCGCCTCGTCTTCGAGGCGTTGCGCGCCTGGCTGGTGCGGCGCGGCTTCGGCTACCGGGCCCTGTTCTGGCTCACCGGCGTGCTCGCATTCTTCCTCTCGCCCGTCATCGACAACCTCACCACGGCGCTCGTCATGTGCGCGGTGGTGCTGGCCGTGGGCAAGGACGATACGCGCTTCATCGGGCTCGCCTGCATCAACATCGTGGTGGCGGCCAACGCGGGCGGGGCCTTCAGCCCCTTCGGCGACATCACCACGCTGATGGTCTGGCAGAAGGGGCTGGTGGAGTTCTGGACCTTCTTCCAGCTCTTCCTGCCCTCCGTGGTCAACTACCTGGTGCCGGCCTCGATCATGCATTTCGCCGTGCCGCGCGGGGCGCCGGCGGCCACGGACGAGCGCGTAGAGCTGAAGCGCGGGGCCCTGGGCGTGGTGGTCCTCTTCGGCTGCACCATCGCCACGGCGGTCGCCTTCCACAACTTCCTCCACATGCCTCCCGTGCTCGGCATGATGACGGGCCTGGGCTATCTCCAGCTCTACGACTACTTCCTCAAGATCACCGGGCGCCGGCGCACGGCCGCGAACGGGCTCGACATGGACGCCGTCCCCGCGGCCGCGACCGACGCCCATTTCAACGTCTTCCGGCGAATCGCGCGCGCCGAATGGGACACCCTGCTCTTCTTCTACGGCGTGGTGCTGTGCGTGGGCGGCCTGGGCTTCATCGGCTATCTCGCCCTGGTGTCCGAGCAGCTCTACGTGCAGATGGGTGCGACCTTCGCCAACGTCGCCGTGGGCGTGCTCTCGGCGGTGGTGGACAACATCCCCATCATGTTCGCCGTGCTCACGATGAGCCCCGACATGCCGCTCGGCCAGTGGCTGCTCATCACGCTCACGGCGGGCGTGGGAGGCAGCATGCTCTCCATCGGGTCGGCGGCGGGCGTGGCGCTCATGGGCCAGGCGCGCGGGCACTACACCTTCTTCACACACCTCAGGTGGACGCCGGCCATCGCGCTCGGCTACGCGGCGAGCATCTACGCGCACCTCTGGCTGAACAGGGCGAGCTTCGCGCTCCCGCCCGGCTGAACATCCTGCGAGCCTTTTCAGGCCCCGTGGGCGCGGCATCCTGACGCGCCGAAGCCGGCACGGGTAAGGGCCGGCATGGATGCCAGCCCCACAGCTGGAGGGAGGAGCGGCGGAATGCCGGCCCCAGGCAGAGGCCGCGGCTAGGGCTTCCAGACGGCCCGGCCGCCGCTCGCCTCGTCGATGGCGGCCATGCGGCGGCGGTGCGCCTCGAGCTCCTCGGGGCTGGCGCGCACCACGCGCAGCGGGGGGCGCTCTCCCCGCGTCCCCACGGCGACCGCCTGCGTGGCGGGCGCGGTCTCGGTCTCCAGCGTGAGCGCGGCCTGGCCGCCGGTCATCGCCAGATAGACCTCGGCCAGCAGCCGCGCGTCGAGCAGCGCCCCGTGCAGCTCGCGCTCGGAGGCGTCCACGCCGTAGCGCCGGCAGAGCGCATCCAGGCTGTTGCGCTGGCCAGGGTGGAGCTCGCGGGCGAGCTTGAGCGTGTCGAGGACCGTGCAATGGTCGGCCATGCGGCCCCAGCGGTCCCCGAGGCGCTTGAGCTCGTGGTCCAGGAAGGCGATGTCGAAGTCGGCGTTGTGGATGACGAGCTCGGCGCCGCGCACGAAGTCGAGGAACTCCTCCACGATGTCGGCGAAGCGCGGCTTGCTGCGCAGCTCGTCCAGGGTGATGCCGTGCACGCGCACGGCCCCTTCCTCGATGTCGCGCTCGGGGTTCAGGTAGCGGTGGAAGCGGTTGCCGGTGATGCGGCGGTCGACGATCTCGACGCAGCCGATCTCGATGATGCGATGGCCCTGGCTGGGCTCGAGACCCGTGGTCTCCGTGTCGAGGACGATCTGCCGCATGCGCAAACCTTAGCGGCCCCCGCCGCTGCGCGCAAATCAGACGGAAGCTCTGAAAAATCCGATTTTTCAGAGCTTCCCCGCGGCCACGGACGGCCGCGGGACGGCCCATGCACAGGGAAGTGCATGACGATAACGAAAAATCGAAATGAACCGCGAAGCACCTCAGCGCTGATCGATCCGCGCAGCGGATTGATCAGAGTTTCCGGACGAGCCGCATCCTCTTCCCTTGCCACTAGTCATTTGCCACTCGCCACTTGCCGCTCGAGGGCGGCCCGCGCGAGCCGGTCCACCCGCTCGTTCTCGGGATCGCCCGCATGCCCCCGCGTCCACTCCCAGCGGATCTCGTGGCGGCCGGCGAGCTCGTCCAGCCGCCGCCAGAGGTCGGCGTTCTTGACGGGCCTGCGGTCGGCCGTGCGCCAGCCGCGCGCCTTCCACCGCGGCAGCCACTCCGTGATCCCCTTCTTCAGGTACTCGGAGTCCGTCACCAGCCGCACCCGGCAGGGGCGCTTGAGCGCCTCGAGGGCCTTGATGGCTGCGAGCAGCTCCATGCGGTTGTTGGTGGTCTCGGGCTCGGCACCGGAGAGGGTGCGCTCGCGCTCGCCGTAGCGCAGCAGCGCGGCCCAGCCACCGGGGCCCGGGTTGCCGCTGCAGGCCCCGTCGGTCCAGATCTCCACCTCAGGGCGCATGAGGGCGTCCCTGCCGATGCGCGCGGGGGGTGGGCTCGGCCAGGCCGCCGGCCGGCACCAGGGCGCGGCGGGGACGCCAGCGCGGCCGCACGGGGGTGAGCGCGATCACGCGCTTGCGCGCCAGCACCACGTAGACCGCCCCCAGCAAGGGCCAGGCGCGCCGGCCGGCCCGCTCCAGGAAGCCCAGCCGCCGCAGCAGCCCGGGGTGCCCCACGGGCGGGCGGAAGAAGGCCCGCCGCGTGGCCAGCACCTGGAAGCCCAGCAGCGAGAGCCAGTCGTGCAGCCGCCCGACGGTCAGGCGGCGCCCGCACCAGGGCGCACCCGGGCCACGGGCCAGCGCCCAGCGCAGCCCCCACGGGCTCAACGGGTTGAAGCCCAGCACGACCAGATGGCCCTCCGGCACCAGCACCCGCTCGGCCTCGCGCAGCGCCTCGTAGGGATCGGCCTCGAAGTCCAGGGCATGGGCGAGAATGAGCGCATCGACGCTGTCGCTGCGCAGGGGCAGGCCTGCGCTGGCGGCCCGCAGGGCGGCCCCGCCGGCAGTCCCGTCCAGGTCCACCAGGACCCGGTGCCGGATGGGCGAGCCTTCCAGGCCGGCCGCAGCCGGACAGGCCCCGACCACCACCAGATGGTAGCCGAACACGCCCTCCAGGGCCTCGCGCAGCAGCCGGGCCTCGGCCTCGGCGAGGCTGCGCCCGGGCTCGCGGGCGTACCAGGTCCGGAGCTCCGCCCACGGCCCACCCCCGCAGGGCCTGTATCCTCGCAGCAGCCACATCGCGCTCGTCCCCGTCCCGCCGCCTCGCGTCGGAAGGCCGCCGTTGACCCTGGCATGCCCGGCCTGAGAGGCTATTGTGCCATGTGTGGGTACCCTGTCCGGTGCGTGACGCCGGGCACGTCTCGTGCATGGAAACCGGGGCAGGATTGGTCCCGTCGATCCGCGAAGGCAAAGGGAGAAGAGGGAAGGACCATGCCCAAAGGTGGCGAGTGGCTCC
>JALSJE010000100.1 GCA_026989495.1 Gammaproteobacteria bacterium | reverse complement strand
CCATCCCCGCTCGTGCTGGTAGGGCGACAGGCCCCTCCCCTCTCTCCACGGGGCCCGATCCCCCGTGGGGCCGGCTTCCAGCCGGCCCCCACGGCGCGGCTGGAAGCCGCGCCTACGGGGAGGTGGTGGTGTTCCCCTTCCCCGTGGGGCCGGCACCCCTTCCACCGTGGGGCCGGCATCTTGCCGGCCCCAGGCACCCGATCCCCCGTGGGGGCCGGCATCCTGCCGGCCCCGGCGCCCGATCCCCTGTGGGGCCGGCTTCCAGCCGGCTCCCACGGCGCGGCTGCAAGCCGCGCCCACGGGGAGGGTGAGAGACCGCGGCTGGAAGCAGCGGCTACGAAGATAGCGGGGGGCGCGGGAACAGGGCGCGCAGGCGCCCGGCCGCATCCTCCACCGCGGCCAGCCGCCCCGGCAGCCGCGCCACCTCGCCGCGCGCGGCACCGACCCGGGCCTCGATGCGGCCCACGCGCTCCGGCAGCGCCTCGAGCAGCGCGCGCAGGGCCGACTCCGTCTCGCGGAAGGCGCGCTCCATCTCCCGCAGGTTCCCGGCGGCCGCCTCCAGCACCCCGGCGGCGCCGGCGTCGTCCTCGTCAGCCGCGCCCTCGAGCCGCGCGCGGATACCGCCCACCACCCGGCCGATACCGGCCTCGATGCGGTCGGCGGCCTCGACCGCCCGCAGCGACAGGGCCCGCACCGCCTCGGCCACCACGGCGAAGCCCCGCCCCCGCTCGCCCGCGCGCGCGGCCTTGATGGCGGCGTTCAGCGCGAGCAGGTTGGTCTCGTCGGCCACCTCGCGCACCATGCGGATGAGGCCGCCGAGCGCCTCGCACTCGGCGAGCACGCGCCGGACGCGCTCCGCCCGCGCCGCCTCGGCCTCCGCGAGCCCCTCACGCAGCGCGGCGAGCGCCTCGAGCTGACGCTCGCACGATTCGAGCGTCTCAGCCGCCTCGCGGCCCAGGGCCGCGAGGCGCGCGGTGCCGTCGGCGACCTCCGCCGAGCCCGCCGCCACCGCCTCCTCCACGCGGGCGAGGGCCTGCCCGATGGCAGCGGCCGCGGCATGGGCCTCGATGGCGGCGCCCTCGAGCTGCCCGGCGAGCACGGCCGCCCCCTGCCCCCAGGCCGCGGGCGCCCCGGTGGCCGCCGCCATGGCCGCGGCCCGGTCCGCGGGGCGGGCCTGCGCCCCGTCCGCGAGGGCCTCGAGCCCGCGGAGGAGCCGCACCGCGGCGGCGGCCAGGCCGGCCGCCGCCCCGCCCAGGGCGACGCCGAGCGCCGGGCCGGGACCGGCCGCGAGCGTCCCCGCGGCCGCGCCGGCCGCGGCCCCCGCCAGCGCCGCGGGCAGGCCCGCGCGCACGAGGGCGCGGCGGACGGCCGCACGCAGCGTGCTCCGGGGAAGGGCTAGATGGGCCTTGGGGGTCCCGTCCATGGCCGCACCGCTCCGGTCGGTGTCCCCGCGAGCGCCCGCGGCCATGGCGCCGGTGCGCCGCACGCGCGCACCCCGCTCCCGGCCGGCGCGGGCGCGGGGCGCCGGCGGAAGGGGAGCCTGCGTGCGGCCTGCGTCCTGTACGGCATGCGCCGATGCCTCGGGTGCTCGGAGACATCCACTCACGTCGTCGGGGCGGGCCCCTGCCGGGGCCCGCACCCCGGTTATCGGCCGACCGTCCGGGGGCTTGAGCCTCGGGCCCACCGGGCCTTCCCCGTGGGGCCTCCCGCCCGTGGGGCCGGCTTCCAGCCGGCCGCAGAGCGCGGCTGGAAGCCGCGCCTACGGGGAGGGTGAGGAGGCGCGGCTGGGAAACCGCGCCTACAGAAGATGGCGATGGCGAGGGGGCGAGGGCCGCGGCTGGGAGCCGCGCCCACGGCAAAGGAGGGCTACGACGGCAGGC
>JALSJE010000099.1 GCA_026989495.1 Gammaproteobacteria bacterium | reverse complement strand
AGCGACCAGGTGCTGAGCTTCTGAGAATCGGCGGGAGCGTCCCATGTCGAGCGCGCGGCAGGCCGGCGCGCCGGTCCTCGCCCACGAGCCGCGGACCCTGGCAGCCGGGGAGCAGGGGCTCTATCCGGGCCGCTACGGTCGTGTGGTGCGCCTGCTCAGCATGGCCGCCTTCACGCTCGCCTTCGTGGGCTGGCTCAACGAGACCTGGCTGTTCCTGCTCGACACCCCGGTCTGGCTCAGCCGCTACACCGAGTACGCCGTCATCGCCGGCTTCGGACTGTGGCGGATCCGGGCCGAGCGCGATCCCTACACGCGCCGGCGCCTGGCGATCCTGGTGGCGGCGGTGACGGCCTTCTGGTGGCTCGTCCCGTGGCTGGCGCCCATGTACGAGCCCTACGTGGGCTACCTCTGGAACCCGCCCGTCTTCCCCTCCCTGCACGTGCCGGGCACGGTGACCTTCTTCCTCGTGCTCGGGCTGGTGCTGCTCTTCGGGCGGCGGGTGATCTGCGGCTTCAACTGCCCCTGCGTGGGCATCCGCGAGACGGTGGGCTTTCCCTTCCGCGCCCGCACGCTGCGCGGCCCTTGGGCCTGGCGCCTGCGTCATACCAAGTGGCTCTTCTTCGTCTACTACGTGGGCGTGATGGTGGCGACCCTGTTCCCGCCCACGGGCTGGACCGTGGGCTTCGTGGGCGGCTTCTACCTGCTGGTGGCCATCACCTACTTCGGCACCTTCTTCGTCGCTCCCCTCACGGGCAACCGCTTCTACTGCCGCTATCTCTGCCCCTACGGCGCCACCTTCGGGCTGCTCAACCACGCCGGCTTCTACGGCATCCGGATGGACCCGGAGCGTTGCGTGGACTGCCGCCGCTGCGAGCGCGTCTGCGACATGGGCATCCCCGTGTGGGCGCAGGGGCGCGCCCACGGGCGCGTGACGGGCATCGAGGACTGCATGGGCTGCGCACGCTGCGTGGTGGCCTGCCCCACCGACGCGCTCGAGATCCGCGACGTGCGCAACCTGCTGCGGCCCGCCCTCCGCCAGGACGGCAGCCACCTGCGGGCGAAGGTAGCGGCGCGGACACGGGGCCGCAGCGAAGCGGAGGCCAGACGCGGGGAGCGCCGCAAGCCGCCGAGTTCCAGAGCAGGGGTTGATGTCGAGGGGTTTTCGGGCTGTGTGGAGGTGAATGAGGGAGACGAGGCGGCGGCGCGGACACGGGGCCGCAGCGAAGCGGAGGCCAGACGCGGGGAGCGCCGCGAGGCGGCGGGTTCCAGGACGCCGGGGGAGACGGGGGCGCGGGAGCGGGATGCGAGGGCGCCGGCGGCCAGGGATGGCCGCCGTCGAGCGCCAGGGACGGGCCTCGCGTCCCGAGCAGACCGCCCCCGCGCCCCCGTCAGCGGGGGGACGGGCGAGGCGGCGGCCCCGCCGGAGGTCGAGGGAGGCCTTGGGTGGATCCGCCGCGAGGCCGCTCGCTGCCTCGACTGCGGGGTGCCGGGCTGCCGCAACGCCTGCCCCCTCGGCAACCGCATCCCGGACTGGCTGCAGGCGGCGGCGCGCGGCGAGCTGGAGGCCGCGGCCGCCATCCTCGACGCCACCAGCCCCATGCCGGAGGTGTGCGGGCGGCTGTGCCCGCAGGAGCGGCTGTGCGAGGGTGCCTGCGCCCGCGCGCGCCTCGACCGGCCGGTGGCCATCGGGCGGCTCGAGGTGGCGGTGACCGAGGCCGCGCTCGCCGCCGGCTGGCGGCCGCGCGGGCCTAGGCGCCGCCGCGGCCGCGAATGGCACGTGTCGGTGGTCGGCGCCGGTCCCGCCGGCCTCGCCTGCGCCGAGCGCCTGGCGCGTGCCGGCGTCGCCGTGACGGTGCTGGAGGCGGCGTCCGGGCCGGGCGGCCTGCTCGCGAGCGTGGTGCCGCCCTTCAAGCTCGACCGGCAGGTGCTCATGCGCCGCATCGGCCTGCTGGAGGCCCTGGGCGTGCGTTTCGAGACGGGCGCGGCGGTGGACGAGGCCGGCCTGCGGTCGCTCCTGCGGGAGCGGGATGCGGTCTTCCTCGGCATCGGGGCGCAGCGGCCGCGCCGGGTGGCGCTGCCTGGCAGGGCGCTCGAGGGCGTGGTGGAGGCGCTGCCTTTCCTCGAGGCGGCCGCGGCGGGCGCCGCGGGGCGGCTCGCCGGCCGGCGCGTGCTGGTGCTCGGCGGCGGCGACACCGCCATGGACTGCGCCCGCACTGCGGTGCGGCTGGGGGCGGCGGCCGTGACGGTGGCCTACCGCGGGCCGGCGCAGCGGCTGCGTGCCCGGCCGAAGGAGGTGGCGGCCGCCCGCGCCGAAGGCGTGGCGCTGCTGCTCGAGCACGCCCCGGAGGCGATCGAGGGGGAAGCGCGCGTCTCGTGCGTGCGTTTCCGCGCGCCCACGGGCCCGGTCACGGTCCCGGCCGACGTGGTCGTCCCCGCCTTCGGCTTCGAGCCGGCCGCGCCGGCCTGGCTGGCGGCGGTGGGCGTCGCCTTGGAGGACGACGGCCGCATCCGGGTGGACGGCCAGGGGCGGACCACCCACCCCCGGATCTACGCCGGCGGCGACGTCGCGCACGGGCCGGACCTGGTGGTCACGGCGGTGGCGGCCGGGCGCCGGGCGGCCGAGGCCATGCTCGGCGACCTCAGCCTCTGGGGCCGGCTGCGCCACCGTGCCGGCCGCCTCCGCTCGCTCGCGGCCAGCGGGGAGGCGGTCGCATGAGACGCCATGCGAGGAAGCTCGCCGGCCTTGCGGGGACGTGGGCGGCCCCGGTCCTCGGCCACCACACGCGCGACCACTTGGCGCTGCAGGAGCCGCCTGACGCGGCGGCCGCCCGTGCGCGGCCGGGCGAGGCCTGGCCGGTCTGGCCGCTGTGGGGCGTTGTGGCAGTGGCCCTGCTGGTGGGACTGGTTCGGTGGTGGCGCGGACGAAGGCGATGAGCGTGGGCCGGGCGCGCTACCTGTGGGCCGCGCTCGCCGCCGCCGCGCTCGCGGTCGCGGCCGGCGCGGCGTGGGTGCTGTGGAGCCGCAGCGGGCCGGGCGCGGGCCTCTACAGCCGCCTGTGGCGGCCCGAGCCCGTCCACGCCTACTGGGCGCCCGCGACCTTCTACGCATCGCCCCGCACCGTGGCGGGCCGCTTCGAGGGGGAGCGCTGCGTCGGCTGCCACGAGGGCGTCACCCCCGGCATCGTCCGGGACTGGCGCGCGAGCCGGCACGCCGCGGCCGAGCCGCGGGTGTGGTGCAGCGCGTGCCACGGCGCCGACCACGAGCGGCTGCGCATGCCCACGCCGCAAGTATGCGGCCGGTGCCACGCGCGTCAGCAACGGGACATGCTCGCCGAGCGCCGCTGGGGCTTCCCCAGCCACGCCCTCGCCCTGGAGCGGGCGCTGGAGGCGCCCCACTTCGTCGACAAGCCCAAGGCCGAGGTGGCGGCCTGCCTGCAGTGCCACTCCGTGGCCCAGAAGTGCGACTCCTGCCACACCCGCCACCGCTTCAGCGCCGCCGAGGCGCGCCGCCCCGAGGCCTGCATGACCTGCCACAGCGGTCCGCCCCACCCCGACGATGCCACCTACTTCGCCTCCGCCCACGGCCGCCGCTACCTGGCCGAGGGCGCGCGGTGGGACTGGTCGCGCCCCCTGCGCAGGGGGAGCTACCCGGCGCCCACCTGCGCCTACTGCCACATGCACGGCGGCCGCCATCAGGTGGCCGACAAGGCGATCTGGCGCTTCGGCATCGTGGAGGTGAACCCGAACACCTCGGCCAACCGCGTCAAGCGCCGCCGCTGGGTGGCCGTGTGCGCCGACTGCCACGATGCGAAGCAGGCACGCGCCTGGCTGCGCGGGCTCGACGCCGAGCGGCGCGCGGCCTGGCGGCTGCTTTACGCCGCGGAGCGGCTGCTGCGCCGGCTGCGCGCCGACGACCTCCTGCACCCGGGGCCCGGGGAGCGCCCGCCCTATCCCAACTCGCGCCTGGACCGCCTGTGGCCGCGGGCCCGCATCGGCTTCTACGAGGGCCAGGCGTCGGCCTTCTTCAACGTCTCCCCGATCGAGCGCGAATACTTCGAGATGTGGTACTTCGACAGCCTCGCCGCCTACAAGGCCGCGGCCCATGGGGACGCAGCGGGTGTGCGGCGTGCGCACGCGGCGCTGCGGCGGCGGCTCGAGGGCATCCGCGCCGCGGCGGCGCGCCTGCGGGCGCTGGGCGAGGCCGAGCAGCGGCGGCTGGGCCGTCGCCTGCCGGCCGATCCGGCCCTGTGGCTCGAGGGCCCCTACACCACGCGCTACCTGGAGGAGAACTGAGATGCGACGGTCCAGCATGGCAGCCCTCGCCGCGCTGCTCCTCGGCGCAGCGGCCTCCGCCCCGGCGGTGCGGGCGGAGGGGGGCTGCGTCGGCTGCCATCGCACGCGCGACCCGGCGCTGGTGGCGGCCTGGAGCCGCAGCGCCCACGGGGGCAGCCCGCCCCGCGCGCCCTGCGCCGCCTGCCACGGCCCGGACCACGCGGGCGCGGCGGCCCGCGCCCGGCGCAGCGCCACCTGCCTGGAGTGCCACGGCGGCGACGGGGTGGCCGTGCGCACGCACCGCCTCTCCAAGCACGGCGTCATAGAACGGCTGGAAGGCCTTGGCTGGGACTGGGCGCGCCCCCTCGCCCGCGGCGCCTACCGCGCGCCCGGCTGCGCCTACTGCCACGCCCATGCGGGCGGGCACGACCCGGGCGCGGTACGCGACCCGGACCGCGCGCGCGCCGTGTGCCTGGACTGCCATGGCCCGCGCTACGTGACGCGCATCCTGGAGGCGGGGGCCGCCCAGCTCGCGGTGGGCCGGCTCAAGCTGGCCGAGGCCGAGGCGGCGCTGGCACGAGCGCGGGGCGCGGGCCTGCCGGCCGCGGCGCTCGCGGCCGCCGCGCGGCACCTGGAGGCCATGCGGGCGGACCTGCGCGCCCTGCGGCTCGGGGTCGCGCACCATTCGCCCGACGACCAGTGGTGGCACGGCCAGGCCGCCCTCGACGGAGCGCTGCTGCGGCTCAAGGGCGCCATCGAACGGGGGCGGCGTCAGCGTGCCGCGCCAGGCGCGGAGGGCACGCGGTGAGCGGCCGTCCTGACCTGGCGGTGATCGGCGGCGGTGCCGCAGGGCTGGCTGCGGCTTCCTTCGCCGCGCGGCTCGGCCTGTCGGTCACGCTGCTAGAGCGCGCGCCGCGTCTCGGAGGCGAGTGCCTGCACGCCGGCTGCGTGCCCGGCAAGGCGCTGCTCCTCGCCGCCCGGCTCGCCTGGCGGCGGCACGGGGGGCCGCCGTCGCCCGACGAGGCCGACGCCGCCTTTGCAGGGGCCATGGAGCGGGTGCGTGTGGCCGTGGCCCGCGTGGCCCGACACGACGACCCTGCGCGTTTCCGCGGCCTCGGCTGCGAGGTGCGGCTCGGAACACCGGCCCGCTTCCGGGACGGAGGCACCCTGGAAGCCGGCGAGGAGACCCTGCGGCCGCGCCGGATCCTGATCGCCACGGGCTCGCACCCCGTACGGCCGGAGTGGGCGCAGGGCGACGGGGTGCTGACCACCGACGCGATCTTCAGGCTCGCGGCTCGACCCGCCCGGCTCGCAGTGGTCGGGGCGGGCCCGGCCGGCGTGGAGCTCGCGCAGGCCTTCTGCCGTCTCGGCAGCCGCGTGACCCTCCTCGAGGCCGCCGGGCGGATCCTGCCGGGCGAGGACGCCGACGCGGCGGGTGTGGTCGCCGCCGCCCTCCGGGCGGAGGGCGTGCGCATCCGCACCGCCAACCGGGTCGTGGGACTGGAACCGGCGGCCGGTGGTGGGCACCGGCTGCGCTGCGTGCCCGGGCCGCCGGTCGAGGTGGACGCGGTGCTGCTGGCTCTGGGCAGGAGGCCGGCGGTGGACGGCCTCGGGCTGGACGTGGCCGGCATCGTGTGGGACGGGGCCGGCATACGGGTCGACCGGCACATGCGCACCTCCCGCCGGCATGTCTACGCCTGCGGCGACGTGGTTGCCGGCCGGCCGCGCCTGAGCCATGCGGCCGAGGACGAGGCGCTCGCGGCGGTGGGGCATCTCGCCCTGCGCCTGCCGCGCCGCGCCACCCCGCCCGAGTCCATCCCGCGGGTGTTGTACACCGACCCGGAGCTTGCCCAGGTCGGTCCCACGGCCGAAGCCGCACGCCGGCGTCATGGGCGAGTCCAGGTGCTCGAGACACCCTTCGCCGCGGTGGACCGGGCCCGCATCGAGGGGCGGGAGGCCGGCTTCTTGCGTCTGGTGGTGTGGCGCGGCCGGCTGCTGGGCGCCACCGTCGTGGGCGAGGGCGCCGGCGAGCTGATCCATGAGCTCGCACTGGCGCGTGGCCGTGCCGTGCGCGCGCTCGCGGGGTTGGTCCACGCCTATCCCACGCGCGCGCAGGCGGTGCGGCGGGCCGCAGCCGCGGCTTGGTCCGAACGGCTGGGGCTGGCGCGCCGTCTGGCGCGGTGGATGCAGAGGCTGCCGGTGTGACGGGCTGCACCGACCCGGCGGCCTACGAGGCCTGGTACGGGACGGCGCGGGGGCGCTGGATCGCCGCGCGCGAGCTCGTGCTCATGCTCCGGCTCGCCGGCCTCCGGCCGGGCGAGCGGCTCCTGGACGCCGGCTGCGGGACCGGCCACTTCAGCCGGGCCTTCGCCGCGTCCGGCCTGGAGGTGACGGGACTCGACCCCGACGCCCGCGCGCTCGCCTACGCCCGGCGCCTCGGCGGGCACGTGCGCTACGTGGTGGGCGACATGCGTGCGCCGCCCTTCGCGCCGGGCCGTTTCGACCACGTGGCCGCCGTCACCAGCCTGTGCTTCGTGGAGCGGCCCGCCGAGGCGCTCGCGGCCCTGTGGCCGCTCGCGCGGCGCACGCTCGTGCTGGGGCTGCTCCACCGGCGCAGCCTGCTGTACCTTCGCAAGCGCGGGCGCGGCGGCTATGCGGGCGCGCGCTGGGATACCCGTGCCGAGGCGCTGGCCTGGCTGCGCACGCTGCGCCCTGCGCCCGCGCGGGTGCGCTGGGGCACGGCGGTGCTGCTGCCAGGCGGCGGGCCGCTCGCGCACCTGGCCGAGCGGCTGCTCGGGGGGCTGCTGCCGTGGGGTGGCTTCCTCGCGGTGGCCGCCTACCGTCCCGACCCGGAGAGGACACCGAAAGCCTGAGAGGAGAGCGCCTATGCACCCGACGCTGCCGCGGCTCGAGCGCATCCCGTTCCCGGCCCTGCGCCGCGGGCGTCTCGAGACCCTGCAGGTGAACCTGGGCTACCGCTGCAACCAGTCCTGCCTCCACTGCCACGTCAACGCCGGTCCCCGGCGGCACGAGGCCATGGCGGACCGCACGGTGGACGAGGTGATCGCGGCGCTGGAGGCGCTCGGCGTGCCCACACTCGACATCACGGGGGGCGCGCCGGAGCTCCACCCGCGCTTCCGCGACCTGGTGCGCACCGCCCGCGCGCTGGGCGTCCACGTCCTGGACCGCTGCAACCTCACGGTGCTGGAAGAGCCGGGCCAGGAGGGCACCGCCGAGTTCCTGGCCGCGCACGGGGTCGAGATCTACGCCTCGCTGCCGTGCTACCTGGAGGAGAACGTGGACCGCCAGCGGGGCGCGGGGGTCTTCGCCAGGAGCATCCGCGCCCTGCGGCGGCTCAACGCCCTCGGCTATGGCACCGGGGGGGCGCTCAGGCTCAACCTGGTCTTCAACCCCCAAGGCCCGCAGCTCCCGCCTCCCCAGGCGGAGCTGGAGGCGGACTACCGGCGCGTGCTCGGCGAGCGGCACGGGGTCACCTTCGACCGCCTCGTGACCATCGCCAACATGCCCATCCACCGCTTCGGCAGCACGCTGATCTCGCGCGGCGAGTTCGACCGCTACCTGGCCCTGCTCCAGGCCGCGCACCGGCCGGAGAACCTGGAGGCGGTGATGTGCCGCAGCCTCGTCAGCGTGGACTGGCAGGGGCGGGTGTACGACTGCGACTTCAACCAGATGCTGGGGCTGCCGCTACGCGTGCCGGGGCGCGGCGCCGTGCACGTGCGCGAGCTCGCGCAGATCCGGCTCGAGGGCAACCCCATCGTCGTCGCCGGCCACTGCTACGGCTGCACCGCCGGCCAGGGCTCGAGCTGCGGCGGCGCGCTGTCGGAAGTGGCATAGGATCGGGAGGCGAGAGGCGAGAGAAGAGAGAGAAGAGAGAGAAGAGGAGGGGAGCGATGGACGTCCAGACCAGCGTCATCGAGCGCTACACCCAGGCGGCGCGCGCCCCCGAGGCGGCGCTGTGCTGCCCCACCGACTACGACCCGCGCCTGCTCGAGGCGATCCCGGAGGAGATCCTCGCGCGCGACTACGGCTGCGGCGACCCCTCGCGCCACGTGCGCCCCGGCGACACCGTGCTCGATCTGGGCTGCGGGGCGGGCAAGATCTGCTATATCGCGGCGCAGCTCGTGGGCCCCGACGGAAGCGTGATCGGCGTGGACATGAACGACGAGATGCTGGCGCTGGCACGCCGCCACCAGGCGGCGGTGGCCGAGCGCATAGGCGGCGACCGGGTGCGTTTCCTCAAGGGCTATATCCAGGACCTCGCTCTCGACCTCGAAGCCATGGAGCGGCATCTGGCCGAGCACCCGGTGCGCTCGGCGGCCGACTACGCGCGCCTGCAGGACTGGCAGGCGCGCCAGCGCCGCGAGGCGCCCCTGATTCCGGACGCCTCGGTGGACCTCGTGATCTCGAACTGCGTGCTCAACCTGGTGCGCGACGAGGACAAGGCGCAGCTCGTGCGCGAGATCTTCCGCGTGCTGCGGCCGGGCGGGCGCGTGGCCATATCGGACATCGTGAGCGACGAGCCGGTGCCCGCGCGCCTCAAGGCCGACCCGGAGCTGTGGAGCGGCTGCGTGAGCGGCGCCTTCCAGGAGGAGGCCTTCCTGCAGGCCTTCGAGGCGGCCGGCTTCGTGGCCGTGCGCTACGAGCGCTGGCAGGCCGAGCCCTGGCGCGTGGTCGAGGGCATCGAGTTCCGCTCCGTGACCCTCACGGCGGTCAAGCCCGAGGGCGGCGAGTGCATCGACCGTGGCCATGCCGTGATCTACCGCGGACCTTACAAGGAGGTGCGCGACGAGGAGGGGCACGTCTACCCGCGCGGGGCGCGCATCGCCGTGTGCGAGCGTACCTTCCGGCTGCTCACCGATGAGGACGGCCCCTACGCGGGCGACTTCGTGGGCATCGCCCCGATGGCCGAGCGCGAACCCATTCCCTGGTGCGCCCCGCCCGGCACCCGCCGGCCCCCGGCCGAGACCAAGGTCGGCGGCCCCGCCAGGGCGAGCGCCGCTCCCGCCGACGGCTGCGGGGACGGCCCCTGCTGCTGCTGAGGGCGGGGGATGGCGCGCGGGCGGCCGGCCCTCACGGTGGTGATCCCGGCCCTAAACGAGGCCGCGGCGCTGCCGCGCACGCTCGCCGCGCTCGCGCCCCTGCGCGCGCGGGGCTGCGAGGTGATCGTGGTGGACGGCGGCAGCCGCGACGCCACGGTGGCGCTGGCCAGCCGCGGGGCTGACCGCGTCCTCGCCGCCTCCCGGGGGCGTGGGGCGCAGCTCGCCGCCGGCGTAGCGGCCGCCCGTGGCCCGGTGGTGTGGATGCTCCACGCCGACACCCTGCCGCCGCCCCACGCCGACCGGCTGATTCTGGCGGCGCTGGCCGATGGGCGGCGGGTCTGGGGGCGTTTCGACGTGCGCCTGGAGGGCGCGCACCCGCTGCTGCGGGTCGTCGAGCGCCTGATGAACCTGCGCTCGCGCCTGACCGGGATCGCCACCGGCGACCAGGGCATCTTCGCCCGGGCGGAGGCGCTGGCGCACATCGGCGGGGTGCCGGCGCAGCCCCTCATGGAGGACGTCGAGCTCAGCCGCAGGCTCAAGCGCCTGTCGCGGCCGGCGTGCCTGCGCGCGTGTGTGCGCACCTCGGCGCGACGCTGGCTCGAGCGCGGGGTGCTGCGCACCATCCTGCTCATGTGGCGACTGCGGCTCGCCTACTTCCTCGGGGCGAGCCCCGAGGCCCTGGCGCGGCGCTATGGCTGAGCGGGCCGCCCGCGGGCGCCGCGTGGTGCTGGTCTTCGCCCGCGCGCCGGTGCCGGGGCGCGTCAAGACGCGGCTCGTGCCCGCTCTCGGGGCGGCAGGGGCGGCGCGGGTGCACCGGGCGCTGGTGCGGCGCACCCTGGCAGTCGCGGCCCGGATCCCCGGCGCCCGCCTCGAGCTGTGGTGCGACGGAGGGCCGCCCCACCCCTTTCTGCGCCGCGAGGCGGCGCGTGTGGGCGCGCGCGTGCGGGTGCAGCGGGGGCCGGACCTGGGCGCGCGCATGGACCATGCCCTGCGCCAGGCGCTGCGGCGCCGCCCGCGACCGGCCGCGGTGCTGGTGGGCACGGACTGTCCCATGCTGGATGCCTCTCACCTGGAGGCGGCCTTCCGTGCGCTTGAGCGCGGTGGCGACGGGGTGCTGGGCCCCGCGGCCGACGGGGGCTACGTGCTGGTCGGGCTGCGGCGCCCCTGCGGCGCCCTGTTCCGCGGCATCCCGTGGGGCACGGGGGAGGTGCTGGCGACGACGCGCCGCGCGGCGGCCGCCGTCGGCGTGCGCCTGAGAGAGCTGCCGCCGCGCGCGGATCTCGACCGGCCGGAGGACTGGGCCGCGCTGAGCCCGGATCTGCGTCGGCGGCTGCTCGGGGGTATCCTGTCGGCATGAGCGGTGTCGAGGCCGTGGCGGCGGCCTGGGTCCTCGAGCAGGACGACCCTACCGTCCTGCCGCTGGATGGCTGGTACGCCGAGCCGGTACCCGAGGGCGAGGCGCGTGCGCTGCTCGAGCGCCTCGGCCCGGCGGGCCCGGGGCTGGCGTGGCAGGCGCGCCTTGCGGAGGTGATCGCGCGGGCGGCCCTGGAACGCCCGTGGGAGGCGGCGTGGATGAACCTGCGCGCGCTGGCGCCCGACGGGCGGGCCGAGGCGCTCGCCGAGCTCGTCCGGGGCCAGCTCCTGGTGGCGCGGCGGCTGCGTGCGGGGCTCGCGCATCTGGAGACGGGCTTCCGGCTGGCGGTGCCGCACCTGGACGCGCGGGGCTATCTCGTCCTGCTGCGCCGGCACGAGCGCCTGGCCCGGCTCCCGCTCGGGGAGCGTTCCCGTGCGCCGGCGCCGCTCGCGGCGCTGCTGGCCGAGGCGGGCGTGGCCGCGCGGCTGCGGGGCCGCCCCGTGGCGGGCGGCGCGGCGGCCCCCGACCCCTGCGACACGGTGGGCTGAGCGCTTGAAGGGACCGCCCGGCGCCCCGATTCAAGCATCGGGCCGCCGGGCCGAAAGGAACGGCCAAGGGCACAGGGAGCCCGGAAGGAGGTGCAGCCATGCGTCGCCATCGCCGCCCGCAGGCCATATCGCTCGTGCGCGCCGCGTCCGTGCGCCCCTGGGCGCGGCTCCTGCCCTGGCTCGCGCTGGGGCTGCTCGCGGCCGCGGCCGCCGGGCTGCCCGCCGCGCGGGCCGCGGCCGCCGGCCCCGAGCAGCTCGTGCGCGACATCACGGCGCAGGTGCGCCAGGCGCTGGCCCGCCAGGCGGGCCGCATCGCCGAGGACCCGGCGGTGGTGCACCGCATCGTCGAGGCCCACGTGCTGCCCCACGTGGACTTCGAGCGCATGTCGCGGCTGGTGCTGGGCAAGCACTGGCGGCGCGCCACACCCGACCAGCGACGGCGCTTCGTCGAGGGCTTCCGCGCGCTGCTCGTGCGCACCTACAGCACCGCGCTGGCCGACTCGGCCGACATCGAGATCGATTTCCTGCCCTCGCGGCCCGGTCCCGGCCCGGGCGAGGTGGAGGTGCGCACCGAGATCCGCCAGCCCGGCGGGCTCGGCATCCCCGTGAGCTACCGCCTCCACCGCGCCACGGACGGGCGCTGGAAGGCCTACGACATGAGCATCGAGGGGGTGAGCCTCGTCGGCACCTATCGTTCCAGCTTCGGCGCCGAGATCGAGCGCGCCGGGCTCGAGGCCCTCATCCGGCGGCTTGCCGAGCGCGCCGGCGCCGCGCACAATCCCGGCCCCGTGGCGGTGCGCCGCTGACCTCCGCGGGGGAGCCGCAGGCGGCGCCCGCCGGGGCGTGATCCGGCCTTGGACCCGGGGGACCCGGGGTTCGGGGGGCTGCCGAGGACGGGTCCCGCCGCCTGCGGGCGCTGCGGCGCTCCCCGGCGCGCCTGGAAGGTGCGCCTAGGTGCGGCCCCGTGTCCGCGCCGCCCGCCGTGCCGGGAACGGGCGGGGTCTAGCGGGGGCATGGGTCGTGGGGTGCACCGGCTCCCCGCCCTCACCCATCCGAGCCGAGTCTGCGCCGCCGCCGCGCCCGGGGCCCGGACGGTCCGGTCCCGATGGCGCCGGCACCCTGACGGCCCTTGACGGCGGGGTGACGACTGCCGGCACATCGTCGCCGCCCGGGTGACCCGGCGAGGCGGCCGCGCCCACCGGCCACGCGCCAAGTCCCTGTGCACGCGGGAATGTCCCGATCTGGCATCGGCCTTGCAAAGTCAAGGGTGCAGGAACGGGTGCCGGACGGCTAAAGTCGGCGACGGGCCGGCCGATACCCGGGGCAAGGGAATTGCGCGGCGGACCCTGCCGGAGGC
Organism: Gammaproteobacteria bacterium; assembly: GCA_026989495.1. Lineage (GTDB taxonomy): Bacteria > Pseudomonadota > Gammaproteobacteria > S144-34 > S144-34 > S144-34. Next base: position 478 of record JALSJE010000099.1, on the reverse strand, counting down.
GCTCCGGCGATGGATCAAAGGGGAAGCCCGGGAGGGAATGCGTTGGGATGCCATGAGAAGCCCGCTGCGTCCGGGATTCCTACGGCATCCCACAGTTCCCAGCGGTAGACGACGCGGTTCCACCGCGCGGACCGCCCACCCGGCAGGTCGCCCGCCGTTCATCCCCCTCTTTCGGTTGGACTCCTCCGGCGCCGCAAAGCGCGAGCCTTGCCCTGCCGACCCCCGGCAGGGCTTCTTTTTGGCTCTCGTGTTGTTCTCGTGGGTGCCTCCCTGTTTGTCGAGGCGCGTTGCGGCCGGTGGGCACGGGTAACGCTCATCGGCCGAGCAGGCACGCCTGTGCCGGAAGCTCTGAAAAATCCGATTTTTCAGATGGTATGGACGCCGCCCTCCCATTCCTTCCGGGCGGTGGCATCCTGTGAGGGGTCACGCGCCCGGTGTGGCGCAGATCGACAGACGATGACACAGGAGGGCGACGTCC
>JALSJE010000098.1 GCA_026989495.1 Gammaproteobacteria bacterium | reverse complement strand
TCCATGCCGTGGAGCTGGGGCACGAAGACGCCCCGCAGGGCCCCTTCGCGCACGGCCCCGAGCACGGGCCGCTGGGAAGGATCCTCGAGCCGCACGCGCGGCCAGACCTGGCGTGCCAGCGCGTCGGGACCCGCCTCGCGCCAGGCCCGCCCGTCCGGCGCGGCGAGGACGATACCGAGCGTCATCACGGCGGGGTGGCCGCGGGCGTCGCGGTGCCGCGCCAGCAGCCCGGCCAGCGCGCCCAGCGCCCGGGCCTCGGCGGCGGGATCGGGGGCCGGGCCCCAGTCGTCGCTCTCGAGGACCACCACCGGCACCGCCAGCACCGGCTCGCGCCACAGCCGCGGAAGCAGCCGGCGCCACGGCCACAGCGCCGCCGTCCAGGCGGCCAGCACGGCGGCGGCGAGCGCGGCCCAGGCCCAGCCCATGCTCATGGCCTCACCTCGCGCGACTGCAGCCACAGCTCGAGCATCATCAGGACCCAGACCATGACGCCGTAGTAGGCGGGGTGCTCGCGCAGGCGCTCGGTGGCGAGCTCGTCGAGGAAGGCACGCGCGACGATCCCCCGGTCGGCCAGCGCCTCGAGGCTGCCGAGGGCGAGCGCGCGCAGCCCGGCGTGGCGCGTGAGCCAGACGCCGAAGGGCAGCCCGAAGCCGTGCTTGGGCTTGCGCAGGATCGCGCGCGGCAGGAAGCCGCGCATGGCGCGCTTGTAGAAGGGGCGCAGCCGCCAGGGCGTGGCCTTGAGGCGCGGCGGCAGGGCGCAGGCGAAGTCCACCACCGCCTCGTCCAGCATGGGGAAGGCCACCTCGACGCCCGCCAGCTCGCAGGCGCGGCCGACCTTCTGCAGGTCGTCGTCGGCCAGCGTGAAGCGCAGGTCCATGGCGAGCATGCGGTCGAGATCGTGGTCGGCGAGCGCGCCGTGGAAGGCCTCCGAGCGCAGCGCGAGGGGGCGGTGCGTGTCCACCGCCGCGAGGAGATCCGGATGGAGCACCCGTTCCGGACCGAGGCGGCGCAGCAGGTTGTAGTCCTCGAGGCGCTCGACCGGATCGCGCCTGGCCTGCTCGACGTAGCGGGCGAGCTTGCGCAGCGGCCCGGGCCCGCCCGGGCGCGCGAGCGGATCGACGATGAGACGCCGCACCACGGCGGGCAGCCGGCCGTAGCGCGCGAGCAGCTCGAGGCGGGCGTAGCGGGCGTTGCCGCCGAAGAGCTCGTCGCCGCCGTCGCCGGCGAGCAGCCGCCGCACGCCGTGCTCGCGCGCCAGCGCCGCGCAGCGCCATGCCGCCACCACCGAGGCGTTGCCGAAGGGCTGGTCGAAATGGGCGGCGATGCGCGGCGCGGCCTCCGCCACCTCGTCCGGCGTGAGGTAGTGCGCATGATGCTCGAGACCGAACCGGCGGGCGGCGATGCGCGCGTAGGCGAGCTCGTCGTAGCCCTCGGCGTCGAAGCCGATCGAGAAGGCCGGCAGCGGCCCGCCGCGCACGGCGGCCGCCAGCCCCGCCACGGCCGAGCTGTCGGTGCCGCCGCTGAGGAAAGCGCCGACCGCCGCCTCCCCTTCCAGGGCGGCCCGCACCGCCTGCCGCAGCCGCCCGAGGAGCTCGGCGCGGGTGGCGGCCGCCGCCCGGGCGTGGCGGCCGTAGCGGGGCAGCCACCAGGGCTCGACGCGCGCGTGGCCGCCGTCGATCCGCAGCGCATGGCCCGGAAGCAGCCGCCGCACGCCGGCATGCACCGTCTCCGGCGCGGGCACCACGTGGAAATGGAGGTAGTCGTGGAGGGCCTGCGGATCGAGGCCCGCCCGGACGGCGGCATCGCGCGCCACCGCGTCGGCGCGGGTGGCGAAGACCACGCCGCCGGCCGCCTCGGCCCAGCATACCGGGAGGCTCCCGAGCCGGTCGCAGGCCAGCAGCCCCGTGCCGGCCGGGGTCTCGAGCACCGCCACGGCGAAGCGGCCCTCGAGCCGCTCGAGCAGACGCGGGCCGTGGCGGCGCCAGGCCTCGATCAGCGCCCGCGCCGCGCCCGCCTCCGCCGCGAGCCCCGCCAGCTCGGGATCGCGCCAGCGCGGGCGGCCGGCGACGGCCGCGTGCAGCCCGCCGTCCCGGGCGGCGGCGTCCCCCGAGACTTCCGCGCGGAATCCTTCGCCGGCGCGCGCGAGCCGCCCGGCGAGCCCCGGCGCGGGCGGCCGCGCGGGGGCGACCGTGTCCGCCGGCGCGGCCGCACCCTCGCAGCGGAAGGCCTCCGTCCCGGTCATGGGCGCGTGCCGCTCCTGCCGCCCTCGGGCGCCGGGAAGCCGGGCCGGACCGGGGCCGGCGCCGCGGCCTCGGGCGCCGGCTCCTCCGCGCGCGCGGACTCGACCACCTTGCCGAGCATCACGGTGATCGCCACCAGCGCGTAGTAGAGGTCGAAGTAGGCGAGCCCGAGGAAGGCGCCGGAGACGGCGTAGCCCACCAGGCTCACCTGGATCATGGAGGCGAGGTCGTGCGCCCAGAGCAGCGCCTCGCGCCCTTTCGTGAGCCTGCGGATGCGGCCTGCCCTGCGCAGCGTGAACCATCCCAGCAGCAGGAAGAGCGCGAGCCCCACGAAGCCGTGCTCGCCCAGCACCTCGAAATAGATGCTGTGGGCGTCGTGGACCTTGTAGGGGTTGGGGGCGTACTCGAGGAACCAGCGCGGGCGGAAGGTCTCGAAACCGCCGCCGACCAGGGGACGGTCCTTGGCGAGGTTGAAGGCGAAGCCCCAGGCGTTGATGCGGCCCTGGGCCGAACGGTCCTCCTCGTAGCGCTCGATGGTCTCCATGCGCGCGTGCCACTTCTCGGGCATGAAGTCCCAGGCGGCGGGCGCCAGCGCCGCCAGCGCCAGCACGAAGAGGAGCTTGCGGCGCGTGCGCCAGGCGAGCATGGCGAGCATGGCGAGAATGCCGACCAGCGCCCCGCGCGAGTGGGTGCCCAGGATGGCGATGCCGGTGAGCCCCATGGCGGCCCACCAGAGGTTGCGCTCCCACACGCGCCGGGCCTGGAGCTGGAGGTAGCGCATCAGCGGCAGCACCATGATCATGGCCAGGCCGATCTCGTTGTTGCCGCCGATGAAGGTGCCGTAGGGGCCGAGGACGCGGTGGGCGCCACCGGTGGCGAGGGTGAAGATCCCGCCCTTGACCCCGTAGAAGCCGATGGAGAGCACGATGGCCCACACGAGCCAGTGGATGCGCTCGCGGGTGAAGATCAGCATCATGGTGACGAAGGTGAAGAGCTGGATCTTGAGCACCTTCTCGAGCTGGCGCGCGGCGGGATCCGGCTCGAGGGCGAAGAAGGTGGTCACGACCATCCAGAGCGTGAAGAGCGCGAGCACCACCGTCTCGCGCGTGAGCGGCGGCGGGCGCCGGTCGCGCGTGATCAGCAGCGCCGCCAGCGTGGTCGCCCCCACCGTCATGGCGACGGGGAAGTCGCGCGCGATGCCCCAGGCGAGGCGGTGCGGGTTCATGTAGGCGATCCAGGACCAGACGAGCACGCCGATCCAGGGGCGGGCGAGGATCACGGGCACGCTGCCGAAGACGACCGCCAGGACGAACAGGTCACGCACGGGCCGGCGCCTCCCTCATGCCGCTGCCCCCATCCGCGGCGCGACGCGGCTTACGACGTGGCGGTGCTTGCCGGAGCGCGTGAGCGCGATGCGCTCGACGGTGCGCACCTCGACCGTGACGCCGGTGCCGAGGCGGGCGGCGATGCCGGCGCGGATGCGCTCCCGGCAGGCGGGGTCGAAGCCGTGGCCCGGCACGAGCTCGACCACCGTGCGCTCCAGGCTCTCCTGCACGATGCGGAAGCGCTCGATGCCGGGCTCGGCGCGCACCACGTAGATGAGGGCGAGCGCGTGCATCACCGTCCCGTCCCGGGCCACCACCAGGTCGGTGGCGCGCCCCTGCACCTCCTTCAGCACGGGGAGCGTGCGCCCGCAGGGGCAGGGCTCGGGATCGAGGGCGCCGAGGTCGCCGGTGCGGTAGCGGACGAAGGGGAAGTCGCCCGTGGCGAGGTGGGTGACCACGATCTCGCCGGTCTCGCCGGCGGGCAGCACGTCGCCGTCCGTGTCCACGATCTCGACGATCAGGTCCTCGGCCGTGATATGCATGCGCCCGGCCGGGCACTCGTGGGCGACGAAGCCGGCGTCGCGGCCGCCGTAGCCGTTGGCCACGCGGCAGCCGAAGACCCGGGCGATGCGCGCGCGGTCGTCCTCGTAGAGCTTCTCGGCGGTGACGAAGGCGACCTCGACGCCGAGCCCGTCCATGCGCAGGCCCCAGGCCTCGGCGCGCCGGGCGAGATGCGCCAGCGCGGAAGGGTAGCCGAAGAGCATGCGCGGGCGCGCGCGGCGGATGGCCTCGAGGTACTCGCGCACGCGCCGGTCCGACATCTCGAAGGCGGGCAGGAGCCGGGTGCGCAGCAGCCGGTCGCGCAGCTCGCGCAGCCGGTCCTGGGCGCCGAGCTCGATGGGCGAGCCCCAGACCACGATCTCCGGGTCGCCGACGTCCACACCCCACCAGCGCGTGGCGCGCCACTTGGCGGCCACGTCGTGCGCGACGCGCTCCCTGCCGATCCAGAAGACCAGCGGCTCGCCGGTGGAGCCGCCGGTGTTGAAGGGCGCGAGCCCCCGCGCGTCCTCCGCCTTCAGCGCCTCGGCGTGCTCGCGGATCAGGGACTTGGTGAGGAAGGGGAGCCGCGCGAGATCCGCGGGCGAGGTCACCCGGCCCGGATCGAAGCCGATGCGCCGGAAGAGCGCGCGGTAGTACGGCACACGCGCGCCCGCGCGCTCGAGGAGGGCCCGCAGGCGCCCGAGCCGCAGCGCCTCCAGCTCCGCCGGCGGCAGCCACTGGGTGAGCTCGAGCCAGCGGCGCACCCGCACGGTGTCGTGTCCCTTGAGCCGCTCGTGCAGCGGGAAGAGCACGCCGCTCACCAGCCGCGTCCAGGGCCCGCTCATGCCGCGGCCTCCCCTTCCGCCGTCGCGGCGCCGGCGAGGGCGCCGATGCGCTCGAGCAGGGCGTCGCAGGCGCGCGCCACCGCCGGCGCGGCCTCGAGCCCGGCGCCCCGCCCCACCGAGCGCGGGCTCACGTCCGAGGCCCAGGACGGCTCGAAACGCAGCCCCGCGTGGCGGAACAGCGCCGCGAAGGCGCGCTCGGGCTCCCGCACCAGGTCCTCGTAGCGCAGCACCTGCACGCGCGGGTCGCGGTCGAGCCCCTGCTCGAAGAGCAGCATGTTGCGGAACCACCAGAAGAGCGCCGCCGCCGTGACGTCGTCCATGTCCCGCGGAGCGAGCCGCCGTGCCCTTTCCAGCAGCCCGCCCCCCACCAGCCCGCGCCCGATCCAGCCGCCCTCGGCCGGGTCCTCGAGCGTGCGCCGGATCCAGCCCGGATGGCGGGGGAAGGACCGGAGCTGGGAGCGCACGGAGTCGCGCCACTCGCGCACCACCCACACCGCGCGGGCGGGGGCGAGCCGGTCCATGAGGAAGGTGAGGTGGTCGAGCTCGCACAGGGCCTTCACCACGACCACGCGCGCGCGGCTGCGCTCGCGCAGCCCCGCGATCACCCCCAGGGGCCGCATCTCGTAGTTGTCGAAGGCGCGCGGGTCGCGCTCGTGGAAGACCTCGGTCTCGAGGCTGCGCTCGAGCACGTCCATCACCATGTTGGTGCCGGAGCGCTGCACGCCGGCCACGAGCAGGAGCAGCGGCGCCGCATCGCCGCGCGGGCGCGCCCGCTGCACGAGCCCCTTGAGCGCGAGCCGTGCGCCGCGCCGCACGCGCCGGCCGAGCCTGCCGGCCAGCCGGGCGCTCACGCGGCACCCTCCCCCGCGGTGCCCGCGGCGGCGCCGCGCGCCGGCGACACCTCCGCCGCACGGCCGGCGGCCAGGTCGCGGAAGGCGGCCACCAGCGTCTCCACCCGCCCCTCCCAGCCGTTCGCCTCGGCGTGGGCCCGGATCGCGGCGCGGTCCCAGCGCCGCGAGAGCGCCTCGGCGAGCGCGGCCTCGAGCGCGGCCCCGTCGCCGAAGGGCACCACGATGCCCAGCTCCGGCCGGCAGACCACCTCGCGGTTGCCGCCCACGTCGGTGGCCACCACGGGCAGCCCGCAGGCCATGGCCTCGAGCAGCACGTTGGCCCAGCCCTCGTTGCGGCTGGCGAGCACGAAGACGTCGCCCGCCGACAGCGCCCAGCGCAGCGCGTCGGGGGGGAGGGGCCCCGTGAACCGCACGCGCCCGTCCACGCCGAGCGAGGCGGCCAGCGCCCGCAGGCGCGGGCCCCAGTCGCCCTCGGGCGAGGGCCCGCCGACGGCGAGATAGCGCACCCCGGGGAAGCGCCGCGCGAGCGCGGGCAGGCATTCGATGACGCGGTGGAAGCCCTTGCGCTCGCACAGCCCCCCCACCGTCACCAGCACCGGCGCCTCCTCGGGCAGCCCGAAGCGGCGGCGCGCGGCGGCGCGGTCCTCGGGCCGGAAGCGCCCGGCGTCGACGCCGTTCGGCACCACGGTGACGCGCGCGGGATCCGCCCCCAGCCTGCGCGCGAGCGCCGCCAGCGATCCCGAGACCGCGAACAGCCGGTCGGCGCGCCGCAGGGCCCGGCGCAGCAGGCGCCCGCGCAGGCGGGTGCGTGAGAGCGGCACCTCGGTGCCGCGCAGGGTGATCGTGACGGGCACGCCGAGCCTGCGTGCTAGCCAGACGGCGGCGAAGCCGTCGGGATAGCCGAAATGGGCATCCAGCACCTCGAGCCGGCGCTGGCGGCGCAGGCGCCTGAGCAGCGGCAGGCAGGCGAGCGCCATGGACCAGCCGTCCAGCCAGCGCCCCACGGCGGGCAGGGCGAGGAAGCGCGGATGGTGCACCTCGATGCCGTCCTGCACCTCCAGCCGCGGCGGCATGGGGCGGTAGCCGGGCCGCAGCAGACGGACCAGCCCCTGGCCCGGAAACCACGGCACCGGCGAGACGACCGTGAGCGGCAGCCGCCGCGCCACGCGGAACATGCGCTCGCGCACGAAGAGCCCCGCCTGCGGCCGCGCCGCGCCCGGGAAGAGCGCAGACAGCGTCACGACCGCCGGCGCCTCAGGCCGCATGGCGCGCCGCCTCCTTCCGCGCGAGCCGCCCGTAGACCGGCGCGTAGCGGGCCACGCTCGCCTCCCAGGTGCGTGCGCGGCGCACGAAGGCGCGCCCGGCCTCGCCGAGGCGCGCACGCAGCTTCGGGGCGCCGAGCACCCGGTCCAGCGCGGCGGCGAGCGCGGCCGCATCGCCCGCCCGGAACAGCAGCCCCGTCTCCCCGTCGCGCACCAGCTCGCGGTGGCCGCCCACGTCGGAGGCGACCACGGCCCGGCCCGCCGCCATCGCCTCCAGCGGCTTCAGCGGCGTCACCAGCTCCGTGAGCCGCATGGGGAGCCTCGGGTAGGCGAAGACGTCCACCAGGGCGTACCAGCGCATCACCTCGTCGTGGGGCACGCGCCCCGGCATGACGACCCGGTCCCCGAGCCCGGCGCGCGCGGCCGCATCGCGCACCCGGGCCTCGTCCGGCCCGCCGCCGACGAGCAGCAGCCGCGCGGCGGGATGGCGGGCTGCGACCCGCGCGAAGGCCTCGACCAGCAGCGGCAGGCCCTCGTAGGCGTAGAAGGAGCCGATGAAGCCCACGACGGGCCCTTCCCCGAGGCCGTGCGCCCGCGCGAAGCCTGCCTCACGCCGCACCTGCGCGAAGCGCTCCGGCTCGACCGCGTTCGGCACGACCGTGATGCGCCCGGCCGGAATGCCGCGACCGGCCATCTCCCCGCGGAGGCCCTCGCAGATCGTGAAGACGGCGTCGGCGCGGCGCAGCACCCACGTCTCCAGGGCGCGCGTGGCGCGGTAGCGCGGCCCCCAGGGCGTGGCCGTGCCGTGGTCCACGGCCGCGTCCTCCCAGAAGGCGCGCACCTCGTAGGCGACCGGCAGGCCGTGGCGGCGCGCCACGCGAAGCGCCGCCACGCCGTTCAGCGCCGGCGAGTGGGCGTGGACGATGTCCGGCCGCACCCGGCGCACCACCTCGTCGAGCCGCCGCTCCAGGGCGCCGATCGCGGCGAGCTGGTCCAGCACGGGCAGCCGCGCGGCCAGCCCCCGCGGGGCGGGCGTGCGGTGGAACAGCAGGCCCTCCACCGCCTCCTCGAGGCGGTCGGCCGGGTGCTTGGGGCCGGTGAGGTGGAAGGTCTCCCAGCCCAGGGCCCGCTGGCGCTCGAGGATGGCGCGCGTGCGGAAGCTGTAGCCGCTGTGCAGCGGCACCGAATGGTCCAGCACGTGGAGGACGCGCAGGCTCATGAGAGGTCGTACAGGGCGCCGGCCGGGGTGGCGGCGGCGATGTCCATGACGCGGGCCTGCACCTCGGCCGGCAGCTCGCGGCGCCAGCGGGAGGCGGCCGCGCGGGGGTCGCGCCGCACGCCGTAGTAGCCCGAGTCGCCGCCGCGGGTGCTCGACCCGATGAAGGCGCTCACCCGCTCGTGCATCCCGAGGCCGGCATGGGCCAGCGCGCGCGCGGCCTCCTCCCGCGGGCGCTCGCACAGGTCCTCGTGGCGCATCACCAGCACGCGGCCGCGCTCGGCCTCGGCCAGCGCCTTGGCGTTGAAGAGCGCCCAGCGCCAGGCGAGCCGCTCCTCGGGCGTGCCGTCCAGGATCGTGTCGAGGTCCACGCCGAGGCGGCGGGCCACGCCCGTGGCGGCGAGCTGCGCGTACACGCCGCGGTCGTCGGCGGCGCGCACGGCACTCGCGAAGCGCCGCGCCCGCTCGCCGCGCAGCACCGAGGCGACGTAGGCGCAGGGATGGCGCACCAGCACCAGCGCGCGCAGGCCGGGCAGGGCGGCGAGCAGGGCCCCGAGCCGCCCCAGCGACTCGATGGACTTCCAGATCACGGGCGCCTCCTCCGGCACCTGCCCGATCCGCACGGGCCATTCGCGCCCGCGCCGGGCGGCCGCCTTGGCGGCGAGCACGCTCGCGCGCGCGGCGAGCTCGCCCGCGGGCCCCCGCCAGGCCTTGCGGAAGAGGGGGAGCTTGCCGTGGACCCGGACGTGGCGGCCGGCCCGCGCCGCCCTGGCCCAGGCCTGCAGCCGCGGGGCGAGCGCGCGCGCCGCCTCGGGCTCGGGCGCGAGGGCCAGCGGCAGCGGGTCGAGGCTGTCGGGCTCGTGCAGGTAGAGCGTCTCCGGATGGCTGTCGAGGATCTTGCCGAGCCAGGTGGTGCCGGAGCGCGGCATGCCCACCACCAGCAGCCAGCGGGCGTAGGCGCCCTCCGGCACCGGCGCGGGACGCGCGAGCAGCCTCGCCACGCTCACGCCGCCGCCCTCCGTGCCGCGGAAACCCGCCAGCACACTGGGCTCCGCCCCGGCAACCGCACCCGCCGCCCCGCCTGAGGGCGCGCGTCGATTCGCCGCACCTGGCCGCTCCGCACCCCCGCGCTCACGCCGCCCCTCCCGCCGCGGCGGCCGGGGCGGCGGGCGCCGCACCCGCCTCCCGCCGCAGGAAGGCCTCCAGCATGAGGAGCGCCCAGAGGGCGGCGCTGTGGTCGCGGCGGCCGGCGAGGTGCGCCTCCACCAGCGCGGCCACGGCGCCGCGGTCCACCAGCCCGGCGTCCGACAGCGCCGGCCCCAGCAGGGCCTCGCGAAGGCGCTCGCGCAGGGGGCCGCGGAACCAGCGCGCGAGCGGCACGGCGAAGCCCATCTTGGGCCGGTGCAGGATCTCGCGCGGCAGCCAGGGGGCCATGGCCTCCTTCAGGATCCATTTGCCCGTCGTGCCCCGCATCTTGAGGCCGGGCGGCAGGCGCGCGGCCCACTCGACCAGCTCGTGGTCCAGCACCGGCACGCGCACCTCGAGCGCGTGCGCCATGCTGGCGCGGTCCACCTTGGTGAGGATGTCGCCCGGGAGGTAGGTCATGAGGTCCACGTGCTGCACCAGCGAGAGGGGATGCCGGGGGCCCTCGGCGGCGTGGCGGCGCATGACCTCGATGGCGCGGTAGCCGTCGAGCCGGCGGCGCAGCCCGGGATGCAGCAGCTGCCGCCGCTCGGGGTCGGGCAGGAGCGCGAAGTTCTGGAAGTAGGCCTCGAGGCTCGTGCGCGCGAGCGCCTGCAGGGTGGTGCGCGCGCGCAGCGGCTTCGGCGCCCAGTCGAGCCTGGGATAGATCCGGCCGAGGGGGCCGAAGAGGGCGCGGCGCAGCCCCGCCGGCAGCAGCCGGCGCAGCCGCTCCTCGCGCATGTGCCAGCGGTAGCGGCGGTAGCCCGCGTAGCACTCGTCGCCGCCGTCGCCGGATAGCGCCACCGTGACGTGGCGGCGCGCCAGCTCGCAGACCTTCCACGTGGGCAGCGCCGAGCTGTCGGCGAAGGGCTCGTCGTACAGCGCGGCCAGCTCGTCCACCAGGCACAGGTCGTCGGGGCGGACGCGCTCGACGTGGTGCCGCGTGCCGCAGTGGGCGGCGACGCGCGCGGCGTGCGCCGACTCGTCGAAGCCGCGCTCGTCGAAGGCGATGGCGCAGGTGCGCACGGGCCCGTCGGACTCGGCGGCCATCATCGCCACGACGCTGCTCGAGTCCACCCCCCCGGAGAGGAAGGCACCCAGCGGCACCTCCGCCACCAGGCGGATGCGCACGGCCTCGCGCAGGCGCTCGGCCAGCTCCCGGGCGGCCGCCCCGGGCGCGAGGCGCGCGGCGGGCTCGAAGACGGGGCGCCAGTAGCGGCGCGGCTCGGGCAGCGGGCGGCCGCGGCGCACGGTGAGCGTGTGGGCGGGCGGGAGCTTGCGCGCGGCGGCATAGATGGTCTTGGGGTCCGGCACGTAGCCGAGGGCGAGATAGTCCTCGACGGCGCTCTCGTCGAGGGCGCGCGGGAAGGCCGGGATCAGGGCGAGCGCCTTGAGCTCGGAGCCGAAGGCGAGCCAGCCGTCCGGCAGCAGCGCGTAGTGCAGCGGCTTGATGCCGAGCCGGTCGCGGGCGAGGAAGAGCGTCCCGCGGCGCCGGTCCCAGACCGCGAAGGCGAACATGCCCCGGAAGCGCTCCACGCAGGCCTCGCCCCATTCCTCCCAGGCGTGGACGATGACCTCGGTGTCGCAGCGGGTGCGGAAACGGTGGCCGGCCGCCTCCAGCTCGCGCGCGAGCTCGCGGAAGTTGTAGATCTCGCCGTTGTAGGTGACCCAGACGGCATCGTCCTCGTTGCTCATCGGCTGGGCGCCGGCCGCGAGGTCGATGATGGCCAGCCGCCGGTGGCCGAGGCCCACGCCGGGCTCGCAATGCAGGCCGCGGCCGTCCGGGCCGCGGTGGGCCTGCACGTCGGTCATGCGCTCGAGCAGGGCCTGCGGCGGCGGCCGCCGGCCCAGGGTGTCGAACAGCCCCGCGATGCCGCACATCTCAGGCCGCCCCTCCGGGCTGCCCCGCCACCGCCCCGCCCAGGCGCTCGAGCAGCAGCCGCCCGTAGAGCGACTCGTAGCGGCGCACCATGCGCTCGATGCCGAAGCGCAGCTCGGCGCGCTCGCGCGCGGCGCGGCCCTGCTCGCCTCTCAGGGCCGCGTCGCCGGCGTAGCGCAGGAGGGCGGCGGCGAGCGCATCCACGTCGCCGGGCGGCACGAGGGTCCCGGTCACGGCCTCCTCGACCAGCTCGGGGTTGCCGCCCACGCGCGTGGCGATCACCGGCAGGCCCGTGGCCATGGCCTCGAGGATGGTGTTGGAGATGCCCTCGGCCCGCGAGGGCAGCACGAAGACGTCGAAGGCGCGCATGAGGGCGGGCACGTCGTCGCGCGCGCCGGCGAGCCAGGCGGCCTCGCGCGCCCCGCCCTCGGCGAGCGCGCGCTCGACCGCCGCGCGCTCGTCCCCCTCGCCCACGAGCACGAGCCGCATCCGCGCCGCGGCCTCCCCGCCGGCGCGGCGCGCCCGGACGAAGGCCCGCGCCAGCAGCACCGGATCCTTGATCTCCGCCATGCGCCCCACCCAGCCGAAGACCACGTCGCCCTCGCCGGCGAAGCCGGGGGGCAGCGCGCCGCGATCGCGGCCGGGACGGAAGCGGCCGGTGTCGACGCCGTTGCAGATGGCCTCCACCGCCTCCGGCGCGACGCCCACCGCCTCGACGAGATAGCGGCGCAGATGCCCAGAGACCGTCACGTAGCGGTGCACGAAGGGCCGGTAGAGCCGGCGCACGATCCGGTAGCGCCGGCTGCGGCCTTCGGGGTCGTGCACGTCCCAGCCGTGCTCGCCGTGGATCCGGCAGGGCACCCCCGCCAGCGCCGCGGGGAGCTGGGCCTCGAGGGCGGCGAGGTTGCGGGTGTGCACCACGGCGGGGCGCAGCCGCCGGAAGAGCCGCCACAGGCGCCAGAGCATGAGGGGGTCGTTGCCCTCGCGCTTGCCGAGCTCGACGATCGGCACGTCGGCCCGGCGCAGGCGGGCGGCGAAGCCGGTGGCCCCGGTGAGGCAGATCACCGCATGCCGGAAGCGCTCGGGCGGCAGGCGGTCGATGAGGTTGACCAGCCCGTTCTCGAGGCCGCCCGTCTGGAGGCGGTAGATGACGTGGGCGACGAGGGGGCGGCGCGCGGATGCCCTCACCGGCCCGCCTCCCGCGATGCCCGGGCCAGCAGCGCGTCCAGGGGGCCGCGCAGCACCGCCAGGAAGGACCCGAGGCGCGCGCGCGCGGCGTCCATGCCGTCGAGGGGGGTGACGAGGACGATGCCGGCCCCGTCGCGGCGGTGGCCGCGCAGCGCGGCCAGCACCTCGTAGAGCTTGGCCTCGAGGGGGCGCGCGGTCCAGCGGCCATCGATCCACATCAGCCGCCAGGCCAGCAGGCTTTCGCCGCGGGCCGAGCGCACCAGCGCCTCGCGCACGACGAGCCCGCCGGCCGCGAAGCTGCGCTCCCAGGGCTGGCGCCAGACCGGATGCTTCTGCGGCACGAGCACGTTGGCGCTGCTGACCAGCTCCGCACCCTGGCGCTGGCCGCTGTACCAGAAGACCTGCACGAGCACGGGCGGCCCGCCCGCGCGCGCGTAGGCGCGGCGCGCCTGGGCCAGGTGCCCCACGTAGCGCGGGGCGAAGCGGGTGAAGTCGGGCGCCGCGCTCCAGGCGCCCAGCCGCTCGGGCAGGGCGAGCGCCGGCACCGCGGCGGCGCGCACGCTGCGGTCGAGCCAGGCGGCCGCGGCCGGGCCAGCGGACGCCACCAGCGCCCCCGCCACCGCGGCGGCGGCGATCCGCCCGGCCGGGGCGCGGGCCGGCCGGGGACCGCCCGCGCGGGCCGGCTGGAAGCCGGCCCCACGGCCGGGAAGCGGCCCAGCCGCCTCGCGCTCCTGCCACAGGGTGCCGAGCCAGAAGAGCAGGAACATGACCACGCCGAAGAAGACCCACCCGTAGATGAAATGGTCCACGCCCAGGGCCAGCCGCATGCCGCTCAGGTGCGCGATCATCACGATCATGTAGGCGCGCAGGCCGTTGGCCACGATGGGCACCAGCACCGAGAGCGCCACCATGAGCGCGCGGCGCCACAGCGTGCGGTATGTGAGGTAGGCGTAGAGCGTGCCCAGCGTGACCGAGGCGATGAGATAGCGCACGCCGCTGCAGCCCTCCACCACCACCCAGTCCCCGCTGGGGATGCTGAAGAAGGTGCCTTCCTGGTAGACGGGGATGCCGGTGAGCCTGAGCAGCGCCACGGTGAAGTCGGCCGTGAAATCCATGAGCGGAGGCACCAGCGCCTCGCCCATGGGCACGGCGAAGACCAGGAAGCCCAGCGGGAACATGAGCCGCCGCGCCACGGCCCGGCCCGCGGCGAGCCAGACGAGGACGGGGAGCATGAGCACGAAGGCGAGCTGCTCGCCCACCAGGATGTCGGCCTCGCGCGCCACGAGCCAGCCGGGGACGAGGACGGCCAGCGCGGCGAGCGCCCGCCAGTCGGGGGCCAGCGGCAGGCCGGCGAGCGCCGCGCGCTCGCGCCAGACGAGCCAGGCGCTGATCGGGAAGATGAGGAATCCGTGGGCGAAGGTCTCCGAGCGCCACCAGATGCGGACCATGGAGCCGAGGGTCTCGTGGTAGATGGCCGCGAGCAGCGCGAGCCCCAGCGCCACCGCCGCGGCCGCATGCCAGCCGGCGGCCGTCCCCGCCATCCCCCGCGCCACCTCGGCCTGCGCGCGCGCCATGCTCAGACCGCCTCCGCCACCGCCGCGGCGGCGCGCGCCGCAGGCGCCGGCGCGCCGATGGCCTCCTCCACCACCTCGAGGAAGGCCGCCTGGTGGCGCCGCCAGGCGTAGCGCGACTCCATCCAGCGGCGGCAGGCCTCGCGCCAGGCCGGGCCGGGGGGCTCGCGCAGCAGGGCGACGACGCGCCGCGCGAGGCCATCGGCATCGCCGGCGATCCAGTCCCCGGCGCCCGGCGGGAGCTCGATGCCTTCGGCCGCCTGCGGCGTAGCCGCCACGGGGCGCGCCATCGCGTAGGCCTCCAGCACCTTGTTCTGCACGCCGCGGGCGATGCGCAGCGGGGCCACCGCGGCCGCCGCGTGCGCGAGCCAGGGCCGCGTGTCGGGCACGGCGCCGGTCACCCGCACGCCCGGGAGACGCTCCAGGCGGCGCACGGCCTCTGCCGGCCGCGCGCCCACGATCCAGAAGGCCGCCTCCGGCACCTCGGCCCGCACCCGCGGGAGCACCGCCTCGGCGAACCAGCGCACCGCGTCCACGTTGGGCCGGTAGTCCATGAGCCCCGTGAAGACCAGCGCCCGCGCGTCCGGCGGATAGGGGTCGGGCAGCGACGGGTCGGGGCGGAAGCGCTCCAGGTCCACGCCGTTGCCCACGGCGCGCACCCGCCCGGCGCATTCGGGCGCCCTCGCGGCGAACAGGTCGGCCTCGGCCTCGCTGACGAGGACCACCGCCCGGGCGCGCGCAGCCATGCGCCCCTCCCAGGCGGCGAGCGTGCGCGCCTCGCGCCGGTAGAGCCAGCCGGCGGGCCCGTGCCGGCGCGCGCCGTAGGCGGCCCACTTCTCGGAGTCCACGTCCACGTAGTCGGCCACCACCGGCAGGTCCGCCGGCAGCGCGTGGGCGTACTGCATCATGGCCGAGGAGAAGATCACGGCCGCCTCCGGGGCGTGGCGCCGGACGGCTCCGCGCACCCAGCGCGCAAGCGCGCTGTCGCGGAACCAGCGCACGCTGGCCGGCCCGCCCGCCGCCAGCGCCGCGGCCGCGCGCAGCGCGCCCCTCAGGGGGGGCAGCGGGCGCAGGTGCACCTCCGCGCACACCGCCTCCAGCGCGCGGCGGTGCGCCCAGTCGTCGGGGTCGTCGACGAAGGCGCCGAGCACCACACGGTAGCGCTCCGCCAGCCCCAGCAGGATGTGCCAGGCACGGATCTTCTCCCCCTTGTTCGGGGGATAGGGGATGCGGTGCGCCAGATAGAGGAGCGTCCCCACGGGATCAGCCGAGGCCGCGCGCGATCATGGGCCCGACGAGGCGCGTGAGCGCGAGCGGCAGCCGGCGCCACACGGCCGCGGCCATGCGGTACTTCGGGTTCAGCGGGTTGACGTCCGGCACGGCTCGGGCCCGCACGAGGTGGTACTCGTAGCGCAGCGGCTCGGGCTCGAAGCCCCAGTGCTTCTTGAAGCGGTAGGAGCCGGTGCCCACCTTGCTGCGGCCGTAGTCGAAGATCCGCGCCCCGCGCTGGCAGGCGCGCCGCATCACCTCCCAGTACATGAAGTCGTTGGCCTTGAGGGCGCGCGCGGCGCGCGTGCCGCCGCCGTAATAGGGCAGCACCTCGTCGCGGAAGTGGAAGCTCATCACCGAGGCCACGGGCTCGGCGCCGCGGTAGACCGTGAGCACGCTGCAGGCCTGGCCGAAGACCTCCTTCAGCGCCCGGAACCAGCGCTTGGGGAAGACGGGCGTGCCCAGGTTGCGCACGCTCTCGCTGTAGACGCGGAAGAAGCGCTCGACGTCGGGCTCCTCGACGGCGCGCAGCCCCGCCTTCTCCCCCTTGCGGATCATGGCGCGCTGCTTGCGCGGGATGGCGGCGAGGTTGCGCTCCGGGTCCGGGTGGATGGCCTTGCGGAAGGTGACGTAGAGGTCGTCGCGGCAGGGCCAGCCCGGATGGCGGCGCTCGCGGTGGCGCAGCTCCAGGTAGTCCACGCCCAGGTCCTCGGCCAGCCGGCAGGCCTCCTCCTCCAGCGCGGTGCAGGCCAGCGGCTCGCCGATGGCCCCGCCGTAGACGCAGAAGGGGGTCGAGACCAGCGCGTCGCCGAAGAGGCGGCTGCGGATGCGCGCGAGCGGCAGCACCGCCTCGATGCGCCCGTCGCGCTCGGCGTAGAGATAGAAGCTGCGGTGACCGTAGACGCGCTCGACCACCTCGCGCCAGCCCGCCAGGTGGAAGAAGGTCGCCTCCGGGCGGGAGACGACGAAGCGGTCCCAGGCGGCCGCGTCGGCGGTGGCGTCGAGCACGTGCACGCGCAGCGGCGCGCGCCGCACCACCGGCTCGGTGGCCAGCACCATGTCCTCGGATGTCAGCACCACGTTCATGGTTCAGACCCTCCCGTAAGTCCCCGTGGCGGCGCCGGGCCCGGCACCTTCCGCGGCGGATGCGCGCGCGCCGGGGCCGGGGCCGGCGTAGATTCGGTCCATGCGGTCCCAGCGGAAATCGGCGAGCAGCCGCCCGAGACGGTCCTCCATGCGCTCGAGGTTCAGGTAGTGGCGCACCCGCGTGCGCAGCCCCAGCCCCTGCGGGCGCGGCTGGGCGGGATCCAGCTCCCAGGGATGGAAGTAGAAGACGGCCGGGCGCCCCTCGCGCCGGTTGACCCGCCGCAGCGCCCAGCGCGAGAGGGCGTAGGGATAGAGGCGGAAGAAGCCCCCGCCCCCTGCCGGCAGCGTCAGGCCGGCGATCCGCACCGTCGTGACGGGCACCTCCACCAGGCCGGACACGGGCCGGTAGGGCCCGCGCGGGGCCTCCGGCATGCCGTAGAGGTCGTGGCGCACGGGATAGACGCTGGAGGAGTAGGCATGGCCCGTCTCGGCCAGCACCGCGTGCGCCCAGCGCGTGCGCGCCGTGATGGAAAAGCTCGGGGCGCGATAGCCGCGCACCGGCATGCCGGTGACGTCCTCCAGCAGGATGCGCGCGCGCAGCACGTCCCGGCGGAAGTCCTCGGGCGTGAGCCCGGTGAGGCGGCGATGGTCCCAGCCGTGGCTCGCGACCTCGTGGCCGGCGGCGGCGATCTCGCGCACCAGGCCCGGGAAGCGCTCGGCCACCCAGCCCAGCACGAAGAAGGTGGCCCGCGCGCCGTGCCGCCCGAGCAGCTCGAGCACGCGGCGGGTGTTGGCCTCCACGCGCACGGGCCACCGGCCCCATGCGCTGCGCGGGATATGCGGCTCGAGCGCCGTGACGTGGAAGTAGTCCTCCACGTCCACGGTCAGGGCGTTGACGATGTCCGTTCCGTTCTCCATCGGCTCGTGAACCGTTCGAAAACTCTGATCAATCCGCTGCGCGTATTGATCAGCGCTGGGGTGCTGCGCGGTCCGTTTCGATTTTCGTCGCATTGTCATGCACTTCCCCGTGCATGGGCCGTGCCGCGGCCGTCCCTGGCCGCGGGGAAGGCCTGAAAAATCACGGTTTTTCAGACCTTCCGTTCCTTCTCGTCTCGCCGGGCCGTCCGTCGCGCCGTCCGGCATGGAGGCGCCTCTTCGGCCGGGCGCAGGCACGCTACCGCCCTCCCCCGCACGCAGGGGCACCGAAGGTGCGCGGCCTGGGGACGGGCTCAGGCGCCGGCGGCGCAGCGGCGCAGGGCCCCGCGGTCGCGGAGCCAGCGCTCGAGCACGGCGCGGATGCGCCGCGCCGCCTGCCCGTCCCAGAGCTCCGGCATCCGTGCCGCGGGCCGCGCGCCGGACAGCGCCTGCCCGGCGGCGGCCCGGATGCGGGCGGGGTCCGTGCCCACCAGCGTGTTGGTGCCGTGGGTGAGCGTCACGGGGCGCTCGGTGCTCTCGCGCAGCGTCAGGCACGGCACGCCGAGCGCGGTGGTCTCCTCCTGCATGCCCCCCGAGTCCGTGAGCACGAGGCGCGCCTCACGCATCAGGCCCAGCGTCTCGAGGTAGCCCAGCGGCCCGGTGAGCGCCACGCCCGCGGCGGCGAGATCGTCCTCCAGCCCCAGCCGCGCGAGCGCAGCGCGCGTGCGCGGATGGACGGGGAAGACCACGGGCAGCCGCCGCGCGAGCACCGCCACCGCCTCCAGGATCCCGCGCAGGACCTCGGGCCGGTCCACGTTGGACGGGCGGTGGAGCGTGAGCAGGGCGTAGCCGTGCTCGGCGGCGCGGCGGACGGCGCGCGGCGCGAGCCGCGCGAGCGTGTCGGCGGCCGGCACCGCGCGCGCCTCGTGCGCGCGCAGGGTGTCGATCATGACGTTGCCCACGAAATGGATGCGCCAGGGCGCGACCCCTTCGCGCAGCAGGTTCTCGCGGGCCGAGGGCTCGGTGACGAAGAGCAGCTCCGAGAGCTGGTCCGTGAGCACGCGGTTGATCTCCTCGGGCATGGCGCGGTCGAAGCTGCGCAGGCCCGCCTCCACGTGCGCCACCGGCACCCCCAGCTTGGCCGCCACGAGGGCGCAGGCGAGCGTGGAGTTGACGTCGCCCACGACGATCAGGAGCTGCGGGCGTTGCGCGGCCAGCACCGGCTCGAAGCGGCGCATGATCTCGGCCGTCTGCCAGGCGTGGCTGCCCGAGCCCACCCCCAGGTCCACGTCGGGCTCGGGGATGGCGAGCTGGCGGAAGAAGGCCTCCTTCATGGCGGCGTCGTAGTGCTGGCCCGTGTGCACGAGGGAGCAGGGGAGCGGCGTGGGGCCCTCGGCGAAGGCGGCCAGCAGCGGGGCGGCCTTCATGAAGTTGGGGCGCGCGCCCACCACGCACATGAGCCCGCCCTCGCGCGGGGGGGCGGGGCGCGCGGCCGGCAGCCTGGCGGCGGGGGCGCTCACCTTCCTGTCTCCTTCCCTGCGCTCACCTGCTCCTGCGCCGGGCGCCGTGCTTGCCCAGCACGAGCGCCTCCAGCAGGGCCTCGCGCGCGCCGCTGACGACGGCCTCGAGCTCCTCCACGCGACGCTCGAGCGCCGCCACGCGCGCGGCCAGGCTCCCGTCGGGCTCCACGGGCACGATGCGCGCCACCGGCTGCTGGGGCTGCTGCGGCGTTCCGGCGGGCTCTTCCGTGAGGGGGCCATCGACGATGGCGAGCTGCGGGGCGTCCGCCTCCTGCCGGGCCCGGGCCTTCTCGGCCTGCCGGCGGCGGACGGCGTCCTCGCCGAAGCCCTCCTCGAGCAGCTCCTGGCGGACCGTGGCGAAGGCCTCGGTGTCCAGCTCGTGGCGCTCCTCCAGGTAGCCGAACAGCAGCAGGCGGTCCACCACGGTATTGATGCGGCGCGGGATGCCGCCGGTGTACTGGTGGATCTCCGCGTAGAGGTCGGGGCTCAGCCTGGGGTCGTCCTGCCAGCCCACGAGCCGCAGGCGGTGCTCGATGTAGGCGCGTGTCTCGTCGAGGTCCATGGGGCCCAGGTGGCAGGAGGCGATCACCCGCTGGCGGAACTGCTCGAGGGCGGCGTCCGCGAGCACGTCGCGGAACTGCTCCTGCCCCAGCAGGAAGGCCTGCAGCACGGGGCGCTCGTCCACCTGGAAGTTGCACAGCATGCGCAGCTCCTCCAGCGTCTCGGCCGGGAGGTTCTGCGCCTCGTCCACCACGATCACCACGCGCTTGCCCTGACGCGCGCGGGCCTTGAGATAGGTCTCGAGGTTCTTGAGGAGCGTGACCTTGCTGCCGGTCTCGTGGCGCAGGCCGAGCGTGGCCGAGAGCATGGCGAGGAACTCGGTGGGCCCGAGCTGGGTGCTCTCCAGGCGGCCGGCGATCACGCCCTGGTCGGCGAGCTCCTCGCACAGCAGCGCCGCGAGCGTGGTCTTGCCGGCGCCGATGTCGCCCGTGACCACGATGAACCCCTCGCCCTGCTTGAGACCGTAGCGCAGATAGGACAGCGCGCGCTTGTGGCCGCGGCTGCCGAAGAAGAAGCGCGGGTCCGGTGTGAGCGAGAACGGCTTGCCGCTCAGCTTGTAGAAACCTTCGTACATGCCCTCGTCCTCCCGGGAGCTAGAAGGTGGCCGTCACCCCCAGCGTGATCACGTTCTGGTCGTAGCTGCGCAGCCCGCCGCTGCCGTCGCGCACGAGGCGCCGCAGCGAGAGCGAGCCGCTGAGATCCGGCCGTATCCGCCGGCTCAGGTCCCACGTGGCGTAGCGGAAGTCGTCCATGCCGGCGCCGCCGCGGCGGTCGCGCCGCTGCGCGGCGAGCGCGAGCGTGGAGGTGGTGCGCCGCGCGAGGCGCCAGGTCCAGGAGACGTTGCCGCCGCGCACGCGCTCGGTCTCGGCGGTGGTCTGGTACTCCCGCCGCTCGTCGTAGAGGCTGAGCCCGTAGCTGCTGCGGCCGCGCCGCCAGCTCCAGGCGAGCGTGCCGCGCTTGCGCAGGAACACCTCGGCCGTGAGGGCGGGAAAGCTGATCTCGATGACCACCGGCACCCCCCCGGCCAGCACCGGGTTGCCGAAGGGATCGGTCAGCACGAAGAGCTGGCGGTCGAGGATGAGGCGCTGCACGGTGGCGAGGTCCTCCGCATAGCTGGCGTCGAGGACCGCCCGGCGCGTGCGGAAGCTGGCCTTCACGGCCGCGGTGCCGCCGAAGAAACGCTCGCCGCGCCGCAGCTCGAGCGCGGTGCGGCGGCTGGGCGTCCAGCGCAGGCCGGCGCTCCAGAAGCCGCCCTCGGGAGCGGGCGTGCCCGCGGCGCGCTGGTAGCTGTTGTCCTCGCGCCCGCCGCTCACCACCAGGCTGAGACTGGACGTGAGGCGGAGGCTGAGGTCGGCGGTGGCGACCTCGCGCTCGAAGTCCGGCCGGCCCGTGAAGCGCTGCTCGCTGCGGATCCAGCCCAGGCCCCAGCCGAGGCGACGCCCGCCGGGAGGGCCGGCCAGACGCGCGCTCCATTCGTCGATGCGGCTGTCGGCGCCGCGCACGCCCGTGCGCACGCGCCGGTGGCCGTACCGCAGCCTGCCGGTGGCGGCGTCGCCGAGGCGGAAGACGGCATAGGGCGAGACCGAGAGGCTGGCCGCGTCGGTGCGGTTGGCGGTAAGCGAGAGATTGCCCACCGGCACCGTGCCGTCGGGATCGGCGAGCACCTGCCCGTAGCCGGCCGTGGCGTCCAGATAGACCGTCTGGCGCACGAGCTCGGCCTTGGCCGAGCCCTGGAACTGGTGCCAGGTGGCGGCGGCGCCCAGCCCCTCGGTGTAGAGGAACTGCTGCAGTCGGTAGTCGGCACGCACCTGCAGGCGCCGCCCGGCGCGGCGGGCCCGGAACGCCGGAGCCACCTCGAGCACGCCGGCGCTCTCCCCGCCCTCCGCGACGAGACGCAGGTTGTCGGTCCAGGTGAGGCGGCCGGCCAGCGAGGCGCCGAACTCCCAGCCCCCCGCCTGGGCGGCCGATGCACCGAACGCTGCGCCGAGGGCGGCACCCAAGAGGCTACGCTTCGCCATGGCCGTAGTAGCCGTAGTAGTCCCCGCTGCCGCGCTCGTGGCTCTTGTTGAGCACCAGGCCCACGGCCTTGGACGAGTCCACCAGCCCGAGGGCCTCCTTGACCACGGGCTGGGGCGTGCGGCCGGCCTCCACCACGACCACGACCTGACCCACGAGATAGGTGAGGATGCTCGCCTGGCTCGCCGCGAGCAGGGGCGGGGTGTCGAACAGCACCACCCGGTCGGGATAGCGCTCGGCGAGCTCCTCCATGAGGGTGCGCATGGCCTGGCTCGCGAGCAGCTCCGACGAGTTGGGGTGGGCCTTGCCTGCCGGGATGATGCGCAGCTTGGGCACGTTGGTGCGCGCGATCACGTCGCCCACGCCGACACTGTCGCTGGCCAGCACGTCGGTGAGCCCTGGCCGCCCCTTGAGGCCGGCCAGCTCGGTGAGCGTGGGCTTGACGATGTCGGCATCGACGACGAGCACCGTGTGGTCGAGCTCCATGGCCATGCTCATGGCGAGGTTGAAGGTGGTGAAGGTCTTGCCCTCGCCGGGCAGCGAGCTCGTGACCATGATGAGATTGCCGCCCTCGATGGGGACGGCACCGCGCCCGAAGGCGTTCATCAGCAGGGGCCGCTTGATGATCCGGTACTGCTCGGCGAGCGCCCCGTCGGAGTCCTCGGGCGTGAGGTAGCCCATGGACCTGAGGCGGCCGAGGTCGAGGTCGTGGCGCGGGGCCTCCTCCCGGACGCGCCGGGCGGCCACGAGACGCTCCACGACGCCCCCAGCAGCGCCTGCCGCCCGCTCCATGGCCTTCTCGATGCTGCTCATAGGAACCTCCCCGCGATCGCCCGCAGCTCCTCCGCCAGCCGCAGGTCGGCCATGTAGATGGTGAGCACCCCGCCATAGACCAGAACCAGCAGCAGGGCGGCGAAGACGAAGCTGGTGACCTCGACCCGGCGCCGGATGCGCTGCGTCAGCGTCCGCACAAGCATCACCCCTCCGAGCACGGGCAGCCCGGTGGCCTGGCGCAGGGCGCGGCGGCTGTCGAAGGTGGGCCGCAGCTGCGTCAGCACCAGCGCCGCGAGCACGCCCGCGGCCACGCCCGCGCCCAGGGCCAGGCTCATGTAGAGCACGCGGTTCGGTCCCACGGGATCGAGCGGGACGCGGGGCGGGTCGATCACGCGGAACTTGACCTCGTCCGCGGTCTGCTGCGCCTCCTCGGAGATCCTGGCCGACTCGCGCCGCGCGAGCAGGGCCTCGTAGTTCTTCTTCGTCACCCCGTAGTCGCGCATGAGACGCTTGTACTCGGCCTCGACCTTGGGGATGGTGTCCACCAGCGACTTGAGCCGCGCGAGCTTGCGCTCGTAGCTCTGCACGCGCACGCGAAGCGCCGCCACGGTGGCGTCGGCCTCCGCCAGGGCCAGCTTGAGCTGCTGCCTCACGGGGCTGGCGGCCGCGGCGGGCTCCTCGCCGCCGGCGGCCGCGGCCTGCGCCTCGAGCTCCTTGCGCTTCTGCTCCTCGAGGGCGGCGATGGTGCGCCGGATCTCGACCACGTCCGGATGCTGGTCGGTGTACTTGAGGAGCAGCTCGTCGAGCTTGGCCTGGAGCGCCTGGATGCGCGCGTCCAGGGGAGAGACCGTGGCCGCTGCGGGCACCGCGGGGACGAGGGCGTACTCCTCGGCCGCCTCGGCATCCTCTAGCTGGCGGCGCAGCTCGTCGCGGCGGTTGACGGCCTGGCGCAGCTCGAGGCGCGCCTCCTCGAGCTGGGCCTGGAGCTTCTCGAGCCGCTCGAAATAGCCGCCTCCCTGGCCCGGCAGCAGGCCCACGTTGCGGCGCTTGAACTCCATCAGCCGCCGCTCGGCCTCGTCCAGGCGCCTGGCGTAATCGGCGATCTGCTGGTCCAGGAACTTGAGCGCCGTGGCGCTCTCGCGGCGCGTGTCGCCCAGGTTGCTCTCGACGAAGATGGTGAGCAGCGCCTGCACCACCCGCTTGGCCAGCGCGGGATCCGGATCGGTGAAGCTGATGGTGTAGAGGTTGACCCGGCCCGCGTCGCGCAGCCTGATGCGCCGGGCGAGGTCGTTGACGAGCGCCTCCATCTGCTCGGGGGTGCGGGCGTTGAGGTCCAGGTCCGTCATGCGCGCCACCTTCTCGAGGTTCGGGCGGCTGAGGAGGCTGCGCGTCATGAGGCGCAGGCGCTGGCGCAGGTCGGTCTGGACCGCCAGGCCGCGCAGCAGCGGCTTGAGCATGGAGGTCGTGTCCACGTAGACACGGGTCGTGGCCTGGTACTGGTCCGGCATGCGGGCGACGAAGATCCAGCCGGCGAGCGAGACCGCCCAGGCGATGCCCAGGGCCAGCCAGCGGAAGCGCCACAGGCCGCGCGCCAGCGACTGGATCTGGAAGATGAGCTCGTTCATGGGCAGGCTCCCCGCACGGCGCGCCGCGCCTCAGAAGAAGGCCTCGGGGATGATCAGCACGTCGCCGGGCAGGATGCGGACGTTGGCCGAAACGTCGCCCTTGCGCACCAGGTCCTCGAGCCGCACGGTGTAGACCTGCTGCTTGCCGCCGACCATGCGCACCAGCTTGGCGCGGTTGCCGGCGGCATACTCGGTGAGCCCGCCCACGGCGATCATGACGTCGAGCAGGGTCATGCCCTCCTTGTAGGGGAGCGCGCGCGGCTGGGCGGCCTCGCCCACCACACGCACCTGCTCGCTGTAGCGGCCCACGAACCCGGTCACGATCACCGTGACGATGGGGTTCTTGATGTACCTGGAGAGGGCCTGCTCCATGTCGCGGGCGAGCTGGGTGGGGGTCTTGCCGCTCGCCTGCAGGTCCTCCACCAGCGGGGTGGTGATCCTGCCGTCGGGCCGCACCGGCACCGTGGCCGACAGCTCCGGGTTGCGCCACACGAAGACCTGCACCGTGTCGCCGGGGCCGATGATGTAGGGTGGCGAGGCGGCGGCCGCGTCCCCCTTGGGTCCCGGGCCCGCGGGTGCGGACGCGCAGGCCGCCAGCATCGTGGCGGCGGCGACGAGAACGGCCGGGATCGCCCGGCTGGACCAGCTCGTACGGATGGTGCTCACGGATGGACCCTCCCTTCTCCCGCATGGCCGCCCCCCGGCGGCCGCCGCCAGACCGGCGGCTGCGTTGGGCGGGATTCTAGGGAGGGGTGGGGGCCGCGTCTGTCAGCGGGGACAGACAGTGCCGTGTCGCCGCCGGCACGAACACCTGTAGGAAATTGCTTACAACCGCCGGTGCCGGCCGTGGCCAGCGTTGGCCGGCCGCCCAGCCGGAGGCCAGGGAACGCCGTCCCCGCCTTCGGCGTCGACGGCTTTTACACAAGACCCCTTTTCGGGCGGACCGACGCCACCAGATTATCAAGAAGTTATTGTATACAAAAGAAAAGTTTCCAGCTGGCACCAATCCTGCTGTATCCGGGGACAGGAGCGGCCGGGCGGTCCGGTGAGTGACCGGGACCAGACCCCTGGAAGCCAGGCGGTTCCTGGTCCTGATCCCCGGTCGGCCCGCCGGGCCGCGGCGGCGATCGGACGACCACAAGGGGGGAAGACGGCATGAAGTACTCGAGAACTGGCAAGGGGCCGGGGCGATGGGGCACCCTGCTGGCGGGGATTCTCGCGCTCGGCATGGCGGGCGCCGTCCACGCGGCCCCCATCCGGGTGGCCCTCGGCATCGTGATCGACGGCTCGGGCAGCATCTCCTCGAGCGATTTCGCCACCCAGATTTCCGCCTACCAGTCGGTGCTCGGCGATCCCACGATCCTGCCGGCCGACGGCAGCGTGGTGGTCAACGTGGTGCAGTTCTCCACCATCGCCCAGCTCGAGCAGACCGCGATCCGCATCGAGAGCGAGGCCGACCGCACCGCGCTGCTGGGTGCCATCGGCGCCATGAGCCAGCTCGGTGCGCTCACCAGCATCGGCGACGGTATCGACCTCTCCATGAGCGACCTCGAATCTTTCCTTTCGGCGCTGGACCCGAGCGAGTTCGCTCCCGATTTCCGGAAGCTGATCGACGTCTCGACCGACGGCGGCCACAACTGGGGGCTCGATCCCACCACCGCCACCGCCGCCGCCATCGCGGCCGGCTACGAGGCCGTCAACTGCCTCGGTATCGGGGCGTTGGCCGACTGCTCGTGGAACGACGGCTACGGATCGAGCACGGACTTCCCCGCCTCGAGCTTCGCCGACCTCGAGCCCGTGCTGGAGGACAAGATCCGCTTCGAGATCACGGGCGATCCCACGCCGCCCACGGGCGTGCCGGCGCCGGCCACGCTGCTGCTGCTGGCCGCGGGCCTGGCGGCCCTGGGCATGCGCCGCCGGCAAGGCCTGATCAGGACCTGACCGGCACCTGAGGACGGAGGTGGGGCCGCCGGAACGCCGGAACCGTTCCGGGCCCCACCGCAGGGCCACTCCCGAGCGGCGGCCCCATGGGGCCGCCGCTCTTTTGGGCTCTTCAGTCGTCGTGGCATCCCCTTCACCGTGCCGCATCGCCTCCGGCAAGTGCGGCGCAAGGGGCACGAAAGCACGGAGCGCACAGGGACGAGCCGCCAGGCCACCCGAAAAGGTGCACGACCTTTGCAGGGCCTTGCCTGCACAGCCCTTCCTCTTGGGGGGCTCCAGCTCCGGGCCGGTTCCACTTCCCTGCGGGGACCGCTTCCAGCCGGCCCTGGGCGCGGCTGCTGGCGGGCGATGGAGAACCATGGCTTCCGCGCGGCCGGGAGACGGGCCCGCAAGGTGACCGCGCCGCTCTCCTCCCGCCCCGGAGGCGGATGCGTGTAAGGCGTGATCAGGCGGGCCGCCGGCGGTCCGGGCTGCGGGCGGCCAGCACCAGGATGGCGGGCAGCAGCAGCAGGTCGAACAGGAGCGCGGCCACCAGCCCCGCGGCGCTGAGCAGCCCGAACTCCACGGTGGGCACGAAGGCGGAGGTACCGAGCAGCAGGAACTGCGCGCCGAGCACGAAGGTGGTCAGGGTGATGGCGCGGCCCGCCTGGGCGTAGGTGCGTCCGAGCGCCAGCACCGTGCCGACGCCCGCCGCGCGCCGGCGGCGGTAGCCCTCGTAGACGTGGATGGTGTCGTCCACGGCGATGCCGATGGCGACGGAGGCGATCATGGCCGTGGCCATGTCCAGCCACACCCCGAGCCCGCCCATGAGCGCGAAGATGAGCAGCACCGGCGCGAGGTTCGGCAGCATGCAGAGCGCCGCCGCCCGCAGGCTGCGCCAGAGCGCCAGCATGAGCGCGAAGACCAGCGCGAGCGCACCGGCGAGGCTGCGGAGCTGCCCCGTGACCAGCAGGTCCTCCTGGTCGGCGAAGAGCCGCCCCAGCCCCGCGACCCGCCAGCGCAGGTCGGCCGGGGGCGATTCCTCCAGCCGCGCCTCGAGCCGCCCGATGAAGGCCTCGATGGCGTTGGCACCGTGGATCGCGAGGTTCATGGGGAGCCGGGCGGCGGCGAGCTCGCGGTCGGCGAGCTCCCACAGGTCGCGCCCGTCGTAGACGAAGAGGTACTGGGCGACCAGGCGGCGGGAGCCGGGCAGCCGGCGGTGGGCGGGATCCTCGCCATGGAAGGCCCAGTTCATCTCCTCCACCAGCTCGGCGGCCGAGGCGGTCCGGTCCACCTCCGGCTGGGCCTCGAGCCAGCCCTGCAGCGCGAGGAGGGCCGCGAGCCGCTCGGGCGCCTTCAGGGCGTCGCGGCCCGGACCCTCGAGATAGACCTCCAGCGTGCCCACGCCCGAGAGCTTCGACTCGGCGAGCCGCGTGGCGCGGGTGAGGGGGTGGTCCTCGCCGAAGAAGCGGTAGAGGTCGGTCTCGGCACGCACTGCGAGCACGGCCGGGACCGCGGCGGCCGACAGGGCCAGCGTGAGGGCGGCCACGGCCCCGGCCCGCCGCATCCCGAGGCGCGCCGCGCGCCGCACCAGCCGGTCCAGCCACCGCGCCCCGGCGCCGGCGGGCCAGCGCCCGCGGTCGTAGCGCGCGAGCACCGCCGCGACCAGCACCACGACCACCGGATACAGGAGCAGCGCCCCGATGCCGGCCGCGATGCCGAAGGTGGCGATCGGGGCCACGGGGCTCAGGGCGAGCGAGCCGAGGCCGGCCGCGGTGGTGAGGGCGGTGTAGCGGGCGGGGCGCGCGATCTCCTCCAGGGCACGCCGTATCCGGGCCTCTCGACGGTGGCCCCGGCGGTCGGCGAGACGGACCGCGTTGAAGAGGTGGATCAGGAGCGCGACCGTGAGCGCGGTGAGCAGCGCCGGGATCATGGCCGAGACCAGCGTGTAGGGCCGGCCCCAGAGCGCGATCACGGCCACCGTGCTGAGCACCACGGCCCCGATCGCGAGCCCCGTGAGCGCCACCGCGAGCATGCGGCGGAAGAGCCACCCCACCAGCGCGAGCCCCGTGAGCACGAGGACGGGGATGAAGGTCGCCGAGTCGCGCACCATGGACTCGAGCTGGGCCACGGCCAGGGCGACCTCCCCCGCCAGGCCCGCGACCCAGGGCTCGAGGCCCTCGGCCGCCAGCGCCGCGCGCGTCGCCTCGAGGACCTCCACCCGCTGGGCGCTGCCGCGCAGGCCGACGGGGCGCACGATGAGCGCGGCGGTGTCCCCGTCGCGGGACACCACGAATCCCGGGGCGAAGCGGTCCCCGAGCGCCCGGCGGCGCCGTTCCCGCGGGGTGCGGCCGTCGTCCGGCGCCGCCAGCGGCGTCACCGTGAAGCCGTCGGCCGTGCCCTCGATGTGCTCCAGGGTGGTGAGCGTGAGGACGCGGTCCACCAGGGGATGGGCCTCCAGGCGCTCGGCCACCGCCTGGAGACGGCCCAGGAAGGCATCGTCGAAGAGCGCGAGCGGGTCCGTGCCCGCCGGCGGACGGAGGAGCGCCACCAGCACCTCGTCCTGGGGGAAGCGCGCGCGCAGCGCCGCCTCGAAGCGCACCGCAGGCGCCTCCTCCGGGAAATAGACCTCGGGGGCGTTGTCGACGTGCAGCCGGAGCAGGGCGGGCAGGGGGAGCAGGTTCAGCAGCAGCAGGGCCGCCGCCGCGAGCCTCCCCCGTGCCGCCAGCCCCATCCCCCAGGCCAGGTCAGTAGCGCGCGCGCCAGCCGATCACGACCAGATCGTTGGCGTCGTGGAAGCCGCCGGCCGTCTCCGCGCCCTTGCCCTCGAACACGTGCGCGCCCAGGTAGAGCTCGTGGGGCTCCCAGCCGAGCCAGGCCAGCTCGGGATTGAGGTAGAGGTCGCGCCGCTCGAGGTCGGTGGAGAAGCGCAGCCGCGCGCGCCAGCGCCCATGCGCGAAGGTGTCCTCCAGCGCGCCGCCCAGCGCCAGCACGCGGGTGCGGTCGAGCACGCTGCCGGCATCGAGCAGATGGCGGCCCGACAGCTGCAGGTTGAGGCGCATGTCGCGGCCGCCCGGATAGAGCTCGACGCCGGCGACCCAGTCCACGGCGCGGACGGTGTCCATCGAGAGATCGGTGCGGGTGACCGGCTCGTCGCTGCTCCAGGCGAGCTCCAGCCGCCAGGTGGTGGTGCCCCGCGCCAGCGCCAGGTCGAAACCGGCCACCGTGGTCCACGGATGGCGCGCCGTGAAGGTATCGCCCGGGGCCGCGGCGAGGGCCGCCGGCACCGTGCCGCCGCCCAGCAGCACGGCGCGGGCGGCGGCGTCCAGCTCCCAGTACGGCAGCGCCCGGCGCGCGCGCTGCAGCGTGAGGCCGAGATCCACGCCATGGCCGGCACGCGTGAGCCGCAGCCCACCCCCGCCGGCGCCGTCGTCGTCCTCGCCGAAGCGCCCGCCGCGGACCAGCGCGCCCAGCACGGGATGGTCCTTCACGCCGAGTAGCCTTCCCGCCCGCCGGTCCACGGGATGCCAGACGCTGTCGGGGTCGGGCAGCTCCGCCGGGCGGAACCGGGGCACGGCGAGCATGTCCAGCTTCCAGGCGCCCGCGAACCACTCCAGGCGCAGCGCGGGCACGGTGAGGCGGCGGTCGGCCAGCTCGTCGAGCACGAAGCGCCTGAGGTCCGGCACGGAGAGGCGGTCGGTGGGGGGGATCTCGTCCACCCGGCCCCATACCACCCGCTGCGCGCCCAGCGTCAGCCGCAGGCGCTCGCCGCGCCAGCGCAGCCAGACTTCGTCGTAGTCGGCCCGCCCCTCGGCGAAGGCCGCCGCGCCGTCCCACTGGCGGTAGCCGTCGCCACGCACCGCGAGCTTCGCCTCCCACGGCCCCTCGCCCCGCCAGACATGGCCCAGGCGCACATGGGCGTAGCCCCAGGCGTCGGCGGGGGCGGCGCCGTCGGTGAAGCCGCCGGCCTCGAGCCGCAGCCCGGCCTCGGGCCCGCCGGCCGCGGCCGCCTCCTCGCCCGCCGCGGCCGCCGCGGGCAGCGGCTCGGCGCCGGCGAAGACCAGCACGTTGGGGCCGAGCGGCTCGGGCTCGGGCGCCTCGGCCGCCGCCGGCTCGGCCACCTCGGGCACCGGCGGGCGCGCCAGCACCGCATAGAGCGTGCGCCGCGCCCGCGTGGGCACGACGCGCACGTTGCGGAAGCCGACCCGGCGCAGGCGCCGGTGGGCCGCCCCGGCCCGTGAGGCGCTCGCGTAGGCGCCCGCCACCACCATGTAGCCGCGCTCCCAGCGGTCACGCACCACCCGGGCGGGCAGGCCCGCCAGCCGCCGCACGCGCACGGCCACCCGCTGGGCGTCGGCCCAGCGCTGGTACACCCGCAGGATCACCGCACGAAGCGTGACGCGCTCGCGCCGGGGCTCGACGCGCACGTCCTGCCACCCCTCCTCCACGAGCCGGGCGGCATGGGCCTCGGCCGCCCGGCGCGAGGCGAAGACGCGCGGCCCCTCGGGGGCGGGCCCGGGCCCGGCGCCGGCATCCGCGGCGGCGCGCTCCGCCTGCCGGACCGGCGCGGGCCGCGGCGGCGGGACGGGCGCCGGCCTCGCCCGGGCGGGCGCCGCCCTGCCGGCCGCGCGGCGCGGGGCCGGCTGCGCCCGGGCGGGCAGGCGCACCACCAGGAAGCGCCGCTCCTCGTACCGCACGGGCACCACCCGCACGCCCCGCAGCCCGAGCCGCCTCGCCCGGTCCGCGAGCTCCCGCGCCCGCGCCGGCTCGCGGTAGGCGCCGAGGGAGATCAGATGCCCGCGCGCGCGCGCGGCCCGGCGCACGATGTGCGGCACGCCGGCGTCGCGCAGGCGCGCGGCCGCGGCCAGGGCCTCGCGCCGGCCCGGGAAGGGGCCGAGCTGGACGCGGTGCAGGATCCGCTCGCGCCGGACCGCGCGCACCTCGACGCGCGCCCCGCCGCGCCGCAGACGCTCCGCCGCGCGCTCGGCCTCGCCGCGGGCGCGGTACTGGCCCACGACCTCGGGGGCGGGCGCGGCCTGCGCGGCGGCGGCCCGCCCCTGCCCCCAGGGGCCCGGGAAGCCGGCCAGCAGCCCCAGCAGAAGACAGGCGGCGACCGGGCGCCTCACGGCCGGAACCTCCGTTCCGCGGCCGGATCCTCCAGCACCCGCTGCGTGAACAGCGACTCCGGCAGGCCCTGGTCGTAGAGCGCCTTGCGCACCGTCACGCGCGTGCGGTGCCCGCTGCGCAGCTCCGTCATGGTGCTATCCATCACGGTCCAGAACCCCTGGATGCGCTGGATGCGGTGCACCACCAGGCGCTTCAGCGGAGAGCCGCCCCGCTTCGGGAAGAAGTCGACGCGCAGCGCCACCAGCGTCTGCGGGTGGATCCAGCTCACGCGGCGCCCGTAGACGGAGTTGCCCGGCTCGGCCGGCACGCTCTCGAGCACCTCGCACAGCACGCCCTGGAACCTCTCCC
This sequence comes from Gammaproteobacteria bacterium, assembly GCA_026989495.1. Classification (GTDB taxonomy): domain Bacteria; phylum Pseudomonadota; class Gammaproteobacteria; order S144-34; family S144-34; genus S144-34. The sequence goes on along the minus strand of JALSJE010000098.1, from coordinate 22,778 downwards.
TGCGCAGCAGGCGGTGGCGGTCCATGTCGGGCTCGCGGTCGCGCAGGTCCTCGTAATAGAGGTCGGAGCCCACGAAGCGCCCGCCCTTGCGCTCGCCGGCGATGCGCCGCACGCGCCCGAGCGCCGGGAGATAAAGCCACTGGTCCGTGGCCGCGCCGGGATGGTCGAGGGTGAGCAGGCCCGTGCCCGCGATGTCCTCGGGCGCGGTGAACCGGATCAGCGACAGCACGCGGCCGCCCCCGAGGTCGAGGCGGTAGGTGTACATCCGGCGCACGCGGGGCCGGCCGCCCTTCTCCTGCAGCACCATGACGCTGCGCGTGGCGAGGTCGCGCCCGTCCGGCCGGTCATAGACGCGCTCGGCGAGCGCCCGCCCCGCCGCCTCCGGATCGGCCTCCGCCGCAAGCGCCGCGTGCGCGGCGGCGGCGAGCACCAGCGCCGCCGCAACCCCCATCGCCCTCGCACCCATCGAGGCTCTGCTCCCTGGCACCGTCCGCACGTGCAGCCGAACATACCGGCCGCCCACCCGGTGGTCAACGACGGAGTTCGCACCGTCGCGGCGCCCGCGGGGGCAGGCTATGCTTCGCCTGGTCCCGCAGCGTGGACGGCAGCCATGGCGGACGCCTTCGACTACGCCCTCGCCTTCTCGCGCAACATCGGCTGGCTCACCCGCGAGGAGCAGGCGCGCCTGCGGCGCACGCGCGTCGCCATCGCCGGCGTGGGCGGCGTGGGCGGCAGCCACGCGCTCACCCTCGCCCGCCTCGGCGTCGGCGCCTTCACGCTCGCCGATCCCGACCGGTTCGAGCTCGCGAACCTCAACCGCCAGGCCGGCGCCCGTCTGGACACGCTCGGCCGGTCCAAGGCCGAGGTCGTCGCCGAGATGGTCCGCGCGATCAACCCCGAGGCGGACGTGCGCATCCTGCGCGAGGGCGTCGACGAAGCCAGCCTCGACGATTTCCTCGACGGCGCCCACGTGTACCTGGACGGCCTCGACTTCTTCGTCCTCGACCTCCGTCCCCCCCTGTTCGAGGCCTGCCGCCGGCGCGGCATCCCGGCGGTCATCGCGGGCCCGCTGGGCCTGAGCGCCGCGCTCGTCACCTTCGTGCCGGACGGCATGGGCTTCGAAGACTATTTCGGGCTCGCCGGCCGCCCGCCCGAGGAGCAGGCCCTGCGCTTCCTGATCGGGCTGGCGCCCGCCATGATCCATCGAGGCTATCTGGTGGATCCCTCGGCGGTGGACCTCGCCGCACGACGCGGCCCCTCGACGGGCATAGCGGTCGAGCTGTGCGCCGGCCTCGCCGCGGCGCAGGCGATGAAGCTCGTGCTGGGGCGCGGGCCGCTGCTGCCCGCCCCGTGGGCCGTGCAGATGGACGCCTACACGCTGCGCACGCGCCGCACCTGGCGTCCCGGGGGGCACCGCAATCCCCTGCAGCGGGCCGCGCTCGCCTACGCGCGATGGAAGCTGCGCCGCCTGCGGGAGGGGCAGCCGCCATGACGGCACCGCCCGACCGCGGGACGGTGCTGGCCATCCTCGACGAGGCGCGCTGGGCGCCGAGCGGGGACAACACGCAGGTCTGGCGCTTCGAGCTCGCGGGGCCGGGGCATGTCGTGGTGCACGGGCGGCGCATCGGCGAGCGCTGCGTGTACGACCTCGAGGGCCATGCGAGCCTGCTCGCCCTCGGCGCCCTGCTGGAGACGCTGCGGCTGGCCGCCGCCGCCCGCGGGGTGCGGGCCTCCTGGACGCTGCGCCCGGACGCCCCCTGGGTCCGCCCCACCTTCGACGTGCGCCTGGAGGCCGATCCCGGCATCAGCCCCGACCCCCTGGCCGGGGCCATCCGCCGCCGCAGCGTGCGCCGCACGCCCATGCGCCCGCGCCCGCCGCGGGCGGCGCACCGGCGGGCGCTCGAGGCGAGCCTCCCCGAGGGCTACCGCGTGCGCTGGATCGGCGGCTGGGCCGGGCGGGCGCGCATGGCGCTGCTCTACTTCCGCAGCGCCTGGATCCGGCTCACCATCGAGGAGGCCTGGCGGGAGCACCGCGAGGTCATCCGCTGGGGCCGGCGCCACAGCGAATGGGGCATCCCGGACCGCGCGCTCGGCGTCGATCCCCTCCTCAGGGCGGTCATGCGCTGGGCGCTGGCGAGCTGGCGCCGGGTGGACCGGCTCAACCGCTGGCTCGCCGGCACCTGGTGGCCGCGCATCGAGATGGACCTGCTCCCCGGGCTCCTGTGCGGCGCGCACTTCGCCCTGCTCGCCCCGCACGAGCCGGAGCGGCCCGAGGACCACGCGGCGGCGGGGGTGGCCGTGCAGCGCTTCTGGCTCGCCGCCACCCGCTGCGGCCTGCGGCTCCAGCCCCAGACCACCCCCCTGATCTTCGCCGCCTACGCGCGCCGCGGCATCGCCTTCGCCACGCGCCGGCGCGCCCTCGAGCGCGCCCGGGAGGTGGCCGCCCGGCTCGAGGGCCTGCTCGGACCCGAGGGCGCGCGCCGCGCCGTCTTCCTGGGGCGGCTGGGCTACGGCCGCCCGGCCCGCGCCCGCAGCCTGCGCCTGCCCCTCGAGGCCCTGCTGGTGGACGGCCCGCCGCGGGGCGCCGAAGGCCGGGGTCCGGCCCCCGAGCCCTGATTCCCGCCCCCCGCGCCGGGCCGGCTGGAAGCCGGCCCCACGGGGAGGGGGGCGCCGGAAGCGGCTGGAGGCTGGCCCCCACGGGGGCCGGAGCTGGAGGGTGGCCACCCCCGGGAGCGGAGGACCCGCAAAAGAAAGCCGCCGGCCCGGGGGCCGGCGGCCGAAGGCAGACCCGGTTCGGCGTGGGCTCAGGACGCCCGGCGGCGCCGGCGCGCGAGGCCGCCGATGCCGAGCAGGCCGAGCCCCACCAGCGCGGCGCTCACGGGCTCGGGGATGCGGGCCGTGGTGCCGTTGTCCGAAACGGTCAGGATGATGAGGTCGCCGCCACCCGTACCCAGGCCGGGCGCGCCGCCCACGCCCTCCAGGTTCACGGAGGCGTCCGCCAGCGCCGTGATGACAGTGCCTGCCGCCAGCGCGTCGGCGAAGTCGGTGCCGCCGAGGTAGGAGAAGACACCGTCGAGCACCCAGTCGAACTCGGCGATGACGCCGATGTCGGCCGTGGCGGTGGGGTTGTCGAAGGAGAAGTTGTCGGCCCCGCCGCCGGTCACGGTGAGGGAGGCGAGCAGCATGTCGCCGCCGGGCGTGGCGTCGTCGTCGTAGTAGATGTCGATCGTGCCGCCGGTGAAGTCGAAGTCGAAGACGTCGTCGACGACGCTGCAGGTCCCCAGCCCGAGGCAGGCCAGGCTCGTCGGACCGTCGGCGCCGCCCGAATAGCTGCTGATCACGCCCGAGAGCTGCACGTCGAAGTAGACGAAGCTGCTCGTGACGCTGAACCCGCCCCCGGAGGGCTTGATGTTGTAGGTCCAGACCGTGTTGCCCCCGCTGTCGACGGTCCGCTCCAGGTTGAACAGGATGCTCTCGGTGAAGGTGTCGCCAGCGTCGATCGTGTCCACCCCGCCGGCGACGCCCGTGTCGATGACGACGTCGTAGTTGGACTTGGCCCGCAGACCGAAGAGGTTGACGGGCCGGTAGTCGCCCGCGCTCGGATCGAGGGGCGAGTTCACGTAGCCGAAGTCGGTCCCGCCGGCGTCGGCGTCAAAGAGGAACTCGACGGCGCCCGCCGCGCCGGAAAGGCCGAACGCCGCGGCGGCGGCCGAGGCGATCAGGGTCTTCTTGAACCGGGTCTTCATGGCTTCCTCCTGGCTCCTGGATCCGCCTGGATTTCGTTGACTGCTGTCCTTCCGTTTTCCCCGCGGGCCCGCCCGGACCCGCTCTCGCCCTCAGGGGATGCACGCCCCGTGCCAATCACATATCGTTTTGATTCGCCTGAATATTTTATGCAGACCGAAGGGTTGGGGGAGGCTGCCCCACAAAAACTGTAAAATCCTTGAACAGCCACGCGGCGGAGACAGGACGGCCTCGCCGGCGGAGCGGCCACCGGGCGACCGGCTGCAATTCGGTGACGGACGAACCGGCGCCGGCGGAACCCCATGCTAGGATAGGCACTTGGCGAACGTGGTTGACGGCGCGCCGGCCCCTCGGGACTGGCGCGGGAGCCGCAGGTTCCGTTCGAAGACCGGGCTAAATCCCCCGCCTGTCCTGCCGATCCTACTGGCGAACGGGGAGCGAGACGCAGCGCCATGCCCATCCGGGTCAAGATCGCCCGCAGCGCGCAGGAGATGGACGACGTCTTCCACCTGCGCTGGCACGTCTACGCCCAGGAGGAGGGCTACTTCGGCGGCGCCGCCCACGCGCCGCCCTACATCACCGACCGCTACGACGCCCACCCCGGCTGCTTCAACCTGATCGCCTACGAGGGCGCCGAGCCCATCGCCACGCTCAGGCTGAACGACGACACCGGCGCCGGGCTGCCCTCGGAGCTGTTCTGGGACTTCTCAGCCTACCGCGCCCAGGCCGCCGAGGAGAGCGGGCGCCAAGGGGGACAGGCCCGTCTCGCCAGCGCCAGCATGCTCGCCATCCGCAGGCCGTGGCGCAAGCGCCGCGACATCTTCCGCGCCCTGTTCAAGGTCGCGGCCGCGCTCGGGGTGCAGCACGGCACCACCCACGTCATCGCCTCGGTCAACCACAAGAGCGCGGCCATGTACCGGCGCATCGGCTTCCGGCCGCTCGCCGGGAAGATCTGGATCGGGGAGATCGGCGAGCACATCGTGCCCATGGCCTGCCGCTTCGCCGACTTCCACGCCTGGGCCTTCGAGCGGCTGGAGCACAGCGAGGCCACCCTCACCCAGCTCGCCACCCACGCCGAGCGGCTGCTCTACAGCGCCGGGGAGGTCATCTTCCGCGAGGGCGACCGGGCGGCGGAGTGCTATCTCATCGACATGGGCACGGTCCGCATCACGCGCTACTCGCCGCAGGAGCGCCGCGTGCTCACGCTCTCCACCCTCGGGCCCGGAGAGCTCTTCGGCGAGCTGGCGCTGGTGGACGACCGGCCGCGCTCGGCCACCGCGACGGCGACGACCAACGTGGAGGTGGTGGCGATCCGGCGCGAGGACTTCCACGCGCAGATCGGGCGCGACCCCGCCCGGGCCCACGAGCTGCTCCACCTCTTCGCCGAGCGCATCCGCCGCACCGACGAGCTCGCCCTCATGCTCGCCTACGGCACCACCGAGGAGCGCCTCGACCATGCGCTGCGGGCGCTCTACGAGGTGGCCCGCCCCGCGCGGGGCCAGCGCGAGGGGGCGGGCGAGGCCGCCCGCTGCGTGCAGGCCGGCCCCGCGGAGCTCGCCCGCACGGCGGGGGTGGACGAGCGCCTGGCCCGGCGCTACCTGGAGAGCCTCGCCAGCGACGGCTGGTGCGAGTTCAGCGAGGAGCGCATCCGCTTCATGCGCGACCCGGGACTGCGCTCCCATCCGGGGCGCCACTGAGGCGCGCGGTCCTCCTGCCCCCGCCCTATCTGCCTGCCCCCTGTTCGCCGCGCCCGAGCCGCTCGAGCAGCGCGCGGGCCGAGGCGAGCTCGCGCTCCGACAGCCCCCCGCGCTCCTCCGCGGCGCGGCGCGCCTCCGCCAGCGCCTCCTCCCGGCGCCCGGCGGCCGCCAGCGCCTCGGCCAGGGTCAGCCGCAGGCGCGCATCGTCGGGCCGGGCCCGGACGGCCCGCCCGGCATGCCGCACCGCCTCCGCCGCGTTGCCCCGCGCCAGCAGCACCCGCGCGGCGGTGTCGAGCACCTCCGGGCTGTCCGGGGCGCGCGACAGCGCACTTCTCACCAGCGCCCAGGCGCGCTCCGGATCGCGCCCGCGCAGCGCATAGGCGAGATCGTTCAGCGCCACCACGTCGTCGGGACTGGCCTCGAGCACCCGCTCGAGCAGGGCGATGGCCCGCGCCTCGCGCCCGAGCGCGCGCTGCCAGAGGGCGAGCAGCTTCATCACGCCCGTGTCGCGGCCGTGGTCCGAGACCCAGGCCTCCAGCTCGCGCACGGCGCGCTCCCGCCCGCCGGCCCGCCACAGGGCGCGGGCGTGGGCGAGCATGAGGCGGCGCCCCCCGTAGCCGCCCCGGCGGGCCCGGCCGAGAAGGCGGGCGGCCTCCTCCCAGCTTCCGGCCGCGGCCGCGGCGCGGCCGCGCGCCTCCAGGCCCGGCGGGCTCTCCAGGACCTCCCGGGGGAGCCCCGCCAGCCAGCGCCGGGCCGCGTCGGCCTCGCCCCGCAGGGCGGCGAGCCGCGCCAGCGCGAGCCGGGCCGGCACCTCGCCGCCGGGAGCGTCGAGCGCCTTCCGGTAGGCCTGCTCGGCCTGCGCCGGGCGGCCGAGCGCCTCGCGCACGCCGCCCAGCAGGATCCAGACGCGGTGGCCCTGCGGCCGCAGGCGCGCCAGCCGGGCGTAGGCGCGCTCGGCGCGCTCGATCTCGCCCAGACGCTGGCGCGCCCGGCCGAGCAGCAGGAGGGCCTGCGGATGGTCGCGGCCGCCGGCCAGCACGGCCTCGGCCGCCTCCGCCGCTCCGGACCAGTCGCCGCGCTCGGCCAGCAGCAGGCCGAGCAGCAGCCGCGCGCGGGGCAACTGCGGCGCCCGCCGGACGGCCTCGCGCGCCCAGCGCAGTGCCTCGTCCGGGCGGCGCTCCTCGCGGGCCAGGGCGGCGAGGCGCAGGGCGGGCTCGGCCGAATCCGGCGTGGCCGCGTGGGCGCGCTCGAGCCAGCGCCGGGCCTCGTCGCGCGCCCCGGCGGCGCGGGCCAGGCGGGCGAGGGCGAGCATGGCCGGGAGGTGGGTGCCCTCGATGTCGAGCACCCGCGCATAGGCCTCGCGCGCCTGGCCACGCCCGCCCGCGCCTTCCAGCGCACGGCCCAGCAGGAACCAGTACGCGCCCCGGCCCGGCTCGGCGGCGACGAGGCGCCGCGCCGCGGGCTCCGCGGCCGCCGGGCGGCCGGCCGTCAGGGCGAGAACCGCCTCGATCACGTCGCGGGCCTGCGCGGACCCGGCGCCCGACGGCCCGCCGTCGGCCGCCTCCTTTCCCGCCGGGGTGGCGACGGCCTCGAGGGCGTCACGGGTCAGCTCGAGGGCGCGCTCCAGCTCGCCGGCCCGGGCGATGCCCATGGCCAGGCGCAGCCGGGACGGCGGCGGCAGCGCCGCCGCGGCCGCCTCCAGCTCGGCCACCCCCGCCTCGCGCCGGCCGAGGGCGACGAGCGCGCCGCCCTTCAGGGCACGCAGGAGGGGATGGCCCTGCAGGGGCGCCGGGGCCTCCCGCACCAGCGCCAGCGCCCGCCCGGGCTCGCCCCAGGCGAGCAGGAGCCTGCCCAGCGCGAGGCGCGGCGCGAGGCTCCCGGGCCGCAGCCCCACCGCGCGGCGCAGCTCCTGCTCGGCCTGCTCGCGGTGGCCCATCCGCGCATGGGTCAGACCCAGCGCGACGGCGATGGCGGGATCCGAGGCGGCCTCGCGGGCGGCGTCCGTCAGCAGGCCGAGAGCCGTTTCCATGTCGCCCGCGACGAGCGCCCGCATGCCCCGGGCGTAGAGGACCCGCGGATGCGTGGGAGCGGCCCTCGCCAGCACGGCGAGATCGCGGTCGGCCGCCTCGAGCTCGCCCCGCCTGAGGTGGAGGAGCGCGCGCTCCACCCGGGCGGCGTGGTTGGCCCGGTTCAGCTCGAGCGCGCGCGCCAGGGCTCTGCCCGCGGCCTCCAGCCGGCCGCGCACACGCTCGATGCGCCCGAGCGCCGTGGCGGCAGCCTCCGCCACGGCATCGTCCGGGCCTTCGTGGGCGAGCCGCGCCAGCAGCGCCACGGCCTCCGCCAGCCGCCCCCGCGCCTGCAGCAGGCGCGCCTGTGCGAAGACCGGCCAGCGGGCGTGGGCGTCGAGCCGCTCGGCCTGCTCGAGGCATTGCTCGGCATCCCGCACCTCGCCCGCGCCCAGGGCGGCGAGGCACTGGACGCCCTTCAGCTCCGCCCGCCGGCGCCGGGACAGCCCTTCACCGCCCAGCGCGGCCACCGCGCCGTAGCGTCCCTGGACGAGGAGCGCCCGGGCCAGCTCGACCGCGAGCGTCTCGTAGGGCACGCCCAGCTCCAGCGCCCGGCGCAGCTCCTTCTCCGCGCTGGCGCCGTCGCCGAGACGGAGATGGGCGCGGCCCAAGAGCAGGCGCGCCCGTGCCTCGTCGGGACGCTCGGCCAGCAGCGCCTTGAGCTCGACGACCGCCCGCCGCAGGTCCTGCTCGCGGAAGGCCCGCTCGGCGGCGGCGAGCCGCTCGGCCGGATCGGCCGGGGCGCCGGCACGGTCGCAGGCGCCGAGCGCGGCCAGGAGCGCGGCGCAAACGAGAGCGGCGGCGGCGCGGGCGGCGGCGTTCATGGCGCGGGCGCGCCGAGGCGCTCGGCGAGCGCCCGGGCCGCGGGCCGCTCCTCGTACTCGGCGCCGGGCGCGAGCGCCTTGCCGAGGGCCCTGCGGGCGCCGGCGGCGTCGCCGCTGCGGTGGAGGGCCTCGGCCAGGTGGTACTGGATCTCGGGCGTGTCGGGGCTGTAGAGGGCGGCCGACTCCAGGATGCGGCGACCCTCGGCCACCTTGCCCGCCTTGACCAGCGCCCAGCCGTAGGTGTCCATGACCGCCGGGTTCTCGGGCATCAGCTCGTAGGCCCGGCGGGCGGTCTCCAGGGCGCGGGGGTCGCCCTTGCGCAGGTAGAGCCAGGCGAGGTTGTTGAGCACGACCGCATTGGGCCGGGGGAGGCCGGCCAAGCGCTCGTACTCGGCCTGGGCGGCCTCGCTCCGCCCCAGCGCGTCGTAGAGGCCCGCGAGCACGAGGCGCATGGCGTGGTCGTCGGGATGGCGGGCGAGCCAGGCGGCGAGCGCGTCGGCCGCCTCGGCGTGCCGGCCGGCGCGCTCCAGGGCGCGGGCGAGCGCGGCCACCGCGCGGCGGTCGCCCGGGGCGGCCTCGCGCCAGGCGGCATAGGCCCGGGCGGCCTCGGCATGGCGGCCCGCGGCCTCGTGCACCGCCCCCTCCAGGGCCAGGCCCGCGGCCCTCGCCCCGGGACGGTCCGTCCAGCCCTGCATCTCGCGCGCGCGCGCGAGCGCCTCGTCCGTGCGGCCGAGGGCGAGCAGGGCGCGCACCTCCAGCGAGGCCGCGGGCAGGGAACGGGGATTTTCCTTCCGCGCCGCTTCGACCGCCCTCAGGGCGCCGCGTGCATCGCCGGCGGCGAGCCGCGCCTCGGCCAGCAGCAGCCGGATGCCGGCCGGGCGCCTGGCGAGCCCTGCCGCCCTGGCGAAGGTGGCGGCGGCCTCCCGCGCCCTGCCGGCGGCGAGCTGGGCCCGGCCGAGCAGCACCAGCGCCGCCGGTGACTCCGGCCAGCGGTCGGCGGCCGCGCGCGCGGCGGCGATGGCCTTGTCCCGCGCGCCCGCGCGCAGGTGCAGGCCGACCAGGGCCGCGTGCAGGGCGAGCGCGCCGGGACGGCGCTCGAGCGCCTCGCCCAGGAGCCGCTCGGCCTCCCCGCGCCGGCCGCGGGCCTCCAGCAGGGCCGCGAGCGCCGCGGCCGCGCGCGGCTCGCCCGGATGCGCCTTCAGGACCTCGCGGTAGCGCCGCTCGGCCGCCTCCGGCTTGCCCTCCGCCGCGTCCAGGCGCGCCAGCCGCAGCCTGGCGCCCACGAGATCGGGCCGCTTCGCGAGCGCGGCCTCGTAGGCGCGGCGCGCGGCGGCGGCCTCGCCGAGCGCGAGCCGTACCGCGCCCTCGACCATGTCCGGGAGCGGGGAATCCGCCCCATAGCGCTCGCGCATGCGGCGAGCGACCTCGAGGGCGCCTGCCGTGTCGCCCTGCCGCAGGCGCACGTACGCGAGCATCACGTCGGCCTGGGGCAGGGGCGCCTTGCCCACCTCCACCGCGGCCTCCAGGTCCCTGGCGGCGGCGCCGAGCTCGCCGGCGGCGATGCGGCCCAGCGCGAGCCGCAGCCGGAGCGCCGCCGCCTCCGGGGCGAGCTCCACCGCCCGCTCCAGGCGGGCGTTGCCCGCGTCGAGCCGGCCCAGGGCGAGCTCGGCGGTGCCCGTGAGCACCAGGAGCTGGGGATCGTCGGGATGGCGCTCCAGCGCCGGGCCGAGCCGCTCCAGGGCCCGCTCGGGCTCGCCCGCGCGGATGTGGGCGGCGGTGAGGAGCTTGAGGGCGGGCAGGTCGTCGGCGTGGCGCCGCAGGAAGCGGCCGAGGTGCTCGATGGCCAGGCTGTCGCGGCCGCGCAGGTATTGCACCAGGCCCATCAGATAGTGCGCCCGAGGATGGTCCGGCGCCACCTGGAGCAGACGCTGCAGGACATCCTCGGCTTCCTCGAGCTTCCCCTGGCGCAGGGCGAGATAGCCGGCCAGGTAGCGGGCGGGCAGGAGAGCGGGCCAGCGCCGGCGCAGGGCGGCCACGTCCTTTCCCGCCTGCTCCAGCCGCCCCAGGTCCAGCGCCACCGCGGCGCGTCCCAGCAGGCCCCGCGGATCGTCCGGCGCCACCTCGACCGCCTTGCCGTAGGCCTCGAGGGCGGCTTCCCGGCGGCCCCGCGCGAGCTCCGCGCGGGCGAGCGCGAGCCAGCCCTGGATCCTGCCGGGCCCGGCCTCGATGGCCGCGCGCGCGTGGCGCAGGGCGGCCTCGGCGTCTCCCGCGCGCAGGGCGAGCGCGGCCAGCCCCGCCAGCGCCCCGGGGTGGCCTGGGCGCACGGCGAGCGCCGCGTCGAAGGCCTGCCGGGCGGCCTTCCCGTCGCCGCGCACCAGGGCGATCTGGCCGCGCAGGACACGCGCCGCGGCCAGCGGCTCGTCCGTGAGCCCGCGCTCGTCGGCGACGATGCGCTCCGCCTCGTCGAGACGCCCCTGGACCATGACCGCCGTCGCCAATGGCACCGCCCACAGGGCCCGGGGCGCTTCCAGCCTGGCGGCGCGCCGCAGCGACTGCTCCGCGGCGGGGGCGTCGCCCAGACGGAGCTGGGCCTGCCCCAGGAGCGCGCGGGCCCCGGCGTCGTCCGGGGCCCGGCGCAGGTGGTCCTTGAGCAGGATCACGGCCGTGCGCGGCTCGCCCCGCGCGAGGGCGGCGCGCGCCCGGGAAGCGGCGTCATCGCCGCTGCCCGCGGCCCCGGCCAGCGGAGAGACGACGAGCGCAGCGAGTAGCACGGCGATGCGCGCTCGAGCGCGGACGCACGGGCGCGGCCGGCCGCCGCGCGCTGCCGGAAGAACGGGGTGCACGACCATGCTCACTGCCTCCCTGCCGCCCGGGCCGGCTCCGGGGCGCCGTTCTCCCCGCCGGAGGTGCCGTTGCCGCGTGGCGGCTGCATACCGTACTTGCTCATCAGGGCGTAGAGGGTGGGGCGCGTGATGCCGAGGAGCTCGGCGGCGCGCTGGACCCTGCCCTCGGCGCGAGCGAGCGCGTGCGCCACCGCCTTGCGCTCGGCCTCCTCGCGCACCCGCCGCAGGTTGAGGGGCGCGTCCTGCTCCGCGGGCACCGGCAGCTCCAGGTCCTCGGCGGTGAGGCGGCTGTGCTCGGCGAGGATGAGGGCGCGCTTGATGCGGTTCTCGAGCTCGCGAACGTTGCCGGGCCATTCGTAGGCGTCGATGGCGGCCGCGGCCTCGGGCGAGAGCCCCGTGACGCGGCTGCCGTGCTCGCGCCCGTGGCGCTCGATGAAGGCGCGCGCGAGCAGCACCGCATCCCCCGGCCGCTCCCGCAGGGGCGGGATGCGCACGGTGATCTCGTTGATGCGGTAGTAGAGGTCCTCGCGGAAGCGCCCCTCGGCGATGAGGGCCTCGAGGTCCTGGTTGGTGGCGCACACCACGCGCACGTCCACCGGGATCTCGCGGCGGCTGCCGAGGCGCTCGACCACCCGCTCCTGCAGGAAGCGCAGGAGCTTGGCCTGCAGGCTCAGCGGCAGGTCGCCGACCTCGTCCAGGAACAGCGTGCCGCCGTCGGCGCATTCGATCTTGCCCTGGGTGCTGCGCGTGGCGCCGGTGAAGGCGCCCTTCTCGTAGCCGAAGAGCTCGCTCTCGAGCAGCGTCTCGGGGATGGCCGCGCAGTTGATGGCCACCATCCGCCCCGCGCGGCCGCTGAGCTCGTGCAGGGCCCGTGCCAGCAGCTCCTTGCCCGTGCCGCTCTCGCCGAGCAGCAGCACGGTGGCGGCGGTGGGGGCCACCTTCTCCACCAGGCGGCAGACCTTGAGCATGGCGGGGCTGGAGGCCACGATGCCCTCCAGGGCGGGGCGGGCGGCCTGCTGCAGCCTGCGGTTCTCGAGCTCGAGCTCGTGGAGCCGGCGCGCGCGCTCGACGGTGAGCCGCAGGATGTCCGGGTCCACCGGCTTCTGGTAGAAGTCGTAGGCGCCTTCGGCCACCGCGCGCACGGCTGCGTCCTTGGCGTCGTTGCCGGTGATGACGACGATCTTGGTGTGGGGGGCGAGCCGCAGGATCTCGGCGATGGCGGCCATGCCCTCGCTCACGCCGCCCGGGTCCGGCGGCAGCCCCAGATCCAGCGTCACCACCGCGGGCTCGTGCCGCCGCACGGCGGCGACCGCCGACGGCCTGTCCTCGGCGGTCACCACCTCGAAGCCATCGAAGGACCATTTGAGCTGGTTGCGCAGCCCGGGGTCGTCCTCGACGATCAGGAGCACGGGCTTCGTGCGTCGCTTGCTCATGATGCGGCCTCCCTTCGCGCGCCCACGTCCACGGCCGCGAGCGGAAAGCGCAGGCGGAAGACCGTGCCCTCCCCGGGCGCGGACTCCACCTCCACCTCGCCGCCGGCCGCGCGCGTGAACTCGCGCGCCTCATAGGCCCCGATGCCCATGCCGGTCACCCCCTTGGTGGTGTCGAAGGGACGGAACAGGCGCTCGCGCACGAACTCGGGGCTCATGCCCGCCCCGGTGTCGGCGATCTCCACCACGGCCTCGCGCTCGCCGTGGCGCGCGAGCCGCACCCGCACGCGGCCGTCCGGCGGGGTGGCCTCCTGGGCGTTCTGGATCAGGTGCTCGACCACGGCCTGCAGCCGCTCGCGCTCGGCGCGGATCCACAGCCCGGGCTCGCAGACGGCGAGCTCCGGGACCGGCCTCGCCCCGGCGCGCGCGGCCACGGCCCGCTCGACCGCCTCGGAAAGGTTGACGGGCTCGCCTGCGGCGCAGGCGCGCGCCCGGCGCAGCTGCTCCATGAGCCGGCCCATGCGCGCGACGGCGTTCTCGACCGTGGCCATGGCGTCGGCGACGAACTCGGGGTTGTTCCGGTGGCGCGCGGCGTTGCGCACCACGAGCTCGAGCTGGGCGATGAGGTTCTTGAGGTCGTGCACCACGACGGCCGCGAGCCGGTTGAAGGCCTCGAACTGGCGCGCCTCGCTGAGCGCCTCGGCCGCCTGCTCGAGCACGAGGTAGCTCGCGGCCTGGCGCCCGGCGGTCCTGAGGAGATCGCGCGTCTCCCAGTCGAGCTCCACCGGCGCCCGCGGCTCGGCCAGCACCACGAAGCCGGCAACCTCCTCGCCGTGGAAGAGCGGCACCACGAAGCGGGCACGCCCGATGCGCCTGAGCCAGGCGGGCACGGCCAGGCCCCCGTAGCGGTCGGGCCGGGCGGCGAGCTCGGCGAGATCGACCACCCACCCGCGCTCGCGCAGGAAGCCGACCAGCGGGTCGGCGCCTTCGACACGGTCCCGGGGCAGGGCGAGGTTCCAGCCGCCGTAGGGCGCATACCCCGACCCCTCCCGCCGCCACAGCAGCCCCGCGGGGCTCTCCACCAGCGCCGCCAGCGCGCGCACGATGCGCTCGCCCAGGGCGGCCCCGTCTTCCCCGGCGGAGAGCGCGGCCGTCAGGCGCAGCCATTCCTCGCGATAGTCGTAGCGGTAGCTGAAGAAGTGCTTGTCGAGGAAGACGCGCACGCGCGCACGCAGGCGTCCGGAGGTGAACAGCAGCAGCAGCAGGGCCGCGGCCCCCGCGAGGAAGGCCGCCTGCGCCACGCCGCCCCAGCTCCCGCCGCGGATGCGGATCCAGTGCCCGGCCGCGGCCATCGCGAGCAGGTAGGCCCCGCTCGCGACCAGGGTCGCCGTATGCATGACCATGCGCCTCGAGACGAAGACGTCGAGCGACCACTGGGGGTTGCGCGCCGCGGCGACCGCGAGGAGCGGTGCGGCCAGCGCCGCCACCGCCCCGCGCGCGGCCCACGCGGCGGGATCGAGCCGCCCGAGCAGCAGGCCCGTCGCGTCCAGGAAGAGGTCGTAGCCGGCCATGAGGGCGAGCGCCACGCACAGATGCTTCACCGCCCAGCGGCGGTCGGGGCGCGTGTTGCGCCACACCTGCTCGACGAGCAGCAGCAGCACCACGGTGGCGAGCAGCCCCGAGGCGAAGAGCGTGCGCGTGGCGGCGGTGTCGCCGGCCGTCTGGAGCACCGGGAAGGCCACGATCGCGGCCGTCTCGAGCCCCACCGCGCCGGCCGCGGCCGCCGCGAGCGGCGGCACGGGCATGCGGCGCCATCCGCCGGTCCCGGCCGCCAGCACCCACAGCAGGAAGGCGAGCCAGCCCGCATGGCGCACGGGCTCGGCGAGCAGCAGCAGGCCCGCCGGGCGCCATCCAACGTAGGCGGCGAGCGCCACCCCCCACAGGGCCGTGGCCACGGCGGCGCCGAGCAGCCATTCGCCGCCGGGGCGGCCGCGCCGGCCGGCGGCGAGCACGCCGGCGAGCGCCACATAGGCCGCCGCCGCCAGGCCGTAGCTCACGAGCGCGGGCGCTGGATCCATCGGGACCCTCCCTTCAATGCGCGCCCCGCCCCCACAGCACCACCTCGACGGTGCGCAGCAGGATGTAGAGGTCGAACAGGGGGCTGTAGTTCTTCACGTAGTAGAGGTCGTATTCCAGCTTCTCGCGCGCGTCGCGCTCGTTGGCGGTGTAGCCGTAGCAGATCTGGGCCCAGCCGGTGATGCCCGGCTTCACGCGGTGGCGCTCGTTGTAATAGGGGATCTGCGCGGCCAGCTCGCGCACGAACTCGGGCCGCTCCGGCCGCGGGCCGACGAAGCTCATCTCGCCGCGCAGGACGTTGACGAGCTGGGGCAGCTCGTCGATGCGCGCCTTGCGCAGGAACCTGCCGACGCGGGTGATGCGCGGGTCGCCGCGCGTGGCCCACCGCGGCCGCCCGTCGGCCTCGGCATCCGCCCGCATGCTGCGGAACTTGAGCAGCTCGAAGGGCCGGCCGTGCTGGCCCACGCGCACCTGGCGGAACAGCACCGGCCCAGGGCTGTCGAGCCGCACGGCCAGTGCCGCCAGCAGCATCAGGGGAGAGGCGAGCACCAGCAGCGCGAGGCTCACGGCCACGTCGAAGATACGCTTGGCCCGGTCGCGCAGCCAGCCGTGATGGAAGCCCTCCTCGAAGACCAGCCAGCTCGGCGAGAGGCTCTCGAGCTTGATGCGGCCGGTCTCGCGCTCGAAGAAGGTGGCCAGATCCACCACCTGCACCCCGCCGAGGCGGCAGTCGAGCAGCTCGTGGATGGGGAGGCCGCCGCGGCGCTCGTCCACGGCCACCACCACCTCGTCGATCTCGTGGCGGCGCACGATGCGCGCGAGCGGCCGGTCGTGCGGGATCACGCGTCCGCCCTCGCCGATGGCGTCCTCGCCGCGCACCGAGACGAAGGCCACGATCTCGAAGCCGCGGCGGTCGGCGCGGCGGCGCAGCCGCAGCAGCGTGGCCGCCTGCGTGCCGGCGCCGAGCACGAGCACCCGGCGCCGCAGGCCGCGCTCGCCGAGCAGGCCGAAGTGGAGCGCGCGCAGACCGAGCGAGCCGGGCAGGGCGAGCGCCAGGGTGAGGGCAAGGATGCCGCGTCCGATCTCGAGATCGGGGAGCGCGTAGTAGACCAGGGTGAGCAGCAGCGCGCCGAGCCCGAGCCCCACGGCCGCCCGCAGGCCCGTGCCCAGCCAGTCCTCCCGGAAATCGCGCTGGTAGAGGCCCATGGCCGCCATGCCGGCGGCGAGCGCCAGCGCGATCACGGCGGCGCGCGGGCCGAGGGGGCCGGCCCAGGCCTGCGCCGCCGCCATGTCGCCGTCGAAGCGCAGCCAGGCCGCCCCGTACGCGCCCCCTACGAACAGGGCGAGCTCCGAAAACACCAGCAGCGTGGTCAGGAGCGAGACGTGGCCGCCGAAGAGCCGCAGGTAGCGCACGCGCAGCCGGGCCGGGCGCGCCTCCAGCACCGCGCCCGCCCTCCCCGGCAGGTACACGGGCGAGGGGCTGCGGCCCGCGCCGGCCCCTTCCGCGTCCTGCACCGGGGCGGACGCGTCCACTTCCGGCTCTCGCACAGGCTCCATCACTCCCTTCGCTCCCCCTTCCGCGGCCCTTGGCGGGCCGGGACGACCACGCGCCACGGGCGGCCCGTGGCGCGGTAGGGCACGCTAGCACACGGCCCCAGCCACCCATAGCTTGGAACTCGCATGCAGGTGTAGGTCCGCGCAAACGCAGCGTGTAGGAAAAGGCTTACAGGCGCAGGATCGCTGTGGCCCTGAAAGGCCTTTTCAGGTCAACGTGTTGGGAGAGCGCGCGGGAGGTCTGGAGCTGGCGGTGGGACTCGAACCCACAACCGTCCGCTTACAAGGCGGGCGCTCTGCCGATTGAGCTACGCCAGCCGGGCGACGTGGGATTCTACCCCACCGGGGCGGCGGAGCAGGCGCGCAGGCGCACGCCATGCCGGCGGGCGAGGTGCGCCGCATCGGCGCGCCTTCCCCGCAGCACCACGCGCCATCGCTGCACCTCGCGCTCGTGCACCTCGATCACGGGCTGGAAGCCCAGGGCCGCGATCTGCGCGCGACGGCGTTCCGCCAGCGCCCGCACCCGGAACAGCCCCAGGGAGACGGCGTTGGCACGGGCACCCCCCAGGAGCTGGACGTCGCGCACGCCCTTCGCCGCCAGGTCCGCCACCGCCGCCCGGGCTGCGGCACGGTCCGGAAAGGGCGGAAGGTAGACCCAGTAGCCGACGGTCTCGCGGGCCCTCTCCTGCGCCAATTCCACGGCGAGGCCGGCCGCCCGCGCCGCCTCGGCAAGCGCACGGGCCGTCTCCGCCGAGGCGGCCGTGAGGCGCCAGCACCCGGAGGCCGCCCCGGCCTCGGCCGTCCCGGGCGACACCGGCCCGGCAGCCGCCGGTGGGGCCGGCTCGTCCACCAGCCTCAGGGGCGGCGCCTGCAGGGGCGGCGGTGCGGTCCGGGCGGCCGGCTCCCGGGGCAGGTGCCACAGCAGCACCACCAGGTTGGCCAGCGCCAGGGCGTAGACGGCCATGCGCAGCCCGCTGGCCCTCATGGCGCCTCCGCCGCCGCCACGGCGGCCATCCGGGCCAGCCCCTGCAGCACCAGCGTCGGCTCGTGGCGCCACGCCTCGGCGAGGAGCCCCGCCACCGCGACCGCGTCTCCGCCGGTGAGCACCCGCACCAGCCCTTCGCCCAGCTCCGCGCGGAGATCGGCACTCACCCGGTCCACCAGAGCCACCAGGGCACAGAGGGTGCCTGCGGTCACGCCGTCGCGGGTGCTGCGCGCGAGCAGGGACACCCCCTCGGGACGGCCGCCGCCGGCCTCGGCCTCACCGATGGCCGCGGTGCCGGCGGCCAGCGCCCGGCGCATGAGGGCGAGGCCGGGCGTGATGAGCCCACCGAGGTGCCGCCCCTGCGCATCCAGCACGTCGATGGTCACGGCCGTGCCGCAATCGACGACGCACACGGGGCGCTCCGGGAAGAGGGCCCGGGCACCCACCAGCGCCGCCCAGCGGTCCGGCCCGAGCCGCGCAGGCTCGTGATAGGCGTTGCGCACGCCCCACCCCTCGGCGCGGGCCTCGACCCGCTCCACCAGTACCCCCCAGCGCTGCCGGCACCACCGCACCACGGCCTCGCTCGCCGCCGCATCCGCCACGCTGCAAAGCAGCACGGCCTCGGGCGGCGCGAGCCCTGCCCACGCGCCCTCCAGCACGTCGCCGAGCGAACGCCCTGCATGGACCACGGACGCCACCCGTCCCAGCCTCCCCGCCGCGTCCAGGGCGGCCCAGCGCAGGCGTGTGTTGCCCAGGTCGACCAGCAGCCTCATCGCCATCCCCGGACGCTCACCTCGCCCGTGGCGAGCCGCCGCAGTCCGGCCTCGGTGCGCAGGAGCAGCGCGCCGCTGCCGTCGATGCCCTGCGCGGTGCCCCGCTCGCGCCAGCCGGCACCGACGATCTCCACCGTGCGCCCGGCGACCACGTCGCGGCTGCGCCAGCCCGGCAGGAAGGGATCCAGCCCCGCTGCCGCGAAGCGCTCCAGGGCCGCCACCAGGCGGCCGAGGAGGCGGCCCGCCAGCCGGTTGCGCGAGCAGTCGGGTGGCCCCGGGAGCGCGGCGAGCTCCGTCCAGGGCGTCTCCACCGGCAGCGCGCGGTCCGGGGGCATGCGCACGTTGATGCCCACCCCCACCACCACGGTGGTCGGTCCGGTGCCCTCACCCGCCAGGTCGACGAGGATGCCGCCCAGCTTGGCGCCGCCGTGGACGAGGTCGTTGGGCCACTTCAGGCCCACCCCCTCCGCCCCGCCGTCGGCCAGCGCCTCGGCCACGGCCACGCCCACCGCCACGCTCAGCCCGCTGAGCGCCGCCGGCCCCGCCTCGAAACGCCAGCGCAGCGAGAGGCACAGGCCCGCGCCGTAGGGCGAGATCCAGCGCCGCCCGCGCCGGCCACGCCCGGCGGTCTGGCACTCGGCGAGGCAGGCCTCCGGCGCCGTGCCCGGCCGGCGCGCAAGCCACAGGCTGGTGGAGTCGACCACGTCGAGGACGGTGATCCGGGCCAGCCGCGACGCCGCCGCGGGCGCGAGCGCGGCACGCACGTCGGCCTCGCGGAGCAGCTCCAGCGGCTGCGCCAGGCGGTAGCCCTTGCCCCGCACGGCGTGCACGTCGAGCCCGAGGGCCGCGAGACGCCCGACATGCTTCCAGACCGCCGCGCGGCTGACCCCGAGCTCGCGGGCCAGCTCGGTGCCCGAATGGAAGCGCCCGTCCGCCAGCCGGCGCGCCAGGGCCGCGGTGCGGGGCGAGAGGCAGGTCAGGCCGCCGCTCACGGTGCCCGCCCCGGGACGCCGAAGAAGTCCTGGGCGTTGCGCAGCCGCACGCGCTCGCCCACGTCCGCCGGGAGCGCGGCGATCCAGCGCCGATGGAAGCCCAGCAGCCGCGCGAGCAGGTCCCAGCCCGTGTCCGGGCGATCCCAGTGATGGATCTCGTGGCCCGGATAGACCGGATCGGAGCCTGTCATCACCCGCCTGGAGAACCGCAGCACCAGCTCATGCCACCCGGCCCGCAGCGCGCCCGCGGGGCCCACGATCCCACCATAGTGCCACGGATCGCGTGCCGAAAGCTCGATCCAGACGTTCGGGCAGGCCTCGAGCAGGCGTGCCACCTGCTCCGGCGGCAGGATGCCGCCTGCGTGCGCCCACAGGAAGCGCAGCCGCGGGCGCCTGCGGCACAGCGGGAGAAAGAAGCGGTAGTCGGAGGCCTCGGTGTGGATCATGAACGGCACACCCCGGCGCTCGGCCAGCGCCATGAGGCCGTCGAGGACCGGATCGTCCCGCCGGGGGCCGAGCCCCGACGTCACGTGCACCTCGCCGATGCCCACGTAGCGGCCGCCCGCGAGCGCCGCCCGGGCCGCCTCGAGCACCCCCGGCACCCGGTGCCAGACGTGGCGGCGCACGGGATCGATGTAGGGGCTGAACAGGGGAAGCACCCACCCCGGCCCCGCCTCCGCCAGCCGCAGGGCGAGCTCCGGCGGGCTGGAGGCGACCACCGCCAGCACCACGCCCGCCTCGCGCAGGCGCGCGACCGCCGCCTCGGGGCTCAGGGTCTCGGCCTGGTTCCAGTTGTAATGGACGTGGACGTCGGCGAACGGCGCGGGCGGCACGGCATCCGCCACCCCCGCGCACCCGCACGCGAGCACGGCCCCCAGCGCCAGCGCTGCCCGGCAATCCCCGCCCACGCCGCCATTTTAGGCCCTCGTCGGGCCCTTCTCACCGCGAGCCCGACCAGCGCGAGCCCCGCAAGCAGGAGGACGGGCGTCGGGGGCGCGGGCACGGCGGCCGTCCGCACCGACGCCATCCAGGCCGCGACGGCGCGCTCGAGCTCGCGGCCGCTGCCCGCCCCCTTGAGGCCGACCAGCTTGTGGCATGCCTGC
Organism: Gammaproteobacteria bacterium; assembly: GCA_026989495.1. Lineage (GTDB taxonomy): Bacteria > Pseudomonadota > Gammaproteobacteria > S144-34 > S144-34 > S144-34. The sequence continues at coordinate 2,691 of JALSJE010000098.1, read as the reverse complement.
ACGGTCAACCCGTCGGCGCAGTCCAGCACCACCTGCGTGTAGGCGCCCGGGGGGCCACCGTAGGCGGCCGCGCGCAGCGCGGCGGTCGCGGCCGCGGGCAGGTCGCCGTCGCCGTACAGGTCGAGGACGGGGATGGCGATCTCGTCGAGCACCGAGGCCGTGTTGAGCGGATCGACCGAGTTGGCCCGCATGCCGATGCCGGCGAAGCCGAGCAGCGGGATCTCGTCCGCCTGCCCGCGCGCCACGTGCGCCGCGCCGATGCGCGATCCCATGCTGAAGCCGACGAGGAAGGCCCGCCCCACCCCGAGCCCCTCCAGGTGATCCAGCGCCGCGCGGATGCGGGCGTAGGACTCGGGGAAGACCGTGCCCGGCCCGGCCACGTCCGCCTCGTACTCGGCGAAGTCGGGCCGGCCGTCGCCGTCGAGATCGGCCGGCTCCGGCAGCCGGATGGAGAGCGTCGTGTAGCCCTCGCCCGGCAGCCAGGTGCGGAGCTGGCGCACGACGGCGCTGTCGGGATTGCCGCCGCGGCCGTGCAGCAGCACCACGCCCACGCCGTTGGGTGCCCCCGGCAGCTCCAGCAACGCGTCGAAGGCGGGGCTCCCGCCTTCGGACGAGGCATCCAGCGTCACGGGCACGGCCCGGGACTCGCCGCCCCCGGCGAGCGCGCCGGCGGCAAGCAGCGCGGCCGTCACGCCACGCATCCGCCCCGTCCTCATGTGCCTCATGCCGCCCGCAGGTGAACCGGTCCGTCGAGGAGACGGAAGACGCGGGGCCCGGCAGGCCGGGACCCGCGCCTGCAGGACACCCTCCCGCGTGCCTCAGGCACGGCGGCGCCGTGCCAGCGCCCCTGCGGCCAGCCCGGCCCCGAGCAGCGCCAGCGGCGCGGGCGCCGGCACGCTGCCGCCGGAGGACGGAGGGGCGCCCAGCACCGCATAGATGAAATCGGCGTAGTAGCTCACCCGCATGTCCACGCCGATCTCGCCGAAGCTGCTGTCGAGGGCGCCATTGACGTCGGTGGAATAGCCCGACAGGTCCTCGACCCGCAGGCCATAGGAGGTGATGCCCGCCACGAGCCCGCCGATCAGGACCGGACCGCCCGAATCGCCCGAGGCCGAGAGCGCCTCGTCGTCACCCAGCCCGGTATCGTCCAGCCCGAAGAAGTGGCCGAAGGCGTCGTTGGCGGGATCGCCGCTGTCGAAATCGTAGGCGAGCATGGCGCCCGGCTGGAAATCGATGCCCGGAACGAGGCCGAAGGCCTCGAGCAGATCGTCGGCGAGCATATCGTACACGTTGAGGCCGGCGCGCTTTGTGCCGAAGGGATAGGCGGCGGGATCCTCGCCGGTGGCGCCGGTGCCCGAGACGCCGTAGCCCAGGATGGTCCCCACCTGGCCGATCTCGTCGCTGCCGGTGTAGAGGCCGTAACGGGTGATCTCGTCCGGCGCCGGCGCGGCGAGCTCGACCAGCGCCACGTCGTCGCCCGCGAGCGCCACGCCGCTCCAGCCCGGATGCACATAGAAGGCCGACAGCGCGATGTCGTAGGTCCCCGCATCGCCCTCGAACCGGACCGTGCCGCCCGTGGCCACCAGCGCGCCGGAACCGTCGGTGAGGCAGTGCGCGGCGGTGAGGACATGGCGCCCGCCGGGCATGAGCGCGCCGGAGCAGCCCACCCGCGTGCCGCCGGACCACTCGACGACGAGCCTGCCGACGCCGTCGTAGGCGCCGCCGGGCGCGACCTCGTGCAGCGCGGGATCGTCCGCCACCGTGAGACGCGGCGCGTACTCGTAGCTCAGCCAGGCCTCGCCACCCGGCCCGGGGCCGTCCACCCCGATGCCCACCCCCCATGCCGGGCCCGGCAATGCGGCCGCGAGCGTCAGGGCGGCGACCCCGCAGCGCACCACCAAGCGCGCAGCCCCGGTGCCGCCCTCGGAGTGGAAAAGCGACTGGAAAGAGGACGAGATCGCACGCATCCCTTGCCTCCCTGTGCGATGGATGGAAGTCCCGCAACCCTTTGCAAGCTCCGTTCCGGCTCGATAAGCCCTCGACGCCACAGGGACTTGCGTCCGGCACGGACGATGCGCCACGCCCGATGGGCACGAAGTGTAAAAGCCGTCGACAGCCCATGGATCAGAGGATCTCGGCGCCGAGGAGACGGTCGCCGTCGAGGCGGATCCGCACGCGTCCGTAGCAGGGCACGGTGGTGCCCACGCAGCCGGCGGCCTCCACCACGACCTCCTCGAAGCAGACGGCGAGCACCAGGGTGCCATCGGGGCCGCGGTCGACGACCTCCGCGCGGATCGAGCCGGGATCGATCCAGCCGTTCTGCGTGCACAGGCGCGCGAGCTCGGGGCTCGTCCGCAGCCACTCGCGCACCGGTTCGGGGATGTCGTCCATGCCGCAGGGGTCACGCGTCGGGTCCGGGAGGGATGATACCGCCTCTAGCCGATCGACCTCCTCCCTGTCGCCCGTGGTGCCGGCGCCCCGCCGGCCCGGCGCCCGACCCTCGTAGGGCCGGCTTCCAGCCGAACAGGCGTCCGATCCCTGTGGGGCCGGCATCCTGCCGGCCCCACGGGGGGAATCGGCCGCGGGGCTTCCCCGTGCGCGCAAAAGACGAGGCCCCGAGACTCTCGTCGAGCCCCGGGGCCTCGGGTTGGGTGCCTGGCGATGACCTACTTTCGCACGGGGAAGCCCCGC
>JALSJE010000097.1 GCA_026989495.1 Gammaproteobacteria bacterium | reverse complement strand
GAAAAACCGGTGTACCGGAAATGAGACAGCCGGGCCGGCGATCCGCAAATGAGAACCATTGCCGTCTGACGCAACCCGCCGTCCGGACGCGAAAAAACCAAATGCCGCCCCAGACCGCCGACGCCCGGCGTCAGCGCCAGTGTGACCTCCAGCGTCACATCCGAGGGCCCGGATGGCCGCCGACTGACGCCCGGCGTCACCCCTCCCGCACTACCGTTCGTCGGATGAACGACTGTATCGACGGCAACCGACGCTTTCAGGCCGACAGAACATGAACACGGGCCAGATGTTTTCAGGCAAGGACGGCAGGCCAGAGAACGTTCAGGCGGCGTCGAGGCGCTCGCGCAGGCGCCTGAGCGAGACGGGCGCGGCGGTGCCGAGCTCCTGGGCGAAGACCGAGACGCGCAGCTCCTCCATCATCCAGCGCGCCTCGGCCAGCCCCTCGGGCAGGGGGGCGGCGGGATCCTCGGGCAGCCGCGCCAGCAGCTCGCGCCAGACGGGGCGCAGCTCGGCCAGCCAGCGCGCGTCGCGCGCGGGATCGCGCTCGAGCTTCTCCAGCCGCCGCTCGACGGCCTGCAGATAGCGCGGATAGTGACGGAGGCGCTCGGGCGGGACACTGCGCACGAAGCCCGGGAAGACCAGCCGGGCGAGCTGGGCCTGGATGTCGCGCAGGCTCTCGAGGCGGTGGGGCGAGGCCGAGCCCTTGAGGCGGCGCTGGACGGCATGCCACCGCTCGAGCGCCTCGCCCACCCATTCCCGCAGCTCGGCCAGGGTGCCGGCCAGACGGTCGCGGTCCGCGAGCGCCGCCTCGAAGGCGGCGCGGTCACGGGGCAAGGGCCTGCCGGCGACGAGGACGGCGTGGAAGGCGGCGAAGACGAGCTCGTCGGCGAGGTCGCAGCCCGGGGCGAGCGCCGCGTAGCGCAGGGCGAGCCGTCCGTCGGCGGCGACGTCGCGCGCAAGCCGCCGGGCGAGGTCGCGCAGCCGGACCATATAGAGCCGGGTGAGGCCGGCGGGCATGGCGCGGCTGGCCGCCCGGGGGCTGTCCAGCACGCGCAGGTCCACGCCCCGGCCCGCCTCCACCAGCGCCGGCCAGCCCACCACGCGCACCCCCGCGCGCTCGACCTCGACCCGCTCGGGCAACGCGCCGAAGTCCCACCCGCGCAGCCCCGAGCGCTCGAGCCCCGCCCCGGCGGCGCCGGCGAAGGCGGCGCTCGCCGCCTCCCCGTGGCGGGCCTGGAGGGCGGCGAGATCCCGGCCCGCGGCCACCACCCGGCCCGCCTCGTCCACGAGCTCGAAGCGCATCCGCAGGTGCGCGGGGAGCTGGTCCGGCCGGAAGTCCTCCGGGCGCAGGGGCGTGCCCGTCATGCGCTGGAGCTGGGCGGCGAGCGCTGCGGCGAAGGGCTCGGGGCGCGGGTCCGTGCCCAGGGCCTGGACGGCGGCACGGGCGAAGTCCGGGGCGGGGACGAAGTGGCGGCGCAGGGCCTTGGGCAGCGAGCGGATCAGCGCCGCGGCCTTCTCCTCCAGCAGCCCCGGGACCAGCCACTCGAAGACGGCCGGGTCGAGGGCGTTGAGGGCGGCCAGCGGCACCCCCACGGTGACGCCGTCGTCCTCGGCCCCGGGCTCGAAGCGGTAGCGCAGCGCGAGCTCCAGCCCGCCTACGCTCAGGTGGTCCGGGAAACGCTCGGCCGTGTCCGCCTCGGGGGCGCGGGCGAGGAGCCGCTCTCGGGTCAGCCGCAGCAGCTCCGGGGCGCGGGTCTCGGCCTCGCGGCGCCAGCGCTCGAAGCCGGGCCAGTCGCGCACCTCGGCGGGGATGCGCTCGTCGTAGAAGCGCTCGATGGCCTCGTCCGCCACCACGAGCCCGGGCCGGCGCGTCTTGTGCTCCAGCTCGCGCAGCTCGGCCACCAGGGCCAGGTTGCGCTCGAGGAAGTCCGGCCGGCGCGGCACGCGGCCGGCCACCAGCCCCTCGCGGATGAGGAGCGCGCGGGCGCCGGCGGGGTCCACACGGCCGTAGTCCACGCGCCGGCGGGCCACCGCCGGCAGGCCCCAGAGCGTGACGGTCTCGAGGCAGTCGGTACGGCCCGCGCGCGGGTTCCAGCGCGGCTCGGCGTGGCTGCGCCGGACCAGGTGGGCGGCGAGCGGCTCCACCCAGGCGGGATCGATGGCGGCCACCGTGCGCGCGTAGAGGCGCGTGGTCTCGGCGAGCTCGGCCGCCACGATCCAGGCCGGGTGCCGGCGCGCCAGGCCCGAGCCGGGGTGGATGCGCAGCTTCACGCCGCGCGGGCCCTGATAGAGACCATCCTCGAGGTGCATGGCAACGTGGCTGAGGAGGCCGGCCAGCAGGCTGCGATGGATGGCGCCGTAGCCGGCGGGCTCGGTGTTCTCGCGCAGGCCCATGCCCTTGACCAGCTCGTGGAGCTGGGCGTGGACGTCGTGCCAGTCGCGCAGCCGGAGGTAGGAGAGGAAGTGCTCGCGGCACCACGCGCGGAGCTTCCGGTTGGACAGATGCCGCAGGCGATCGTGCCAGGCCTCCCACAGCTTGAGGAAGCCCATGAAGTCCGAGCGCGGGTGGTCGAAGAAGAGACGGTGGCGCTCGTCGGCGGCCGCGCGCGCCTCGGCCGGACGCTCGCGCGGGTCCTGCACCGAGAGCGCGGCGGCGATGATCAGCACCTCGCGGAGCGCCCCCTGGCGCTCGGCCTCCAGCACCATGCGGCCGATGCGTGGATCCACGGGCAGCCGTGCCAGCCGCCGGCCGAGCGCGGTGAGGCGCCCGTGCGCGTCGAGGGCGCCGAGCTCGTGCAGGGTGCGGCGTGCGCTTCGCAGGTGGCGCGGGTCCGGGGGCTCCATGAAGGGGAAGCGCTCGGGCTCGCCCAGCCCGAGGGCGGCCATGCGAAGCACGACCGCGGCCAGGTTGGCGCGCCGGATCTCCGGGTCGGTCCAGCGCGGGCGGGCGGCATGGTCGGCCTCGGCGTAGAGGCGGATGCACACGCCGGGGCCGAGGCGCCCGCAGCGGCCGGCGCGCTGATCGGCCGAGGCCTGGGAGACGGGCTCCACCGGCAGGCGCTGGATGCCGCTCCGGTGGCTGTAGCGGGCGAGCCGCACGAGTCCCGAATCCACCACGTAGCGGATGCCGGGCACGGTGAGCGAAGTCTCGGCCACGTTGGTGGCGAGGACGATGCGCCGCGCTCCGGCGGGGGCGAAGATGCGCTGCTGCTCCTGCGCCGAGAGCCGGGCGTAGAGCGGCAGGATCTCCACCGCGGGCGGATGGCGGCGGCGCAGGACCTCGGCGCACTCGCGGATCTCGCGCTCGCCCGGCAGGAAGACGAGCACGTCGCCAGGCCCCTCGCGCGAGAGCTCGGCCACGGCGTCCGCCACGGCCTCGGCAAGGTCGGCCTCCTCGCGCTCGTCGAGGGGCCGGTAGCGGATCTCGACCGGGTGGCTGCGGCCCGGGATCTCCAGCACGGGGGCGCCGCCGAAGTGCTCGGCAAACCGGCGCGCATCCAGGGTGGCCGAGGTGACGACCAGCTTGAGGTCGGGACGGCGCGGCAGGATGCGCCTGAGGTAGCCCAGCAGGAAGTCGATGTTGAGGCTGCGCTCGTGAGCCTCGTCCAGGATGAGGGTGTCGTAGCGGGTGAGCAGGGGATCGGCCTGGGTCTCGGCGAGCAGGATGCCGTCGGTCATCACCTTGACCAGGGTGTCGGGGCCGGTGCGGTCGCGGAAGCGCACCTGCCAGCCCACGAGCCGCCCCGGCTCGCTGCCGAGCTCGGCCGCCAGCCGCGCGGCGAGGCTGCGCGCTGCGATGCGCCGCGGCTGGGTGTGGCCGATGAGCCCGGCGGCCCCGCGCCCGAGCTCCAGGCAGAGCTTGGGGAGCTGGGTGCTCTTGCCTGAGCCGGTCTCGCCGCAGACGACCACGACCTGGTGCGCGCGCAGCGCGTCGAGGATGGCCTCGCGGTGCCGCACCACCGGGAGGTCCCCGGGGTAGCTCGGCACCGGGATGCGTGCGGCCCGCGCCGCGCGAGCGGCCTCGGAGGCCGCCGCTTCCGCCTCGAGCGCCATGAGCGCCCGGGGGTCCGGGCGCCGCGCGCGCGCGAGCCGGCGCAACCGCGCCTCGAGCCGCGGCCGGTCGGCTGCCATCACGCCCTCGGCGATGCGCCGCTCGAGGGCGGCGAGGTCCGGGCGGTCGCGGGTGCTCATCCAACCTATTGTCTCACAAACCCTTTCCCGGCCGGAGGGCACCGGCCGGCGCCTCCTGTCGGCTTGCGTAGAAAAGCCGCCGGCCGTTGCTATGCTTAGAAAACCCTGCCGCCCCGGCACCCGACCGGGGACGCAGGACGCGCCGCGGGGAAGCCACGGGCGCGGCCCCGGCAGCGGGCCCGCGCCGGCAGACCGGAGGAGTGCGTCCCATGCCGAACGAGCTCGATCCCATCGTTGGCGAGTGGTACAAGAACCTCGACGACGAGCAGACCTTCGAGGTCGTGGCCGTGGACGAGGACGAGGGAACGGTCGAGATCCAGTACTTCGACGGCGAGATCGAGGAGATCGACCTCGAGAACTGGTACGAGCTCAACCTCGAGCCCATCGAGCCGCCGGAGGACTGGAGCGGCCCCTTCGACGACCTGGAGCGCGACGACCTGGGCTACACGGACATGTCCATGCACCCGGACGAGTGGTCCAACCCCCTGGACGAGCTCGACCGGGACTAGCGCATCGACCCGCTCGCGCACGAGCACCGGCGGCGGGCCGCACCGGCCCGACCGGTGCTCACCGCTCGAAGAGCCGGCTCATGCCGCCGAGGAGAGAGCCCTCGCCGCGGTCGCTGCCGCCGGCGCGCGGGGCGTGCTCGAGGATGCGGTCGGCCAGCCGCGAGAAGGGCAGGCTCTGCAGCCAGACCCGCCCGTAGCCGCGCAGCGTGGCCAGGAACAGCCCCTCGCCGCCGAAGAACATGGACTTGAGCCCGCCGACGAGCTCGATGTCGTAGTCCACCCCGCCGGTGAAGGCCACGATGCAGCCGGTGTCCACGCGCAGCGTCTCGCCGTGGAGCTTGCGCTCGACCACGGTGCCGCCCGCGTGCAGGAAGGCCATCCCGTCGCCCTCGAGCTTCTCCAGGATGAAGCCCTCGCCCCCGAAGAAGCCCACCCCGAGGCGGCGCTGGAAGGCGATGGACAGGCGCGTGCCCTTGGCCGCGCACAGGAAGGCGTCCTTCTGGCACAGGAGCGGGCCGCCCAGCCTCTCCAGGTCGATCGGGACGATCTTGCCCGGATAGGGGGCGGCGAAGGCCACGCGCCGCTTGCCCGTGCCGGTGTTGGTGAAGTGGGTCATGAAGAGGGACTCGCCGGCCAGCATGCGCTTGCCGGCACCCAGCAGCTTGCCCAGCATCCCCTCGTCGGCCTCGCTGCCGTCGCCCATGCGCGTCTCGAACAGGATGCCGTCCTCCATGTAGTTCATGGCGCCGGCCTCGGCGATGACGGTCTCGCCGGGGTCGAGCTCGATCTCCACGAGCTGCATGTCGTCGCCGATGATCTCGTAGTCGATCTCGTGGCTGCGCATCCTCGTCCTCCTTTCCTTTCGCTCTCCTCGCTTCTGGGGGATCAGGGCCCCGCCGGAAGTCGGTGCAGGCGGCGCATCGGTTCAGCCGCGCGCCACCGGGCGCGTGGGGTCGTCCACCCACGCGCTCCAGGAACCGGGATAGAGCCGGCCCCCGCGCAGGCCGGCGTGTTCCATGGCGAGCAGGTTGTGGCAGGCGGTGACCCCCGAGCCGCACATGTGCACGCTGCGCTCCGGCGGCACCCCGCCGAGGGCCCCGGCGAAGCCCCGCCGCAGGGCCTCGGGGGGCAGGAAGCGGCCGAAGGGATCCAGGTTGCAGGCGCAGGGGCGGTTGACGGCACCCGGCACGTGGCCCGCCACCGGGTCGTAGGGTTCACGCTCGCCGCGGAAGCGCTCGGGGCTGCGCGCGTCCACGATGCGCCAGCCCGGGTCGTCGAGCAGGTCCACCACCGCCTCGGTGTCCATGACCATCTGGGGACGCGGGGCGGGCTCGAACTCGCGCGAGACCGGCGCGGGCGCGGCCGTCTCCACCGGCCCGCCCGCCTCCAGCCAGGCCTGCCAGCCGCCGTCGAGCACGGCCACGGCGCGGTGCCCCAGCCAGCGAAGCAGCCACCACAGGCGCGCGGCGATGGTGCCGCCGGCGTCGTCGTAGGCCACCACTTGGCAGTGACCGTCAATGCCCCAGAGGCCGAGCCGGCGCGCCAGCGCCTGGGGGTCCGGCAGGGGGTGGCGCCCCGTGCCGGGGCCGCGCGGCCCGGAGAGATCGGCGTCCAGGTGCGCGTGCACCGCGCCCGGGACGTGGCCCGCCTCCCACGCGCGTCGCCCCCAGCCCGCGTCCTCGAGGCGGTGGCGGCAGTCCACCACCACCCAGTCCGGATCGTCCAGGCGCGCGCGCAGGATCTCCGCGCCGACCAGCGTCGTCCACATGCGCCGATGATAGGCAAGACACGCCGCCGCCGCCACGGCGCGGCCCCGCGTCCCGCCACCGGCCCGGCCACGGATTGCACCGCGCCCGTGCCGGGCTCAGACTGTTCCCATGCCGATGCCGCCCCGCCTCGTGCTCGCCCTCAAGATCGCGCTCGCGTGCGCCGTCTGCCTCGGTGTGGCCGCGGGCGTCGTCGCCATCGTCCGCGCCCTCACGGGCTGAGCCCCGTGGGCGGCTCAGAGCGCGATGCGGCGGTAGATCTCGGAGATGCGGTGCGGCAGGCGGCGCACGTCCCGCACCAGGGTGAAGCCGCTGCGGCCGAACATGTGCGGCAGGTACTCCATGGCCTCCTCGTCGATGGTGACGCAGTAGGGATGCACGCCGCGGGCGCGCGCCTCGAGCACGGCCTGGCGCGTGTCCTCGATGCCGTAGGCGCCGCGGTAGCCGTCCTGGTCGTCGGGCCGGCCGTCGGAGAGGGCCAGCAGCACGCGCGTGCGCGCCTCCACCGCGCCGAGCCGCCAGGTCAGGTGGCGGATGGCTGCGCCGAGGCGCGTGTAGTCGCGGGGGCGGATGCCGGCGATGCGCGCGTGCACCGCCGGCCCGTAGGGCTCGTCGATGGCCTTGATGCGGTAGAGCTCGCAGCGCTTGTGGGTGAAGCCCGAGAAGCCGTAGATGGCGTAGCGGTCGCCCAGGCGCTCGAGCGCCTCGCACAGCAGCACCACCGCCTCGCGCTCGGTGTCGTTGATCCAGCCCTTGGTGGAGCCCGACATGTCCACGAGCAGCATCACGGCCACGTCGCGCTCGCAGCGCAGGCGGCGCACGAACAGCCCGTGCTCGGCCTCCAGGCCCGCCGCGCGGTCCGCCCAGGCCTCCACGGCGGCGTCGATGTCCACGTCCTCGCCCTCGGGCTGCCGTCGCAGGCGCCGGTCCTCGCCCCGCAGGGCCTCGAAGGTGCGGTGGATGTGCTTGACGAGGCCGCGGTGGCGCTCGAGGGTCTCGCGCACGAAGGCGGCGTCGCCGGGATGGATCTCGCGCTCGCGCAGCAGGCACCAGCCCTTGCGGTACTTGCCGCGTGTGTGGTCCCACTCGTCGTAGACCCAGGCGTCGGGCCCGGCGTCCGGGCGCTCGCCCATGCCCGCCGCCCCCGCGCGCACGGTGTAGGGGCCGGGGCCGGCGGGGACCAGGTACTCCGGGGGCACGTCGCCCAGGTCCTGCTGGATGGAGTCGAGGAGCGAGCGCACCTCGGGGCTGGGCACGACCACCTCGCCGTGGAGGGCGAGCTCGACGCGGAAGCCCTCGGGGCGCGCGGGGTCGGGCACCGCGAGGCGCTCGAAGCGCCCCTCGGGCGGCGCGCCGCGCATGGGGGCGAGCTCGGCCGCGAGCGCGGCGAGCGCCTCGGCCAGCGCCCCGCGCTCGCGCAGCCGCCGGGCTTCCACGACGGCGCGCACCCGCTCCGGCCGCAGCACGCCCTGGTAGGCGGGCGCCGCGGGTGCCGCCTCGGCCTCGTAGGCGGCGGGCAGCCAGGCGAGGCTGTCGTCGAGGGTGGCGTCCGGCCGGGCCAGGTCGCGCGCTGCCTCCGCCCAGGGGCCCGGGACCGCCTCGAGCCCGGCGGCGCCGCCGCCGAGATCCGCCAGCACGCGAGCCATCCCGGGCAGCGCCCGGGCCACGCAAGCGTCCAGCCGCAGCCGCTCCAGGTGATGCAGCCGCTCCAGCGCGCGCGCCGGGTCGGGCCAGCTCTCGGCCACCTCCTCCAGCGGCGCGCGCCAGGTGCCGAACCAGCCCTGGGCCCAGAGGTGCACGGCCATGGCCTTGTAGAGGGCGAAGTTGGCCTCGCGGTCGGGCAGGCGGCCGATGACGGGTGGCAGGTGCAGGGTCTCGGTGTCGGTCCAGGCCGCATCGTCGGCGGCGATGCGCAGCTCGCGCCCGTCGAGGCCCTGCACGAAGCGTCCGAGCAGCCCCTCCACCTCGTGCAGGTGCACCCCCGTGCGCGAGTCGCGCACATAGCGCACGTAGTCCTCGATGCGCTGCATCTCGACGATGGCGGCGAGCACGCCGCCCTCGTCGTAGCGGCCCATGACGTGCAGCACCCACTCGTCCCACTCGGGCGCGTCGAGGCGGGCGAGCGCGGGCGGGGCGAACATGCAGAAGTTGTAGGCGAGCTCGTCGCTGGTGGTGCGGACGAGCTCGAGCGCGCGCAGGAAGCGGTCCTGCGCCGGGCGCGGGAAGCGGGCGAGCTCGGCGGCGGCGCCCTTCACGCTGCGCCGCACCGAGAGGACCATGTAGACCAGCGCCTCGAGCCGCTCGGCGAGCGTCTCGGCGTCCAGCGGCGCGGCCTCCGGGGCCTGCCCGTCCATGGGCCAGAGGCTATACGCCGGCGGTCGCGGACGGAAGGCCCGCCCTCCGGGCCCGGCGCGCAGCGTGCGCCGGGCGGCTGTCGAGACGCGGGAGACGAGAGGCGCGAAAAGAGGACGGTGCAGGCTGACGCCCAGGATCCTCGCCTCTCCCCACCCGCCTTGCGACAGCGAGGCGCAGGTCTAGACTTCAGGGAGGGGGAGCTTCCCGGACGTCGCGCAGGGCCATGCCCCGCCACCGCACCGAGGCCATCCGCAACCTCGCCCTGGTGGGCCCGCCGGGCGCGGGCAAGACGACGCTGGCCGAGGCCCTGCTGCATGCGGCGGGCGCCGTCACCGAACCCGGCAGCGTGGAGAAGGGCACCACCGTCTGCGACTTCGACCCGCTCGAGCACGAGCACGGCCACTCCCTGTGCGCGGCCGTGGCCGGCTTCGAGCACGAGGGGGTGCATGTCAACCTGATCGACACGCCGGGGGCGCCGGATCTCCTCGGGCAGACGCTGCCCTGCCTGGCCGCGGTGGAGTCGGCCTTCCTGGTGCTGGACGCCGCCGCGGGCACCGTGCCGAGCCACGCGCGCCGGCTCATGGCGTTCGCGGCCACGCGACGCCTGTGCCGCTTCGTGGTGATCAACCGCATCGACGCCGACGGGGCCGACCCCGGGGGGACGCTGGCGGCCGTGCGCGAGGCCTTCGGGCGCGAGTGCCTGCCGCTCAACCTTCCCGCCGAGGACGGCCGCGCGGTGGCCGACTGCTTCTTCGCGCCCGGCGGCAGCCCCGACTTCTCCAGCGTGGAGGATGCCCACACCGCTCTCGTGGACCAGGTGGTGGAGGTGGACGAGCGGCTCATGGAGCTCTACCTCGAGCAGGGTGAGCGCCTCGACCCCGGGCAGCTCCACGCCCCCTTCGAGCAGGCGCTGCGTGAGGGCCACCTGATCCCGGTCTGCTTCGCCTCCGCCCGCACGGGGGCGGGGGTGCGCGAGCTGCTGGAAATCGTCGCCCGCCTCGCCCCCAATCCGGCCGAGGGCAACCCGCCGGTCTTCCTCAACGGCGAGGGGCCGGACGCGGAGCCCGTCGAGACGGTGCCGGATCCGGACCGGCACGTGCTGGCGCACGTCTTCAAGGTGCGCTTCGACCCCTACCTCGGCCGCATCGCCGCCTTCCGCCTCTACCAGGGCACGGTCCGGCGCGGCGCCCAGCTCCACGTGGGCGAGGCGCGCAAGCCCATCCGGGTGGCGCACCTGCTGGGGCTGCGGGGCGGCGCATACGAGGAACTGGAGCAGGCCGTGCCGGGCGACATCTGCGCGCTGGCCAAGGTTGAAGAGCTCGTCCACGGGGCGGTGCTGCACGACTCGCACGAGGCCGACCACTACCGGCTCGAGCCCCTGCGCTTTCCGACGCCGGTCTTCGGTCTCGCAGTGGCGCCGCGCAGCCGCGGCGACGAGCAGAAGGTCTCGGAGGCGCTGGCGAAGCTGGTGGCCGAGGACCCCTGCCTCGCGCTCGAGCACGACGGCGAGGGCCGCGAGACGGTGCTGCGCGGGCTGGGGGCGCTGCATCTCAGGCTCGCGCTGGAGCGGCTTGCGCGCCAGCACCGCGTCGAGGTGGAGACGCGCCCGCCGCGGGTGCCCTACCGCGAGACCGTCACCGTGACGTCCGAGGGGCATCACCGGCACAAGAAGCAGACCGGAGGCGCGGGCCAGTTCGGCGAGGTCTTCCTGCGCCTCGAGCCCCTGCCGCGCGGGGCGGGCTTCGAGTTCGTCGATGCGGTCACCGGTGGCGCCATCCCCTCGGCCCTCATCCCCGCGGTCGAGAAGGGCGTGCGCCAGGCGATGGCCGAGGGGTGCGTGGCGGGCTTCCCCATGCAGGACGTGCGTGTCACCGTCTACGACGGCAAGACCCATCCCGTGGACTCGAAGGAGATCGCCTTCGTGATCGCCGGCCGCAAGGCCTTCCAGGACGCCGCCGCCAAGGCGCGCCCCATCGTGCTCGAGCCTGTCATGCGGCTGGAGGTGGAGGCCCCGGCGGCGGCCATGGGCGACGTCACGGGCGACCTCGCCGCCCGGCGCGCCCGCATCACCCGCTCCGGCACGCGCGCCGACGGCAAGATGGTGATCGAGGCCGAGGCGCCGCTGGCCGAGCTCGCCGACTACGAGACGAGCCTGCGGGCGCTGACCGGTGGCGAGGGGAGCTACACGCTCGAGCTGGCCGGCTACGAGCCCGTGCCGCCCCGCATCCAGCGGCGCCTGCAGGAGGAGGCCGCCGGTGGCGCCGGCCCCTGACCCGCCGCGTTCAGTCCCCGGACGGCATGGCCTCGCCCGGCGCCACGGGCCGGTAGGGCGTGCTCCGGTGGCGGTCGTGGTAGTGCATGCGGTAGCGGACGAAGTCGTCCAGGCGGTCGAAGTGCAGGAAGGGGTTGCCGGCCTTCTGCTCCGCCCAGGTGGAGACCGGCCGCTCGGCGTAGTGGTGGCCGGGGTGGATCACGGTGGCGTCGGGCAGGCCCGCCTTGAGCCGGCGCAGCGTCCGGAACATCTCCTCCGGGTCGCCGCCACGCAGGTCGCAGCGGCCGCAGCCGAAGACGAAGATCGTGTCGCCGGCGATGAGGTGGTCGCCCGGCAGCAGGTAGCAGGCCGAGCCTGGCGTGTGGCCGGGCGTGTGCAGCACGCGGATCTCGGTCCCGCCGACGGCGATGGTGTCACCGCCGTGGTGCAGGGTGGGCGCGCCCCCCTGCCGGCCCCAGAATTCCGCCTCGGCCTTGAGCAGGTGCACCTGCGCGTCGTGGGCGGCGAGCAGCTCGGCGAGGCCGTTGACGTGATCGTGGTGGCTGTGGGTGAGCAGCACGTCGGTGATGCGCAGGCCCCGCTCCTCGGCCAGCCCGAGGACACGGTGCACTTCCCAGGCGGGGTCCACCACGGCCGCGCGCCGCGTCGCGTGGTCCTCGATCAGGTAGACGAAGTTCTCCATGGGCCCGAGCTCGAGCGTGTGGAGCACGTAGGGCAGCGGCTCGCTCATGGCGGGACCTCCCGTCCGATCATTCCATGCGATTGGGAACTCTGATCAATCCGCTGCACGGATCGATCAGCGCGATAGTGCTTCGCGGTCCATTTCGACTTTTTGTCGCATCGCCATGCACTTCCCTGTGCATGGGCCGTCCCGCGGCCATCCCTGGCCGCGGGGAAGCCATGAAAAATCGGATTTTTCATGGCTTCCGATTATAGGCGCGCGGCTCAGGCCAGGAGGCGATCGCACAAGGCCTCGAGGTCGGGCACGGTGAGCGCCGGCGGCTCGAGCGCGGCGGGCCACGGGCGGCCCGCGCGGTTCACCCAGGCCGTGCGCAGGCCCGCGCGGCGGGCGGCCTCGACGTCGCGCTCGGGATCGTCGCCCACGTGCATCACCGCCCCCGGCCCCACGCCCAGCCGCGCCACCAGGGCGCGGAAGAAGCCCGGGTCGGGCTTGGCCACGCCCAGCCCGGCCGCGTGGAAGGCCGCGTCGAGGTAGCCTGCGAGCGGCGTGCGCTCGAGGCGCGCGTTGCCGTTGCTCACCGCCACCAGCCGGTAGCGCCGGCTCAGCGCCCCGAGCGCCACGCGCACATCCGGGTAGGGCTCAACCCGGTCGCGCGCGGCCCTGAAGGCCGCGAGCGCCTCCTCGGCCATCCCGGGCGGATAGCCCCACTCGGCAAGCAGGCGCCGCAGGTGCTCGCGCCGCAGCGCGGTGACGTCCCAGGCGAGCTCGGGCCGCTCCCGGGCCACGCGGCGGCGGTGGGCACGCAAGGCGTCCACCCCGAGGTGGCGGGCGATGCGTGGCGCGTGCCCGCGGAGCCAACGATGCAGGACCGCCTCGGCGCGGTCGAGCGTAGGCTGCAGCGGCCAGAGGGTCTCGTCCAGGTCGAAGGCGATGACCCGCAGCCCCGTCACGGGCGGCTCCCGCCTCAGCGTCCGCCGGGCCGCTCTTCCAGCACGCGGGCGCTGCGGATCACCACGGGCGGTCGTGGCACGTCCCGCGGGAAGGGGCCGGCGGGCCCCGTGGGCCGGCGCACGATGGCCTCCACCACGTCCATGCCCTCGACCACGCGGCCGAAGACCGTGTAGCCGGAGGGCCGTGCCGCGGGCGGGCGGTGGTCGAGGAAGGCGTTGTCGGCAAGATTGATGTAGAACTGGCTCGTGGCCGAGTCCGGGTCGCGCGTGCGCGCCATGGCTACCGTGCCGCGGCGGTTGCTGAGACCATTGTCGGACTCGTTGGGGATGGGCGGATGCGTAGGCTTGCGCACGAGGTCCGCCGTGAAGCCTCCGCCCTGCACCACGAAGCCCGGCACCACGCGGTGGAAGATGGTGCCGTCGTAGAAGCCCTCGCGCACGTAGCGCAGGAAGTTCGCCACCGTGCGCGGGGCTCGTTCGGCATCGAGCTCGATCACGATGCGGCCGAGGTCGGTCTCCAGGGCCACCCGGGGGCCGGCCCAGGCGCCGGCGGCACCGGCGGCGAGC
>JALSJE010000096.1 GCA_026989495.1 Gammaproteobacteria bacterium | reverse complement strand
GCTATGGTGCTTCGCGACCCATTTTCGATTTTTTCGTATCGTCATGCACTTCCATGTGCATGAGCCGTTCCGCGGCCGTCCCTGGCCGCGGGGAAGCTCTGAAAAAAACCGGATTTTTCAGAGCTTCCGGCCAGTATGCCCGGGTGACCTTCGCTGACGGGGCGAGCGCGCTTGCACTGGCTGGTGGGCGGTGTGGCGCCGGGCCCAAAAGGGGCGGGACGCCGGATGCGTCCCTGCGGCGGCCGTCCCTGGCGATCACATCCCGGCGGCGGGTGTCAGGAAACGATCGTTGGTCGGGGTGGCGGGATTTGAACCCACGGCCCCTGCCTCCCGAAAGCAGTGCTCTACCAGGCTGAGCTACACCCCGAAAAGCGGCGGGCGTGTCGTCAATAGGTGCGGTCGACGGCGAACCGGGCGAGCGCCGCGAGCGCCTCGCGGCAGGGCGATCCCGGGAGGGCCTCGAGGGCCGCGATCGCCCCCTCCGCCTCGGCCCGCGCGCGGGCCTCAGTGTACGCAATGGCCCCGGTGGCTTCAATGGCTTCCAGCACGGCCGCGATGTGCTCGCGCCCACCCTCCTCGATGGCCCGGCGCAGGAGCCGGGCCCGCTCCGGGTCGGCCTGGCGCAGGGCATGGATCACGGGGAGCGTGGGCTTGCCTTCGGCCAGGTCGTCGCCCAGGTTCTTGCCGGTCTCCTCGGGCGAGGCTTGGTAGTCGAGCACGTCGTCGATGAGCTGGAAGGCGATGCCGAGCCGCAGCCCGTATTCGGCGAGCGCCTGCTCCTCGGCCTCGGGCCGGTTCGCCAGCACCGCGCCCAGGCGGGCGGCGGCCTCGAACAGCTTGGCGGTCTTGCCCCGGATGACCTCCAGGTAGCGTTCCTCGGTGGTGTCCGGGTCGTGGCAGTTGAGGAGCTGGCGCACCTCGCCCTCGGCGATGGTGTTGGTGGTCTCGGCCATGATGCCCATGACCCGCATGCTGCCGACCTCGACCATCATCTGGAAGGCGCGCGAGTAGAGGAAGTCGCCGACGAGCACGCTCGCCTCGTTGCCCCAGATGCTGTTGGCGGTCTCCTGGCCGCGGCGCAGCTCGGAGGCGTCCACCACGTCGTCGTGAAGGAGGGTGGCGGTGTGGATGAACTCCACCACGGCGGCGAGCTGCACGTGGTGGGGGCCCTCGTAGCCGCAGGCGCGCGCGGCGAGCAGCAGCACCATGGGACGAAGCCGCTTGCCGCCCCCCGCGACGATGTGGTGGCCGAGCTGGCTGATGAGGACCACGTCCGAGGCCAGCCGCCGGCGGATCAGCCCGTCCACCGCGGCGAGGTCGTCGGCGACGTGGGCGCGTATCTGCTCGAGGTCCATGCGGGCCTGGGGTGCGGGCCGGGGCTGCATGTTCGGTGGCGGGGCCGGCGGTGTCAAGGAAGGGGCCGAAGAGCGCGGTGGGGGCGGGCGGCGCACGGGAAGAGGCGAGCGGCACGTGAAAGTAGGGAGCCGGCTGTGCTGGCGGCGGGGGAGGGGCGGGTTCGGGGTGGGGCGGGAGGCGTTTGACGGGCCCGGCGCTCGACCGTAGAATTCCCTCCCTTCCGGCAGGAAACCCCTTTCAGGAGAAAGGCTTCATGTACGCGGTGATCGAGACCGGCGGCAAGCAGTATCGGGTGGCGCCGGGCCAGACGGTCAAGGTGGAGAAGCTCCCGGCGGAGGCCGGCGCCGAGGTCGCCTTCGAGAAGGTGCTCCTCGTGGCCGACGGCGAGGCGGTCAAGGTGGGCGCGCCTTACCTGGAGGGCGGACGCGTGACCGCCCGGGTCAAGGCCCAGGGCCGCCACCGCAAGGTCACGGTGATCAAGTTCAAGCGCCGCAAGGGCTACAAGCGCACCAGGGGTCACCGGCAGCACTACACCGAGGTCGAGATCACGGGCATCGAGGCCTGAGGAGGCGAGGTCGCCATGGCACACAAGAAGGCAGGCGGCAGCACGCGCAACGGGCGCGACTCCCACTCGAAGCGCCTGGGGGTCAAGCGTTTCGGCGGGCAGATCGTGAAGGCGGGCAACGTGCTCGT
Source organism: Gammaproteobacteria bacterium (assembly GCA_026989495.1). GTDB lineage: Bacteria > Pseudomonadota > Gammaproteobacteria > S144-34 > S144-34 > S144-34. The sequence continues at coordinate 11,371 of JALSJE010000096.1, read as the reverse complement.
GCGCCAGCGCGGCACGCGCTTCCACCCCGGCGAGAACGTGGGCGTGGGCCGCGACCACACCCTCTACGCCAAGGCGGACGGGCGCGTGGTGTTCCGCGTGGGCGGGCCGCGCAACCGGACCTACGTGAGCGTGGTCCCCGTCTGAACGGCGCACCGTCCGCGGTCGGCCGGAGGACCCCGCCCTCGTGGCGGGGTTCTCGTTTGAGGCGCGGGCATCCGGCATGAGGTTCGTCGACGAGGCGGAGATCGAGGTCGTCGCAGGCCGCGGCGGCGACGGCTGCGTGCACTTCCGTCGGGAAAAGTACATCCCCCGCGGCGGGCCCGACGGCGGCGACGGCGGCGACGGCGGCAGCGTGTGGCTGGTGGCCGACCCGGGGCTCAACACCCTGGCCGACTTCCGCCACGCGCGCCGCTTCCAGGCCGAGGACGGCCGCCCCGGCGAGGGCGGCAACCGGACCGGGCGCAGCGGCTCGGACCTGGAGATCCGCGTGCCCGTGGGCACGGTCGTGCGCGACGCCGACACCGGCGAGCTCATCGGCGACCTGGCCCTGCCCGGGACGCGGCTGCGCGTCGCCCGCGGCGGGCGGGGGGGCAAGGGCAACACCCGCTTCAAGAGCGCCACCAACCGCGCCCCGCGCCAGTCCACGCCGGGCACGCCCGGCGAGCGCCGCCGGCTCGCGCTCGAGCTGCGCCTGCTGGCCGACGTGGGGCTGGTGGGGCTGCCCAACGCGGGCAAGTCCACCCTCATCCGCGCGGTCTCGGCCGCCCGCCCCCGGGTGGCGGACTATCCCTTCACCACCCTCCATCCCCACCTCGGCGTGGTCGAGCTCGGCATCGGGCGCAGCTTCGTGATGGCGGACGTGCCAGGGCTGATCGAGGGCGCGGCCGAGGGTGCGGGGCTGGGCCACCGGTTCCTGCGCCACCTCGCGCGCACGCGGCTGCTGCTGCACGTGGTGGACCTGGCCCCGCCGGATCCGGAGCAGGCGCCGGAGCAGGCCGTGCGCGCGATCGAGGCCGAGCTCGCCCGCTTCAGCCCGGAGCTGTCCGCCCGCGAGCGCTGGCTGGTCTTCAACAAGGCAGACCTGCTCCCGGACGGGGAGGCCGGGACGCGCGCCCGCGGGATCGTGGCGCGCCTCGGCTGGCGGGGCCCCTGGTTCGTGATCTCGGCGGCGACCGGGCGCGGGACGCGCGCCCTGGCGGAGCGTGTCATGGCGCGGCTGGAGGCCCTGGGGCCGGCGGCCCCGGCCGCGTCCGGGTGCGACGGGGTGAGCGCGGCGGATGCGGCGGCCGCGGCGCCGGAGGAAGGCGATGGAGCGGGCTGAGCTGCAGCGGCGCGCGCGCCGCTGGGTGGTCAAGGTGGGCAGCGCGCTGGTGTCCGGCGACGGGGCGGGCCTCGCCGGGGAGGCGCTGGATGCCTGGACCGCGCAGATCGCGCGCCTCACGGCCGAGGGGCGCGAGGTGGTGGTGGTCTCCTCGGGCGCCGTCGCCGTGGGCATGGCGCGGCTGGGCTGGCGCGAGCGCCCCCGCGCCCTGCACCGGCTGCAGGCGGCCGCGGCGGTGGGGCAGGGCGGGCTCGCCGAGGCCTGGGAGTCGCGCATGCGCCGCCATGGCCGCCACACGGCCCAGGTGCTCCTGACCCACGAGGACCTCGCCGACCGGCGCCGCTACCTCAACGCCCGCAGCACCCTGCGCACACTCCTGGAGCTGGGGGTGGTGCCGGTGGTGAACGAGAACGACACCGTGGCGGTGGACGAGATCCGCTTCGGCGACAACGACACCCTCGCCGCGCTGGTGGCGAACCTGGTCGAGGCGGACCTGCTCGTCATCCTCACGGACCAGGCGGGCCTGCACACAGCCGATCCCCGTCTCGACCCGCGAGCGGCGCTCGTGCCGGAGGCCGAGGCGGGCGATCCCGCCCTGGAACGCATGGCCGGCGCCGGCGCGGGCCGCCTCGGGCGCGGGGGGATGCTCACCAAGGTGCGGGCGGCCGCGCGCGCGGCCCGCTCCGGCACCTCCACGCTGATCGCCGACGGGCGGCTGCCGGAGGTGCTCGGTCGCATCGCCACGGGCGAGCCCCTGGGCACGCTGCTGCACGCGCGCCAGGGGCGGCTGGCCGCGCGCAAGCAGTGGCTCGCGGGCCAGCTGCAGGTGCGGGGGCGCCTGGTCCTGGACGACGGCGCCGTGGAGGCCCTGCGCCGCCACGGCAGGAGCCTGCTGCCGGTGGGGGTGCGGGCGGTGGAGGGGGATTTCGCGCGCGGCGAGCTTGTGGCCTGCGTGGACGGGAACGGTCGCGAGGTGGCGCGCGGGCTGGTGAACTACTCCGCCGAGGAGGCGCGCCGCATCCTGGGGCTGCCCAGCGACCGCATCGAGTCCGTGCTGGGCTACGTGGACGAGCCGGAGCTCATCCACCGCGACGACCTGGTGCTCACCTGATGCCGGCAGGCGAGCCCCTGCCCGCCGCGCGCCTCAGGAGGAGGCGGAGAGACGCTTGATGTGGGCGTTCAGGCGGCTCTTGTGGCGGGCCGCCTTGTTCCTGTGGATGAGGCCCTTGCGGGCGAGGCGGTCGATGACGGGCACCGCCGCGCGGTAGGCCTCCTCCGCGGCCTGGCGGTCGCCGGCCTGGATGGCCTTGTACACCTTCTTGATGAAGGTGCGCATCATGGACCGCTGGGCGCGGTTGCGCAGGCGCCGCTTCTCCGCCTGCCGGGCGCGCTTGCGAGCCGACCTGGTGTTGGCCAAGGCTGTGCTCCTGTGCTCGGATCGCGGTTTCCGGGAAGCCGCGTAGTATGCGGATCGGCCCGGGGGGTGTCAATGCGGCGGTGTGCCCCTTCCCGGCCGTGGCCCGCGGCGGTGTAGGGTAGGCGTTTCGCGGGAGTGGTCGGGAGGCGCGATGGCGCGGGTGAGGCTGCTCAGGGGGACGTTCACCGTGGGGGTGATGACGCTCGCCTCCCGCGTGCTCGGTTTCGCCCGCGACATGGTGATCGCCGGGACCTTCGGCGCGGGGCTCGGGACCGACGCCTTCTTCGTCGCCTTCCGCATCCCCAACTTCCTGCGCCGCCTCTTCGCCGAGGGGGCCTTCGCCCAGGCCTTCGTGCCGGTGCTGGCGGAGTGGCGCGAGCGCCGGGGCACGGGCGCGGTGCGCGAGCTGGTGGCGGCCACCGCCGGCACCCTGGGCGGCGTGCTGCTCGTGGCTTCGGCCCTGGGGGCGCTGGCGGCGCCGCTCCTGATCCACGTCTTCGCCCCGGGCTTCGCCCTGCGGGCCGAGCCCGGCAAGGCGGCGCTCGCAGCCGACATGCTCCGCGTGACCTTTCCCTACCTGCTCTTCATCTCGCTCACGGCGCTCGCCGGCGGGGTGCTGAACACCTTCGGCCGCTTCGCGGTGCCCGCGCTCACGCCCGTGCTGCTCAACCTCTCGCTGATCGCCGCCGCCCTGTGGGCGGCGCCCCGGTTCGAGCGGCCGGTGGAGGCGCTCGCCTGGGGGGTCTTCGCCGCCGGTGCCCTGCAGCTCGCCTTCCAGCTCCCCTTCCTGGCCCGTCTCGGGCTGCTCGGGCGCCCGCGCTGGGGCTGGCGCCACCCGGGCGTGCGCCGCATCCTGCGCCTGATGGGACCGGGCATCGTGGGCTCCTCGGTGGCGCAGGTGAACCTCCTGGTGGACACGGTCATCGCCTCCTTCCTGACGACGGGCTCGATCTCCTGGCTCTACTACGCCGATCGCCTGGTGGAATTCCCCCTCGGGGTCTTCGGCATCGCCCTGGGGACGGTGGCGCTGCCGGCGCTCTCGGCCCGCCATGCCGCAGGCGACGCGGCGGGTTTCGCCGCCATCCTGGATCGGGCCCTGCGCTGGACGGGTCTCATCGCCCTGCCCGCCGCGCTCGGGCTCGCCCTGCTGGCGGGCCCCATCCTGGCGACCCTCTTCGGCTACGGGGCCTTCGGGGAGCGGGACGTGGCCATGTCGGCCCGGGCGCTCGCGGCCTATGCCCTGGGGCTCCCGGCCTACGTGCTCGTCAAGGTGCTCGCCCCGGGCTACTACGCCCGCCAGGACACCCGCACGCCCGTGCGCATCGCCGTGCTCGCCATGGGGGCGAACGTGCTGCTGAACCTGCTCCTGGTGGTGCCGCTGGCGCACGCGGGGCTCGCGCTGGCGAGCGCGCTCTCGGCCTGGCTCAACGCCGGGCTCCTCTACCGGGGCCTGCGGCGCCGCGGCGTGCTGCGCCACGGCCCAGGCTGGGGCCGCCTCGGCCTCCAGCTCGCCCTCGGGCTGGCGGCGCTCGCAGGGGTGCTGGCGCTGGCGGGCGCGCCCCCGGGCGCCTGGGCCGCGGCCCCGTGGCACCTGCGGGCGGCGACCCTGGGGCTGTGGATCGCCGCCGGGGCCGGTGCCTATTTCGCCGTCCTGTGGCTCGCGGGCTGGCGTCCGCGCCCGGTGGGGGGGAAGGCCTAGCTGTCGGCGGGCCGTCGCGCTCCCACCGCCGGGGCGGTGCCGAGCGCCCGGCCGCAGCCGCCTTCCGGCCGCAGCGTGCGGCCGATGGAGCCGTCCGAGCAGCGGCGTTCTGGACCGCGGTCGTGCTATCTTCCCCGGCCATGGAGCTCGTCCGCGGCCTGCACAACCTGCGTCCGCGCCACCGGGGGTGCGTCGCCACCATCGGCAACTTCGACGGGGTTCACCTGGGCCATCAGGCGGTGCTGGGCCAGCTCGCCGAGAAGGCCGGCGAGCTGGGGCTCCCCACCACGGTCGTCACCTTCGAGCCCCACCCCCAGGAGTGGTTCTTCCCGGAGCGGGCGCCGCCGCGCCTGACGCGCCTGCGCGAGAAGCTCCAGGCGCTCAGGCGCTACTCGGTGGACCGTGTGCTGGTGCTGCGGTTCGGCGCCGTCCTGGCCGCGCTGGAGGCCGCTGCCTTCGTGGAGCGCATCCTGGTGCAGGGCCTCGGGGTGCGCCATCTGGTGATCGGCGACGACTTCCGCTTCGGCCGCAACCGCACGGGCGACTTCGCCTTCCTCCGGGCCATGGGGGCGCGCCACGGCTTCGGGGTGGTGGCCATGCACTCCTTCCGCGTCGACGGCGAGCGCGTCTCCAGCACGCGCATCCGCGCCGCGCTCGCCGCCGGCGACATGGACGCCGCCGAGAAGCTGCTGGGCCGCCCCTACCGCATGTGCGGGCGCGTGGCGCACGGCGACCGGCGTGGGCGCACCATGGGCTTCCCCACCGCCAACCTGCACCTGCACCGGCGCGCCTCGCCCGTGCGCGGGGTCTTCGCGGTGGAGGTCTTCGGTGTGCCGGGCGAGCCCGTGCCGGGGGTGGCGAACGTGGGGGTGCGGCCCACCGTGGACGGCACCCGCGCCCTGCTCGAGGTGCACCTGCTGGACTTCGCGGGCGACCTCTACGGCCGCCACCTGCAGGTGGACTTCCTGCACCGCCTGCGCGACGAGCGCCGCTTCCCCAGCTTCGACGCCCTCAGGGCCCAGATCCGGCGCGACGTGGACGCGGCGCGTGCCTGGTTCGCGGCGCGGGACCGCATTGGTGCGGGTCCCGGCCTGGAGTCGGCGCCCTGAGCGCAGACCTGCGTGCTTGAAGGCGCGCTCGGCGCGCCTCTACACTTGGGCGCGCCCCGCGCTACGCGCGGGGCGAAGATTTGTGCTCCGCAGCCTTTTTCCGGAGGGGCCGTCATGCACGTCCCTGTGCATGGGCCGTCCCGCGGCCTTCCATGGCCGCGGGCGGGGGCCGGGCGGGCCCCGGCCCCCGCTTCGGAGCCGGCGCCGGCGCGAAAGGGGGCCACGTGGCCGACTACAAGCACACCATCAACCTGCCCAGGACCGACTTCCCCATGCGCGCCAACCTGCCGCGGCGCGAGCCGGAGATGCTCGCGCGCTGGCAGGCGATGGACCTCTACGGGAAGATCCGGGCCGCCCGCCGCGGGGCACCGCGCTTCGTGCTGCACGACGGCCCGCCCTATGCCAACGGCGCGATCCACATCGGCCATGCCGTCAACAAGATCCTCAAGGACTTCGTGGTCAAGGCGCGCGGGCTCGACGGCATGGATGCGCCCTTCGTCCCGGGCTGGGACTGCCATGGGCTGCCCATCGAGCTCCACGTCGAGCGCGAGGTGGGCAAGCCCGGCCAGGACCTGAGCCCGGCCGAGTTCCGTGCCGCCTGCCGGCGCTACGCCCTGAGCCAGGTGGAGCGCCAGCGCGCCGACTTCGTGCGCCTCGGGGTGCTGGGCGACTGGGAGCGGCCCTACCTCACGATGGACCACCGCTTCGAGGCGGATATCCTGCGCGCGCTGGGGCGCATCTATGCCGCCGGCCACATCGTGCGCGGGCACAAGCCCGTGCACTGGTGCATCGACTGCGGCTCGGCGCTGGCCGAGGCCGAGGTGGAGTACGAGGAGCGCGAATCGCCCGCCATCGACGTGCGCTTCCCCGTGGCGGACGAGGCGGCCCTGCTCGCCCGCTGCGAGCATGCCCCGGGCGGCGCCGGCGAGGGCCCGGTCTCGGTGGTGATCTGGACCACCACGCCCTGGACGCTGCCGGCCAACCGCGCCGTGGCGCTCAACCCGGCGCTGGAGTACGTGCTGGTGCAGGCCGACGTGGGGCAGGGGCCGGAGCGGCTGCTCGTGGCCGATGCCCTGCTGCGCGACCTCGAGGCGCGCTGGGGGCTCGAGGGCCACCGCGTGGTGGCGCGCTGCCGGGGCGAGGCGCTGGAGGGGCTCAAGCTCCGCCATCCCTTCTATGAGCGGGAGGTGCCGGTGGTGCTCGCCGAGCACGTCACCACCGAGGCGGGCACCGGCTGCGTGCACACCGCCCCCGGCCACGGTCTCGAGGATTTCGAGACCGGCGCCCGCTACGGGCTGCCCGTGGACAACCCGGTCGGCTGCGACGGGCGCTTCGTCGAGGGCACGGAGCTCTTCGCCGGCGAGCATGTCTTCCAGGCCAACGACAGGGTGATCGAGGTGCTGAAGGCGCGCGGGATGCTGGTGCAGTCCGCGCGCGTGCGCCACAGCTATCCGCACTGCTGGCGGCACAAGACCCCGGTCATCTTCCGCGCCACGCCCCAATGGTTCATCGCCATGGACGGCAAGGGGCTGCGCGAGACGGCGCTGGCCGAGATCGCGCGCGTGCGCTGGATTCCGGACTGGGGGCGCGCGCGCATCGAGTCCATGGTGGCTACGCGCCCGGACTGGTGCATCTCGCGCCAACGCCACTGGGGCGTGCCCATCGCCTTCTTCGTGGACCGGGAGACCGGCGAGCCGCACCCGGACACCGTGCGCCTGATCGAGGAGGTGGCGCTGCGCGTGGAGCGCCACGGGATCGAGGCCTGGCACGCGCTCGATCCCGCGGAGCTCCTCGGCGAGGAGGCCCCGCGCTACGAGAAGGTGGGCGACACGCTCGACGTGTGGTTCGACTCGGGGGTGACGCATTTCTGCGTGCTCGAGCGCCGTGCCGACCACGGCGTGCCGGCGGACATGTACCTCGAGGGCTCGGACCAGCACCGCGGCTGGTTCCAGTCCTCGCTGCTCACTGCCTGCGCCATGCGCGGGGCGGCGCCCTACCGGCAGGTGCTCACCCACGGCTTCACCGTGGACGAGCAGGGGCGCAAGATGTCCAAGTCCCTGGGCAACGTGGTCGCGCCCCAGCGGGTGGTGGACAGGCTCGGGGCGGACATCCTGCGGCTGTGGGTTGCGGCCACGGACTACCGTGCCGAGATGCGCGTCTCCGACGCCATCCTGGAGCGCATCGCCGACGCCTACCGGCGCATCCGCAACACCGCCCGCTACCTGCTCGGCAACCTGCACGGCTTCGATCCCGCCGCCGACGCGGTGGCGGGCCGCGAGATGCTCGCCCTGGACCGCTGGGCGGTGGCGCGTGCGCGCGCCCTGGATGCGCGCATCCGCGCCGCCTACGGGACTTGCGAGTTCCACCGCATCTACCAGGAGCTGCACAACTTCTGCGTGGTGGACCTGGGCGGCTTCTACCTGGACGTGATCAAGGACCGCCTCTACACCATGCCGCGCACGAGCCACGGCCGGCGCTCGGCCCAGACCGCCATGCAGCATATCCTCGAGGCCATGGTGCGCTGGATGGCGCCCATCCTCAGCTTCACGGCCGAGGAGATCTGGCTGCACATGCCGGGCGCGCGCGAGGCGTCGGTGTTCCTCGGCACCTGGCGCACACCGCCCGAGGTGCCGCTGGATGCCGGCGACGGCCTCGACGCCGGGGCCTGGACGCGGCTGCTCGCCCTGCGCGAGGTGGTGAACAAGGCCCTGGAGTCGCTGCGGGCGGCGGGCGGCATCGGCGGCTCGCTCGACGCCGAGGTGGAGATCTACGCCGGAAGCGAGCTGCACGGGCTGCTCGCGCGCCTCGGCGAGGAGCTGCGCTTCCTGCTGATCGTCTCGGATGTGCGCCTGGCGCGCGAGACCGAGGCCCCGGCGGGCGCGGCGCACCACGAGCTCCCCACCCGCGACGAGCTGTGGCTGGTGGTCCGCCCCTCGGCCCACGAGAAGTGCGTGCGCTGCTGGCACCGTCGCGCGGACGTGGGCTCGCACCCGGACCACCCGGCGCTGTGCGGGCGCTGCGTGACCAACCTCGAGGGCCAGGGCGAGCAGCGGCGCTTCGCATGACGGCATGAGCCGGACGCTCCCATGCTGAGATGGCTGTGGCTGGCGGCGGCGGTGGCGGCGCTGGACCAGGCCGCCAAGCTCGCCGCAGAGTCCTGGATCGCGCCGCGGGCCCCGATCGAGGTCCTCCCCTTCCTGAACCTCGTGCTCACCTACAACACGGGCGCGGCCTTCAGCTTCCTGGCGGGCGCCGGCGGCTGGCAGCGCTGGCTCTTCCTGGCGCTGGCGCTCGGCGTGAGCGCGGGGCTGGCCTGGTGGCTCGCGCGTCTGCCGCGCACGGCCCGGCTGGAAGCGGCCAGCGCAGCCCTGATCGTGGGCGGGGCGCTCGGCAATGCCATCGACCGCATCGCGCGGCCCGGCGTGGCCGACTTCATCGATCTGCACTGCTGCGGCTGGCACTGGCCCGCCTTCAATCTCGCCGACAGCGCCCTCACCCTCGGTGTGGCCGGCCTGCTGTGGGCCACCTGGCGGCGGGGATAGCCCTGCCGCGGACGGGGCTGAAGATACCGGCGGCGGTGCGATAATGGCGGCATGGGCTTCCTGGAGGCCAAGCTGCGGGCCGCCCGCCGGCGGGCGCGGCCCAAGGGCGCCGGGGAGGTGGACGGGCGTGTGCCGCCAGGCCAGCGGGTGGTGCCCCACTTCCCGGTGCTCGACCTCGGGCGCCGGCCGGCGATCGCGCGCACGGCGTGGCGCCTCGAGCTGCGCGGCCTGGTCGAACGCACGCTCACGCTCGATTTCGAGGGGCTGCTCGCCCTCGGGCCCGTGGAGCGCACGCTGGACATACACTGCGTGACGGGCTGGAGCCGGCTGGGGCTGCGCTGGCGCGGCGTGCCCGTCGCCGCCGCGCTGGCGGCGGCCGGGGTGCGGCCCGAGGCACGCCACCTCACGGCCCACGGCGCCGACGGCTACACGACGAACCTCCCCCTCGAGACCGCCATGGCCGACGACGCCCTGCTCGCCTTCGAGGTGGACGGCGCGCCGCTCGCGCGCGAGCACGGCGGGCCGGTGCGGCTGGTGGTGGCGAGCCGCTACTTCTGGAAGAGCGCCAAGTGGCTGGTGGCGCTCGAGCTGCACGCCGAGGACCGCCCCGGCTTCTGGGAGCGGCGCGGCTACCACAACCGCGGCGATCCCTGGCGGGAGGAGCGCTATGGCTGAGGGGGGCGGGGCCGGCATCGGGCCCGGGGCGCGCGTGCGCATGCACTACGAGATCCGGCTCGAGGACGGCACCGTGGCCGACTCCAGCTTCGGCGGCGAGCCGCTGGAGTTCACGGTGGGCGACGGCACCCTCGTCGAGGGGCTCGAGCAGGCCATCGCGGGCCTGCGGGCCGGCGAGCGCCGCACCCTCAGCATCGGGCCGGAGCAGGCCTTCGGGTATCGCGTGGACGACTATATCCACGACCTGCCGCGCAGCGACTTCCCGCCGCAGATGCGGCTCGCGCCCGGGCTCATCGTCTCCTTCGCCACCCCGGGAGGCGAGGAGATCCCGGGCGCCATCCTGGAGGTGGGCGAGGAGACCGTGAAGGTGGACTTCAACCATCCGCTGGCCGGGCATGAGCTCGCCTTCACCGTGGAGGTGCTGGAGGTGTGCCCGCCTGCGGGCGGGGAGGGCTAGGCATGGAGGTGCTGCTCGCCAACCCCCGGGGCTTCTGCGCGGGCGTGGACCGTGCCATCGCCATCGTGGAGCGGGCGCTCGAGCGCTACGGCGCGCCGGTCTACGTGCGCCACGAGGTGGTGCACAACCGCCACGTGGTCGAGGGCCTGCGCCGCCAGGGCGCGGTCTTCGTCGAGGAGCTCGACGCGGTGCCGGACGGCGCGGTGGTGGTCTTCAGCGCCCACGGCGTGCCGCGCCGGGTGCAGGAGGAGGCCGCCCGCCGCGGGCTCACGGTTCTGGACGCCACCTGCCCGCTCGTGACCAAGGTGCACGGCGAGGTCCGGCGCCACGCGCGCGAGGGGCGCGACGTGGTGCTCATCGGCCATGCGGGCCACCCGGAGGTGGAGGGCACGCTCGGCCAGCACGACGGGCGCGGCGGCGGGCGCATCCACCTGGTCGAGGACGAGGACGACGTGGCGGCGCTCGCGCCGCGCGATCCCGCCCGCCTCGCCTACGTCACCCAGACCACCCTCTCGGTGGACGACACGGCGCGCATCGTGGCGGCCCTCCAGCGGCGCTTCCCCGCCGTCCAGGGCCCGCGCAGGGACGACATCTGCTACGCGACGCAGAACCGCCAGGACGCGGTCAAGCGCCTGGCGGCGCTCTGCGGGCTGGTGCTGGTGGTGGGCTCGCCCAACAGCTCCAACTCCAACCGCCTGCGCGAGATCGCCGCCCAGCACGGCGCGCGCGCGCACCTCGTCGACGGCCCGGAGCAGATCGACCCTGCCTGGCTGGAAGGGGTCGGGCGCGTGGGGGTGACCGCCGGCGCCTCGGCGCCGGAGAGCCTGGTGCAGGCGGTGGTGGACTGGCTGCGCGGGCGCGGTGCCACGCGCGTGGCCGAGCTCGACGGCCCCGCCGAGGACGTGCGCTTCAGCCTGCCGCCGGCGCTCCGCGCCTAGCCTGACGCGGCACGCCTGCTACCTTCAGAGCACGCCCATCGGCCCCGGTGCGGATCGAGCTGGCGTCGGGGCGCTTTCCGGCTTGCCCGCTTCTCCGCAGGCGCGGCTTCCAGCGGCGTGCCGGGGCCGGCTGGAAGCCGGCCCCACGGGGTGTGGCCCCACGGGGTGTGGCCCCACGGGGTGTGGCCCCACGGGGTGTGGCCCCACGCAGG
>JALSJE010000095.1 GCA_026989495.1 Gammaproteobacteria bacterium | reverse complement strand
GGAAGGGTCTGCTGCGCGGAAGAGAGCGTGCGGACCGCGCTTTTGATCCGAGCTGGTATGGAGAGGCGAGGGCGCGCGCCGTTGCGCGGACCGCGCTCTTGGTCGCACGGGATCGTCTCAGGACAGGGCCCATGCGCCCGCCTGCGCACATCCCGGCCTCGGTGTGCGCGCGTCTTGGGACCATGTCTTCACCGCCTGCAGCCGGCCGTCGCGCCCATCCCGCTTGAGAGCGCCTGCTTTGCCCGCCACATCAGCGGCGTCGGTGGCGGATGCGCGGCGTGCGGCGATGACATCGGAACCTGCGCAGGACCTGCGGGCGGGCCCGCTTGAAGCCGGAGGCCGGCACGAGCGTGCCGATGGTGCGCAGGCGGGCTTCGGGCTCTATGTCCATTGGCCCTTCTGCCGCGCCAAATGTCCCTACTGCGACTTCAACAGCTACGTGGCGGAGGCGATCGAGCAGGGGCGCTGGCGCCGCGCCTATCTCGCCGAACTGGAGCGCGTCGCCGCCGAGACCTCGGGGCGCAGGCTCCGTTCGGTCTACTTCGGCGGCGGCACGCCCTCCCTCATGGATCCCGAGACGGTGGCGGAGCTGCTCGCCGCGGCCCGGAGACTGTGGCGGTGGGAGCGCGAGGTGGAGGTCACCCTCGAGGCCAATCCGGGATCCTGCGACCCCGCCCGCTTGCGAGCCTTTCGCGACGCGGGCGTGAACCGTCTTTCCCTCGGGGTGCAGGCCCTGGACGAGGAGGGGCTCCGGCGGCTCGGCCGCACCCACGACGTGGCCACGGCAATCCGGGCGGCCGAGGCGGGGCGCCGGATTTTCCCGATATTGAACCTCGACCTCATCTACGCGCGCCCCGGGCAGAGTCTGGGCGGATGGATGCGGGAGCTCGAGCGGGCGCTTTTGCTGGAGCCCGACCACCTCTCCGCCTACGAGCTCACGATCGAGCCCGGCACCCCCTTCGCCCGGCAGCACCGCGCCGGTCGTTTGTCCGTGCCCGGGGAGGACCGGCGCGCGGTGTTCGCCCGCAGGACCCTAAGGCGGCTCGAGGAGGCGGGGTTCGCCTGCTACGAGGTCAGCAACTTCGCCCGCCCGGGGCGCATGTGCCGGCACAATCTGATCTACTGGCGGGCCGGCGACTGGCTGGGCATCGGGCCCGGCGCGCACGGCCGGCTGAGCCTGTGCGGGGATCGCATCGCCACCCGTGCGGTGCGCGCCCCCGGCCTGTGGCTTCGCGCCGTCGAGGAGAGGGGATGCGGGGAGCTCGTGCGGGAGCGGCTCGGGCCCCGCGAGGCGGCTGTGGAATATGCGATCATGGCCCTGCGCCTGGCCGAAGGACTGGACCTCGACCGGCTCGCCGGTTTTCTCGGCGCACCATGGGAAGAGCTCTTGGACCCCGAGGCGGTGGAGCGGCTCGTCGAGGCGGGATTGCTGGTGCTGGAGGATTCCCGCTTGTGCGCGAGCGCGCAGGGATGGCTGCGGCTGGATGCGCTGGTGCGCGCCATCCTGCGCTGAGCGCGCGCTTCCCTCCGGATCATCCGCCGGCGCGCTCAGAGGACTCGATCGCTCCTCCCGCCATCACCCGGGCGTGGAGGTCGGGGTCCACATTGCCGCCGGAGAGCACCGCCACCACGGTCGCGCCACTGCAACCGGTCTTGCCCGCAAGCAGCGCGGCGAGCGCCACCGCCCCGGAGGGCTCCAGGACCAGCTTGAAATATTCGAAGGCGACCCGGATCGCGGCGGCCACCTCCGCGTCCGAGACGACCAGGCCGCCTGCGAGCAATTGGCGATTGAGGGCGAAGGTGTGCTCGCCCGGGATGGGGGCCAGCAGCGCGTCGCAGAAACTGCGGGCACCTGCCGGATGGGCGATCCGCGCGCCGGCCTCGAGCGAGCGCCGGTGGTCGTCGAAGCCCTCGGGCTCCACGCACATCACCCGGCAGCGGGCAAACAGGGTG
>JALSJE010000094.1 GCA_026989495.1 Gammaproteobacteria bacterium | reverse complement strand
AAGAGGATATGCGTGGGTTGCGCCCGCAACCGTGGGGGTTGCGCTTGGACCCCACGCGCTTCATCTCGAACCGGAGAATCAAGGGGGATGTACGCGGGGTCGTAAGTCCGCGTGAATCAAGGAGAAAAGCAAAGACCCCGCAGGGTCATCCCGACGGGGTCTCGCGTTAACCAAGAACCGCCAGAGTTGGCGGATTGAAATCTGGCTCCCCGGGAGGGACTCGAACCCCCGACCCGGTGGTTAACAGCCACCTGCTCTACCAGCTGAGCTACCGGGGAACGCAGTCGGGCGCCCTGGGGGCGCCCGCAGGGGCAAAGGATACTGCCCCCACCCGCGGGATTCAACGGCCCGCGCGGTGCCGCGCCGCCCGTTCCGGGGCGGCTGCACCCTGTCGGCGCCGGGCGGGCTCAACCGTGGGTGCCGGGTCTTTCCGTTCCCCGGGCCTCGTCTGCGCCATCGGGGCGCCCGGTGGGGGGCGAGCGATGCTCGGCGAGCCGGTCGTCGAGGTATTTCTGCCCCCACTCGCGCAGGGCGTCGAGGATCGGGACCAGCGTCCTGCCGAAGTCTGTGAGCCGGTATTCCACCCGTGGCGGCACCTCGGCATGGACGGTGCGCGAGACGATCCGGTCGGCCTCCAGCTCGCGCAGCTGCCTCGCCAGGGTCCGTTGGGTGATGGCGGGCATCAGGCGACGCAGCTCGTTGAACCGTCTGGTGCCGTCCTTGAGATGGAACAGGATGAGCCCCTTCCACTTGCCGCCCAGGGCCTCCAGCGCGGCCTCGAGGGGGCAGCCGGGATCACAGTCGTAGCGCTCGTGCCGCATGTGGCCGGTATCCTCCCCGTGACCAGGTGACGCGGGTGTGCGTTCTTACGCCGCACCCGCGGCTAGCGTAGCATCCGGTCCGTCTCGGGAAACGGAGGGAGGTGCCGGAAGATGGACGTGGCGGAGGCGATCGAGCGTCGGCGTGCGGTCAAGCGCTTCGACCCGGACTTCGTCATTCCCCCGGAGGACGAGCGGCGGCTGCTCGAGCTGGCGATGCTGTCGCCCACGGCGTTCAACATCCAGCACTGGCGCTTCGTGGTCGTGCGCGACCGCGGGCTGAGGGAACGGATCCGCGCCGTCACCTGGGGGCAGCCCCAGATCACGGAGGCATCGCTCCTGGTGGTGATCTGCGCGGACGTGCAGGCCTGGCGCAGGGACCCGGCGCGCTACTGGTCCCACGTGCCCGAGGCGCAGCGGGAGGGTATCCTCGAGGCGATCCGCACGTACTACGAGGGCGATCCCCGGCGGCAGCGGGACGAGGCCCTGCGCTCCTGCGGCATCGCGGCGCAGAGCCTGATGCTCGCGGCCACCGCCATGGGCTACGAGAGCTGCCCCATGGACCTTTCGGACTTCGATGCCGTGGCCGATCTGATCGGCCTCCCGGAAGATCACCTGATCGCCCTGTTCGTGGCCATAGGCCGTGGCGCCGAGACGCCGTGGCCGCGCGGCGGGAGGCTCCCCTTCGACGAGGTGGTGCTCACGGACCGTTTCTCCCCCGGCAGGCCATGATCGTCGCGAGGTCGACAGGGGTGCGGTACCCACGCTGCGGGGGGACGGATGTCAGCGAGCGTGGAGGAGGGGATAGCGGAACCGGTGCTCGGGACGCGTGCCGGCGGGGCGGACGGTGCAGGCGGGGGCGATCGCGCCGGCCCCGTGGCGCCGGCGGATCGCCGCCACCGCGCGCCACAGGGGAAGCGTCTCCGCGTCCGCGTCCGGCAGCAGGCTGCGCTGCGGCGCATCGGCCGGCTCGACCCCCAGCGCCGCCACGCCGCAGCCGCTCGCCACGAGCCCGGGTCGCCACAGGCGCGCCAGGCCGCGCCGGGCGGCGCGCGCGATGCGCCCGTAGTCGGCCGTGGGCGCTTCTTCCAGCGGCACCTCGGCCTCGACGTGGCGGAAGTCGCCGAGGCGCAGGAAGACGCGCAGCCGCCGCGCGCGCAGGCCGCGCGCCGTGAGGTCCAGGGCGAGGCGGAAGGCGTGGTGCGCAAGCTGTGCACGCACCCGGCGCGCATCGCGCGTGCGCCGGCCGAGGCTCGCGCCGCGCTGCACCGATTTCGGCACGGGCGGCTCGACCGTCACCGGGAAGGCCTGCCCGCCGCGCAGCTCCCGCCACAGGTCCACGCCGGCCTTGCCCAGCAGGCGGTCCACGCGGCGCGGATCGAGGCGCGCGAGCGCGGCCGCCGTGGCGATGCCGAACTTGCGCGCGAGCGCCGCGCGCCGCGGCCCGATGCCGGGCACCGCCTCCACCGGCTGGGAGGCGAGGAAGGACCCGATGGCGCGCCCCGGCACCACCCGCGTCCCGTCGGGCTTGCACGACTCGGAAGCCATCTTGGCGAGCACCTTGCCCGTCGAGACGCCCACCGAGACCGTGATTCCCACCTCCTCGCGCACCGTCCGGCGGATGCGGTCGGCCAACTCGCCGTGGCTGCAGCGGAAGTAGCCGCACAGACCGTCCAGGTCGAGGAAGGCCTCGTCGATGGAGTAGCGCTCCACCTGGGGCGAGAAGCGCCGCAGGATGCGGAACAGCCGCTCCGAGACCAGGCCGTAGTGGCGGAAGTCCGCCGGCAGCAGCACCAGATCCGGGACCAGGCGCCGCGCCTCCCACACGGGCATGCCGGTGCGCACGCCGCGGGCCCTGGCCTCGTAGGTCTTGGCCACCACGCAGGCGTCCTGGCTCGACATCACCGCCAGCGGGTGCCCCGCGAGCGCCGGGCGACGCGCGAGCTCGCAGGCGGCGTAGAAGCAGTCGGCGTCCACGTGCGCCACCGCGCGGGGCCAGTCCGTGGGGATCATGTGCACCTCCGGAACACGCCGACCACGATGCCCACCAGCGCCAGCTCCCCCTCGGGATGGATCTCCGGGTAGCGGGGGTTGGCCGGGCGCAGCACCCAGCCCTCGGCGTCGCGGTCGAGATACTTGACCGTGAACTCCCCGTCCACGCGCGCGACCACGATCTGCCCCGGGCGGGCGCGCGCCGCGCGCTCGACCACCACGAAGTCGCCGTCCAGGATGCCCGCACCCGTCATCGAGTGGCCGCGCACCTGCACGAGGAAGGTGCGCGAGGGATGGCGCACCAGGTACTCGTCGATGGAGAGGGCGTCCTCGAGCGGCTCGTCGCCGGGCGAGGGAAAGCCCGCCGGCGCCGCCCCCGCCCAGGGGCGCGCGCGGAAACGGGGGCCGGGGACGAGCCGCCCGCCGGGGCCGCGGCGCAGGAAGCCCGCCGCCTCCATACGCCGCACAAACTTGGCGGCCGAGGCCTTGGAGCGGAAGCCGGCCAGCCGCGCGAGCTCGGCGTAGGAGGGCAGGGCCCCGTGCCGGCGGGCGTAGTCCTGGATCCGGCCGATGCGCTCGAGGTCCTGCTCCATGGGTATCAGCATAGGCGAACGTACGTTCGCCGCTCAAGCCCCGGTTCGCCGCTTCCCTTCGAAGGGGGCCCGCCCCCGGCTGAAGACGCCCCCTGGGGAGAGCAGCCCGCCCCCTTGATCGGCCGTGCCCCGGGCCGGTTTATGACATCTAGGCGGGCAGGGCGCGCTCGATGCGGTCGAGGGCCTCGCGGAGCTGGTCCAGCCCCGTGGCGAAGGAGATGCGCACGTGCCCGGGCGCGCCGAAGGCGCTCCCGGGCACCACCGCCACCCCGGCCTCCTCCAGCAGCCATTCGGCGAGCCGGACGTCGTCGGCCACCCCGTCCATGCGGGCGATGGCCTCCGAGAAGTCCGGGAAGCAATAGAAGGTGCCCTCGCCCGGCCGGCAGCGCACCCCGGGCATGGCGTTGAGCCTTCCGACCACATAGTCGTGGCGCTCCTTGAAGGCCTCGCGCATGGCGGTCACGCAGCCCTGGTCGCCCTCGAGGGCGGCGATGGCCGCCGCCTGGGCGATGGAGGTGGGATTGGAGGTGCTCTGGGACTGGATCTTGCGCATGGCGGCGATGAGGGGCTCGGGCCCGGCCGCGTAGCCGATGCGCCAGCCGGTCATGGCGTAGGCCTTGGAGACGCCGTTGATGACCACCGTGCGCGGCTGGAGCTCGGGGCAGGCGTTGACGATGTTGACGAAGGGTTCGCCGGACCAGAGGATGTGCTCGTAGATGTCGTCGCTGACGACGACCACCTCCGGGTGGCGGAGCAGCACCTCGCCCAGGGCGGCGAGCTCGGCGCGGGAGTAGGCCGCCCCTGTGGGATTGGAGGGGCTGTTGATGACCACCATGCGCGTGCGCGGGCCGATGGCGGCCTCGAGCTGCGCCGGGGTGAGCTTGAAGCCCTGGTCCAGCCCGGCGCTCACGATGCGCGGCTCGCCGCCGGCGAGCAGCACCATGTCAGGGTAGGAGACCCAGTAGGGCGCCGGGATCACCACCTCGTCACCCGGGTCCAGCAGCGCCTGGGCCAGGTTGTAGAAGCTGTGCTTGGCCCCGCAGGAGACCAGGATCTGCTCCGGCGCGTACGCCAGGCCGTTCTCGCGGCGGAGCTTCTCGCACACGGCCTTCTTCAGGGCCGGCAGGCCGTCCACCGGCGTGTACTTGGTCAGCCCCTCGCGCAGGGCACGGATGGCGGCCTCCTTGATGTGCTCGGGGGTGTCGAAGTCGGGCTCGCCTGCCCCGAGGCCGATCACGTCGCGGCCGGCTGCGCGCAGGGCGGCGGCGCGGGCCGTCACGGCGAGCGTCGGCGAGGGGCGCACGCGCCCGACGCGCTGGGCGAGGCGTATCTCCACGGCTTCTCCTTGGAGAAGGGGGCCGGAAGCCGCCGTATAATAGCGGAAGGGCTGAAAAATCGCGATTTTTCAGCCCTTCCCCGCGGCAAGCTTGGCCGCGGGACGGCCATGCACAGGGAAGTGCATGACGATACGACGAAAAATCGAAATGGACCGCGAAGCGCTGTCGCGCTGATCGATCCGCGCAGCGGATCGATCAGAGTTTCATCAGGGTTTCTTAGCGAAGGTACGCCCCCACCAGAATCCCCGCCCCCGTGAGCCGCCGCTTCAAGCTCGAGTCCCGGTTCCGGCCGGCCGGCGACCAGCCGGAGGCCATCCGCCGCCTGGTGGAGGGCCTCGAGGCGGGGCTGGCCCACCAGACCCTGCTCGGGGTCACGGGCTCCGGCAAGACCTACACCATCGCTGCGGTCGTCGAGCGGGTGCAGCGGCCGACGCTGGTGCTGGCGCCGAACAAGACACTCGCGGCCCAGCTCTATGGCGAGTTCCGCGAGTTCTTCCCGCGCAATGCGGTGGAATACTTCGTCTCCTACTACGACTATTACCAGCCGGAGGCCTACGTCCCCGCCACCGACACCTATATCGAGAAGGACGCCTCCATCAACGAGCACATCGAGCAGATGCGGCTGTCGGCCACCAAGGCCCTGCTCGAGCGCGAGGACACCATCATCGTCGCCACGGTCTCCTCCATCTACGGCCTCGGCGATCCGCGCGCCTACCTCAGCATGGTGCTGCACCTGCGCCGCGGCGACATCATCGACCAGCGCACCCTGCTCCGGCGGCTGGCCGAGCTGCAGTATACGCGCAACGACCTCGAGCTCAGGCGCGCCACCTACCGCGTGCGTGGCGAGGTGATCGACGTCCACCCGGCCGAGTCCGAGCGCGAGGCCCTGCGCATCGAGCTTTTCGATGACGAGATCGAGAGCCTGAGCCTCTTCGATCCCCTCACGGGCGAGGTGCTGCGCCGCGTGCCGCGCTACACGGTCTACCCCAAGAGCCATTATGTCACCCCGCGCCGCACCATCCTCCAGGCGATCGACGCCATCAAGGCCGAGCTCGCCGAGCGCCTGAAGGAGCTGCGCGCGGCGGGCAAGCTGGTCGAGGCCCAGCGGCTCGAGCAGCGCACCCTCTACGATCTCGAGATGCTGGCCGAGCTCGGCCACTGCCCCGGCATCGAGAACTACTCCCGGCACCTGTCGGGCCGGCGCCCGGGCGAGCCGCCGCCCACGCTCTTCGACTACCTGCCCGCCGATGCCCTGCTGGTCGTCGACGAATCCCATATCACCATCCCGCAGCTCGGGGGCATGTACCGCGGCGACCGCTCGCGCAAGGAGACACTGGTCGAGCATGGCTTCCGGCTGCCCTCGGCGCTGGACAACCGCCCCCTGCGCTTCGACGAGTTCGAGCGGCTGGCGCCCCAGACCATCTACGTCTCGGCCACCCCCGGCCCCTACGAGCTCGAACGGAGCGCCCAGGTGGTGGAGCAGGTGGTGCGGCCCACGGGCCTGGTGGATCCGGAGGTGGAGGTGCGCCCCGCCACCACGCAGGTGGACGACCTGCTCTCGGAGATCCGCCGGCGTGTGGCCGCCGACGAGCGGGTGCTGGTCACCACGCTCACCAAGCGCATGGCCGAGGACCTCACGGAGTACCTGGCCGAGCACGGGGTGCGCGTGCGCTATCTGCACTCCGATATCGACACCGTCGAGCGCGTGGAGATCATCCGCGACCTCCGGCTCGGGAAGTTCGACGTGCTGGTGGGCATCAACCTCCTGCGCGAGGGCCTCGACATGCCCGAGGTCTCGCTGGTGGCCATCCTCGACGCCGACAAGGAAGGCTTTCTGCGCTCGGAGGGGGCGCTGATCCAGACCATCGGGCGCGCGGCGCGCAACGCCCGCGGCAAGGCCATCCTCTACGCCGACACCGTCACCGAGTCCATGCGGCGCGCGATCGAGGAGACCGAGCGCCGCCGGCGCAAGCAGATGGCCTACAACGAGGCCCACGGCATCACCCCGCGCACCATCCGCAAGGCCGTGGCCGACATCATGGAGGGGGCCCGCGCCGCCCCCGGCCAGGCGCGCCGGGGACGGCGCGGCGAGGCGGCAGCCGGGGTGGCCGAGGCGCGGGCGGACTATGCCACCCTCTCGCCCGAGGCCGCGCTGCGGCGCATCCGCGAGCTCGAGGAACGGATGTACCGTCATGCCCGCGACCTGGAGTTCGAGGAGGCGGCCCGGCTGCGCGACGAGATCCGCGCCATCCGCCGCCACGCCCTCGGCCTGGCCGACGGAGCGCCCGCCGCCGGCGCGGCGTGAGTCCCGGGGGGTTCCGCGCCGATCCGCCGCATGGCCGCGTCCGCACACCGACCTGGCCGATCCGCGCAGCGGAGCGATCCAGAGTCCTGCCGGGGCTGCGGCGCGTGGCGGTCAGGCGCCGGACTTGAGCAGCCGTGCCTTCTCCCGCTGCCAGTCGCGCTCCTTGGCCACGGCCCGCTTGTCGTGCTGCTTGCGGCCGCGGGCCAGGGCGATCTCCACCTTGGCCTTGCCCCGCTTCCAGTACATGGAGAGCGGCACCACCGTGTAGCCGCGCCGCTCCACCGCGCCCGTGAGACGCGCGATCTCACTGCGGTGGAGCAGGAGCTTGCGCGTGCGGGTGGGATCGGGCTGCACGTGGGTGGAGGCCGAGGGCAGGGGCGAGATGTGGGCGCCGAACAGCCAGGCCTCGCCGTCCTTGAGGAGCACGTAGCTCTCCTTGAGCTGCACGCGGCCCGCGCGCAGCGCCTTCACCTCCCAGCCCTCCAGCACGATGCCCGCCTCGAGCCGCTCCTCGATGGAGAAGTCGTGGCGTGCCTTGCGGTTGACGGCGATGGTGGCGGAGGGCTCGCCCTTGCCCTTCTTCTGCTTCCCCTTTCTGCTCATCGGCCCATTATAGCGGCCGGTGCGCGGGCGGGGCCGCGTGAAGTTGAGCAGGTGGCTGATTTGCCTCAGAATGGCGGCCGCCCACGGTCGGGTCGCCTGCGGCGGCGCAGGCCCTGCGCCCGGGGAGAAGCACAAGAAGCGGCAAGGGGGGTACGCCCATGGCTCGCGCCTCCATGCATGGCCACTGGTCCTCGCGGATCGCCTTCGTGCTGGCGGCCACGGGCTCGGCGGTCGGCCTCGGCAACGTCTGGAAGTTCCCGTACATGGCGGGCGAGAACGGAGGCGGGGCCTTCGTCCTCGTCTACCTGCTGTGCGTGCTGGTGATCGGCTGGCCGGTGATGATGGCCGAGGTGATGCTGGGCCGCCGCGGACGCCACAGCCCGGTCAACACCATGCGCATCCTGTGCGAGGAGGAGCGCAGCAGCCGCTTCTGGACCCTGATCGGCTGGGCCGGCATCGTCGCCGGCTTCCTGATCCTCTCCTACTACAGCGTCATCGCCGGCTGGACGCTGGCCTACACGGTGCGCGCGGCGGTGGGCGTCTTCGACGGCATCACGCCGGAGGGCGTGGCCGAGGTCTTCGGCGCGCTGGTGGCCGATCCCGAGCGGCTGCTCGCCTGGCACACCCTCTTCATGGCGCTCACCATGGTGGTGGTGGCCCGCGGTGTGGAGCACGGCCTCGAGCGCGCCGTGCGCTTCCTCATGCCGGCCCTCTTCCTGCTGCTGCTCCTGCTCGTGGGCTATGCCATGGCCCAGGGCCAGTTCGGTCGGGCGGTCGCCTTCCTGTTCCGGCCGGACTTCTCGAAGCTCACCGGCGAGGCCGTGCTCGCGGCCATGGGCCAGGCCTTCTTCAGCCTCAGCCTGGGGATGGGGGCCATCATGATGTATGGCTCCTACCTGCCGCAGCACGCCTCCATTCCGCGCACCACCTTCACGGTGGCCATGTCGGACACGCTGGTGGCGCTGCTCGCGGGGCTCGCCATCTTCCCCATCGTCTTCGGCGAGGGGCTCGCGCCGGACCAGGGCCCGAGCCTCATCTTCAAGACCCTGGCGCTCGCCTTCGGCCACATGCCCGCAGGCGCCTTCTTCGGCAGCCTCTTCTTCCTGCTGCTGGTGTTCGCGGCCTGGACCTCGGCCATTTCGCTCATCGAGCCGGCGGTGGCCTGGCTCGTCGAGAACCGCAGTATGCGCCGGGTGGAGGCGGCGGTGTGGGCCGGCACGGTGGCCTGGCTGCTCGGCATCGGCACCATACTCTCTTTCAACGCCTGGAGCGAAATCACGCTCTGGGGCCGTACCTTCTTCGACCTGCTCGACTACCTCACCTCCAACATCATGCTGCCGCTCGGCGGGCTCGCCATCGCGCTCTTCGCCGCCTGGGTGATGCGCGAGGCGAGCCTGCGCGAGGAGATCGAGCTCGCAGGCGGGCCTTTCCGCCTCTGGCACGTGGTGCTGCGCTATGTGGCCCCGGCGGGCATCGTGCTCGTGTTCCTGAACGTGATCGGCGTCTTCGGCTGAAGCATGCCAACCATCAACCGCAGCGCCCTCGTGCCCTATACTCCAGCGCAGATGTTCGCGCTGGTGGACGACATCGAGTCCTATCCGGACTTCCTGCCATGGTGCGCCTCGACCAGGGTGCACTCGCGTACGGAGGACGAGGTGCGCGCCACCATCGAGATCGCCAAGGGAGGGGTGCGCAAGTCCTTCACCACGCTCAACCGCCTCCAGCGCCACAAGATGATCGAGATGCGTCTGCTGGAGGGGCCCTTCCGGCACCTGGAGGGCTTCTGGCGCTTCGATCCCATCGACGACCAGGGCTGCCGGGTGGCCCTGGACCTGGACTTCGAGTTCGCCAGCGCCGCCCTCTCGCTGCTGGTGGGGCCGGTCTTCCAGCAGATCGCCAATTCGCTGGTGGATGCCTTCTGCCGCCGCGCGGAGCGGGTCTATGGACAGCCCGTCGCCTGAGCGCATCCATGTGGAGGTGGCCTATGCGCGCCCCGACGTGCAGGTGCTGCTGCCGGTGGAGCTGGAGGCGGGGGCCACGGTGGAGGAAGCCGTCCGCCGCTCGGGGGTGCTGGAGCGCTTCCCCGAGATCGACCTGGGCGGGCGCAACAAGGTCGGGATCTGGGGCAGGGTCACCAGGCTGAACCAGCCCCTGCGCGACGGCGACCGGGTCGAGATCTACCGCCCCCTCATCGCCGACCCCAAGGAGGTGCGCCGCCAGCGCGCCGCGGCCAGGGGCGGCCGCCCGACAGGCTAGCCCGGCCCGGGCGCCCGAGCCCTATCCGGTGACGTGCAACCTCTGCGAGGGAGGCAGCGCTGCGCGCGGTGGGATCGAGGCCGGGGAGGCGGTCTGCGCGGGACGCGAGGACCGACGCTCGCGCTCGTCGGCGGCCTGTGCTGCGCCGTGGCTCAGTCCCCGCCGCCGGGCCGGATGCGCTCCCACAGGCGCCGCAGCCATCCCTTCTCCTCCTTCGCCGGCCCTTCCACCTTGTGCTCGGTCGGGGCAGGCACGGGCTCGGCCTCCCCTTCCGGCCTCGGCCGGAGATCGCCCTCGATGCGCACCAGACGGTCGTTTTCGAAGAAGAGCGCCACGCGGCGCCGCTCGGGCTCGCCTCCGCCCGGCTGGAACCAGTAGACGTAGTCCCAGCGGTCGGCGTGGAAGGGATCGCGCAGGACCGGCGTGCCCATGATGGCCCGCACCTGGCGCCGGGTCATGCCCGGCTCGAGCCGGTCGACCATCTCCTGGGTGAGGATATTCCCCTGGGCGACGTCGATCCTGTAGACCGAGCATCCCGCTACGCTTGCAAAGATGGCGAGAGCAATGAGAAGCTTTTTCATTTGAAGGGGTGTGCGGTTCGCATCGGCCGCGCATGTTAGCAGAACCGGCGCGCCGTCGCAGAGGCGGAGGAGGGGGAGCCGTGGAGTCACAGGATCTGCGCAAGGCGGGGCTCAAGGTCACCCTGCCGCGGATGAAGATCCTCGAGATCCTCGAGCGCTGCGCGCAGGAAGAGCAGCGGCACATGAGCGCCGAGGACGTCTACAAGGCCCTCATGGACGCGGGCGAGGAGATCGGGCTGGCCACGGTCTACCGGGTGCTCACCCAGTTCGAGCAGGCGGGACTGGTCACGCGCCATCATTTCGAGGGCGGACACTCGGTCTTCGAGCTCAACGCCGGCGGCCACCACGACCACATCGTGTGCGTGCGCTGCGGGCGTGTGGACGAGTTCGTGGACGAGACCATCGAGGCACGCCAGCGGGCCATCGCCGAGAAGGCCGGCTACGAGATGACCGACCACTGCCTCTACATCTACGGCATCTGCCCCGACTGCCGCGCCCGGGCGGAGGAAGGCTAGGCGCGGCGGCGGCCGCGCCCGTCTCCCGGGCCGGCGGCGGCCCGCTCCAGCATCTCGCGCGCGTGGGCGCGGGTGCGCTCGGTGATCTCCACGCCCCCCAGCATGCGGGCGATCTCCTCCACGCGGCCCTCGCCTGCCAGCGGGGCCACGGCGACGCGGGTCCGCTCCCCCACGACCGTCTTCTCCACCCGCACCTGGTGATGGGCGCAGGCGGCCACCTGGGGCAGGTGCGTCACGCACAGCACCTGCCGCCGCTCGCCCAGGCGCCGGAGCTCACGCCCGACGATCTCGGCCACGCGCCCGCCCACGCCGCTGTCCACCTCGTCGAAGATCAGGCAGGGGATGGGGCTCGCCTCGGCCGCGATCATCTGGAAGGCGAGCGCGATGCGGGCGAGCTCGCCGCCGGAGGCCACCCGCGCCAGCGGCCGGGCCGGCTGGCCCGGGTTGGCGGTGACGAGGAAGACCACCGTGTCGGCCCCGTGGCGCGCGGGGGTCCGGGCGGGCGAGACCGTCACCTCGAAGCGCCCGCCGGGCATGCCGAGCTCTCCCATGGCGGCGCTGACCGCCTCCGAGAGCGTCGTGGCCGTGCGCCGCCGCGCCTCGGTGAGCCGAGCCGCCGCTTCGCGCCAGGCCGCCTCCGCCGCGGCCGTCTCCGCCCGCAGGGCCGAGAGGCGCTCACCGGCGGACTCGAGCTCCGCCAGCTCGGACCGCAGCCGCTCCAGCACCGCCGGGAGCTCCGCGGGCTGCACGCGGTGCTTGCGTGCGAGGTCGTGGAGCTCGCCCAGCCGCCGCTCGGCCTCGGCCAGCGCCGCCGGGTCGAGCTCGAGGCCCTCGGCGTAGTCCCGCAGGGAGTCCGCCGCCTCCCCCACCCGGATCAGGGCCTCTTCGAGAAGCTCGCGCACGGGCGCGAGCGCCGGGTCCAGGCCGGCGAGGGCCTCGATCTCGGCGGCGGCGCGGGCGAGCAGCGCGTGGGCGCTGGCCTCGTCGGCCTCGTAGAGGCGCTCCAGCGCGGCCTGCGCGCCCGCCAGCAGCCGGCCCGCATGAGCCAGGCGCCTGTGCTCGGCCTCCAGGGCGGCGATGCCTTCGGCGTCCAGCCCGATTCCGTCCAGCTCCTGGACCTGGTAGCGGAGCAGGTCGAGGCGCTCGTCCCGGCTCCCGCCGGCCCCCTCGAGGGCCGCGAGCGCGCGGCGGGCGGCCTGCCAGCGGTCCCAGGCCTCGGCCACTTCCGCGCGCAACGCCCCATGGCCGCCGTGGGCGTCGAGCAGCTCGCGCTGGGTGTCGGCGCGCGCGAGGGACTGGTGGGCGTGCTGGCCGTGGATGTCCACCAGCCGCTCGCCCAGGGCCTGGAGGAGCTGCATGGTGGCAGGGCGCCCGTTGATCCAGCCCCGCGAGCGCCCGTCGGCGCCCACCGTGCGGCGGATGACGAGCTCGTCGCCCTCGTCCAGCGCCTGCTCGGCGAGCCACGCCCGGGCCTCGGGCGCGGCGGCGAGGTCGAAGACCAGGCTCACCTCGGCGCGCTCGGCCCCGGCGCGCACCAGCCCCGCCCCGGCCCGGTCGCCCAGGGCCAGGCCCACCGCGTCCACCAGGATGGATTTCCCCGCCCCGGTCTCACCGGTGATGGCCGTCATGCCCGGGGCGAGGTCGAGCTCCAGGCGCTCGACGATGGCGAGGTCGCGCAGGCTGAGATGAGTGAGCACGCCCTGATGGTAGAGGCCCGCGCGCGAAGCGCAAGAGGGCATCCGGCTCAGCGCGCCCAGCCGAGCTTGCGCCGCAGGATCTCGAAGGGATCGTAGCCCGGCGGGTGGATCAGCCGCACCGGCGGGTCGCGGCGGGCCACCTCGATGCGGTCGCCCGGCTGGAGGTGGTAGAGGTCCTGCCCGTCGCAGGTCACGGCCGCGTCCGGGTGGTGCCACCCTCCGACCACGATCTCCACGCGGCTTGCTCCGTTCACCACGATGGGCCGGTTGCTGAGGGTGTGGGGGCAGATCGGCACCAGCACCAGGGCGTCGAGGGCCGGGTGCAGGATGGGTCCTCCGCCGGAGAGGGCGTAGGCGGTGGAGCCCGTGGGGGTGGAGACGATGAGCCCGTCGGCCCGCTGGGCGCAGACAAAGCGGCCGTCGATATAGGTCTCCACCTCGAGCATGCGGGCCACGTCCGCCTTGTGGACCACCACGTCGTTGAGGGCATCGGACTCGTGCAGAAGCTGGCCCGCGCGCACCACCCGGGCATGGAGGAGGGCGCGGCGGTCCTCGACGTAGTGGCCCGCGAGCACCTCGCCCAGCCGCTCCGGGATCTCCTCCGGCGAGACGTCCACCAGGAAGCCGAGGCGGCCCAGGTTCACGCCGACAAGGGGCACCCCGGCGTCGGCCACCGCGCGCGCGGCGTGGAGGAAGGTGCCGTCGCCGCCCACCACCACCACGAGGTCGGCCTCGCAGCCGAGGCGGCCCGGCGGGCAGACCGTGACCGCCAGGTCCGGCGCCTGGGCGGCGGTGGCCTCGTCGGCGAGGAGCTCGCAGCCGCATGCACGCAGGAAGTCCGCCACCCGCGCCAGCGTCTTCGGCACGGCGGGATCGTCGCGCTTGGCGATGAGGCCGATGCGGCGGAACCCCCCGGCGGCCATGCCCGCTCCCCCTGGAGGAAAAAGTCGATCAAACTTAGCACGTTGCGTGCTCCTGTGCCAGGAGATTCGCTTGACAGCGCGCCGTCTGCGCTGCTATCGTGCGATTAGCACTCGGAAGATCGGAGTGCTAACAGCAGGGCGGCGGCATGGGCGTCCACGGCGAGCTCCAGTATCCCCTCTCCGAGCGGGCCCAGCACCTGCTCAAGGTCCTCGTGGAACGCTACATCCGCGAGGGCGAGCCGGTGGGCTCGCGCACGCTCGCGCGCGAGTCGGGCCTGGACATCAGCGCCGCCACCGTGCGCAACGTCATGGCGGACCTGGAGGAGATGGGGCTGGTGCGCTCGCCCCACACCTCCGCCGGCCGCGTCCCCACCGTGCGGGGCTACCGCTTCTTCATCGACAGCCTGCTCAAGGTCGAGCCGCTGGCGCCGGGCCAGGTGCGCCGCCTCCAGGCCGAGATCGAGGAGGCCGCCGCGGGGTCCGATCCGCACGAGCTCGCCGAGCGCGCCTCCGGGATCCTGAGCGAGGTCACGCGCATGGCGGGCGTGGTGACCGTGCCGCGCACGGAGTTCCGCTCGCTGCGCCAGGTGGAGTTCCTGCCGCTGTCGGGCAACCGGGCGCTGGCGATCCTCGTGGTGGACGAGCGCGAGGTGCAGAACCGCGTCATCGAGACCGGGCGCCCCTACGGGGCGGAGGAGCTCCAGCGCATCAGCAACTACCTCAACGAGCACTTCGCGGGGCTCACCCTGGAGGAGATCCGCAACCGCCTGGTGCAGGACATGGAGGAGACGCGCGCCCACATGAGCCGCCTCATGGAGGAGGCCATCGAGATGGGGCGGCGCGCGCTGGCGGCACCGCCGGAGAGCGAGGAGGACTGTGTCGTCTCCGGCGAGACACAGCTCATGGGCTTCCGCGAGCTCTCCGACGTGGACAAGCTGCGCCAGCTCTTCGAGGCCTTCGAGCACAAGCGCGAGCTGCTCGGCCTCCTCGACCGCTGCGTGCGTGCCGACGGCGTGCGCATCTTCATCGGCGAGGAGTCCGGCTACGAGCCGCTGGGCGAGTGCAGCGTGGTGAGCGCGCCCTACCGGGTGGACGGCCGCGTGGTGGGGGTGCTCGGCGTGATCGGCCCCACGCGCATGGCCTATGACCGGGTCATCCCCATCGTGGACGTCACCGCCCGCCTCCTGGGCGCGGCCTTGAATCCCCGGGCCTGAGCCCCATATCGCGACTGACCGCGCCCGCGCGGGCCTTTGCCGTGCGCGGGCGCCGCAGGAGGTAGGCAGACGATGGCAGAGCAGGAGAAGACGGAGACGCTCCCCGAGGCCGCGGAGGCCGCTGGGGCGGAGGCCGGGAGCGCCGGCAATGCGGGCGGCGCGGACACGGGCGCGCGCAGCGCGCAGTCGCGGGGCGCTTCGCAGCAGCCGCAGGCGGGATGGAGCGCCACCGGCACTGGTCCCGATCCCGGGTCCGCGACGCCCGGCCCCGGCAAGGCGGCTGGCGCGGACACGGCGCCGCCCGAGGACGTGGAGGCCCTGCGCCGCGAGCTCGAGGCCGCGCGCCGCAAGGCCGACGAGCACTGGGACGAGTACCTGCGCGCGCGGGCCGAGGCGGAGAACGTGCGCCGGCGCGCCGAGCGCGACGTGGAGCAGGCCCGGCGCTACGCGCTGGAGCGGTTCGTCGAGGCGCTGCTGCCCGTGCGCGACAGCCTCGAGCTGGGGCTGCAGGCCGCCCGCCAGGACCACAGCGACGTGGCCGCGCTGCTGGACAAGCTGGTCGAGGGCACCGAGCTCACACTCAAGCTTCTCACCCAGGCCCTGGAGAAGTTCGGCGTGAAGGAGGTCTGCCCGGAACCGGGCACGCCCTTCGATCCCCAGCTCCACGAGGCCATGGCCACCCAGGAGTCGGACAGGCCCGCCAACACCATCCTGCACGTGGTGCAGAAGGGCTATCGGCTCCACGACCGGCTCCTGCGGCCCGCCATGGTGATCGTCGCCCGCCCGCGCAGCGGCGGGGAGGACGGCGGCCGGGCGGCCGGGCAGACGGGCGGGGCTTGAAACCTCCGCCGGCGCGCCCACTTATGCCAGCAGCAGGGCCGGCAGCGGCCGGCCGGACCGCGTAGCGAAACGAAACCGGAGAACGGAGAAGGAAGATGGGCAAGATCATCGGGATCGACCTGGGCACCACCAACTCCTGCGTGGCGGTGATGGAGGGTGGCAAGCCCAAGGTCATAGAGAACGCGGAGGGGTCGCGCACGACGCCCTCGGTGGTGGCCTTCACCGAGGAGGGCGAGGTGCTGGTGGGCCAGCCCGCCAAGCGCCAGGCCATCACCAACGCCAAGAACACCTTCCACGCCGTCAAGCGCCTCATCGGGCGCAAGTTCGACGAGGACGTCGTCCAGCGCGACATCAGGCTCATGCCCTACGAGATCGTGCGCGCCGACAACGGCGACGCCTGGGTCAACGTGCCCGCGCTGGGCAAGAAGATGGCCCCGCCCGAGATCTCGGCGCGTGTGCTCATGAAGCTCAAGAAGGACGCCGAGGCCTACCTGGGCGAGGAGGTGAAGGAGGCGGTCATCACCGTGCCCGCCTACTTCAACGACTCCCAGCGCCAGGCCACCAAGGATGCCGGGCGCATCGCCGGCCTCGAGGTCAAGCGCATCATCAACGAGCCCACGGCCGCGGCGCTGGCCTACGGGCTCGACAAGCAGGGCGGCGACCGCAAGGTGGCCGTCTACGACCTCGGCGGCGGCACCTTCGACATCTCCATCATCGAGATCGCCAGCGTCGAGGGCGAGCGCCAGTTCGAGGTGCTGGCCACCAATGGCGACACCTTCCTCGGCGGCGAGGACTTCGACAACCGCCTGATGGACTACCTCGTCGACGAGTTCAAGAAGGACACGGGCATCGACCTGCGCCAGGACCCGCTGGCCATGCAGCGGCTCAAGGAGGCCGCCGAGAAGGCCAAGATCGAGTTGAGCTCGACGCAGCAGACCGAGGTCAACCTGCCGTACATCACGGCGGACCAGACCGGGCCCAAGCACCTCAACTACAAGATCACGCGCGCCAAGCTCGAGGCCCTCGTCGAGGACCTCATCCAGCGCACCATCGGGCCCTGCAAGCAGGCGCTCAAGGACGCAGGCCTGACGGTCGACGACATCGACGACGTCATCCTCGTGGGCGGCCAGACGCGCATGCCCAAGGTGCAGGAGGTCGTCAAGGAGTTCTTCGGCAAGGAGCCGCGCAAGGACGTCAACCCCGACGAGGCGGTTGCCATCGGCGCCGCCATCCAGGCGGGCGTGCTCGCGGGCGAGGTCAAGGACGTGCTGCTGCTCGACGTCACGCCGCTATCGCTCGGCATCGAGACCCTGGGCGGCGTGATGACCAAGCTCATCGAGCGCAACACGACCATCCCCACGCGCGCCACGCAGATCTTCTCGACCGCGGAGGACAACCAGACCACGGTCACGGTGCACGTCCTCCAGGGCGAGCGCGAGCGTGCGGCCGAGAACAAGTCGCTCGGCAAGTTCGACCTCACCGGCATCCCGCCGGCCCCGCGCGGCGTGCCGCAGATCGAGGTCACCTTCGACATCGACGCCAACGGCATCCTGCACGTCTCGGCCAAGGACAAGGCCACGGGCAAGGAGCAGAAGATCGTGATCAAGGCCTCCAGCGGCCTCACGGAGGATGAGATCCAGCGCATGATCAAGGATGCCGAGGCGCACGCCGAGGAGGACCGGCGCTTCCGCGAGCTGGTCGAGGCCCGCAACCAGGCCGACAACCTCATCCACGCCACGGAGAAGTCGCTCAAGGATCTGGGCGAGAAGGTGACCGAGGCCGAGAAGGAGGACATCCAGAAGGCCATCGACGAGCTCAAGGAGGCGATGAAGGGCGACGACAAGGGCGCCATCGAGGCCAAGACCCAGCGGCTCGCGGAGGTCTCGGCCAGGCTCGCCCAGCGGCTCTACGAGCAGAAGGGCGAGGGCGCGGAGGCGGCCGGCGCCGGCGCCGGGGGCGAGGGCGCGGGCACGGCCGAGTCGGATGTGGTGGACGCCG
Source organism: Gammaproteobacteria bacterium (assembly GCA_026989495.1). Classification (GTDB taxonomy): domain Bacteria; phylum Pseudomonadota; class Gammaproteobacteria; order S144-34; family S144-34; genus S144-34. The sequence continues at coordinate 37,442 of JALSJE010000094.1, read as the reverse complement.
AGTTCGAGGAGGTCAAGGACGAGAAGAAGGATTGAGGCCGCGCGGACGCGCCCCGTTGCGCGCCCGCGTCATGGGGCTCGGCTAGAATAGCCGCCGCACCGACCACGGGGATCACGGGGCCCACGCCCCCGTGGCCCCCGTGGTTTTTTCCGGCAGGGGAGGCGTGGCAGCGCATCGCAGACCATGGCACGGCGCGACTACTACGAGATCCTCGGCGTGGCCCGCAACGCCAGCGAGGCCGAGATCAAGAAGGCCTTCCGGCGGCTGGCCATGAAGTACCACCCGGACCGCAATCCGGGCGACAAGGCCGCCGAGGAACGCTTCAAGGAGATCAAGGAGGCCTACGACGTCCTCTCCGATCCCCAGAAGCGTGCCGCCTACGACCAGTTCGGGCACGCGGGCGTGGGCGGCGCGGGCGCGGCGGCCGGCGCCGGGGGCTTCGGCGCCGGCGGGCCGAGCTTCGCCGACATCTTCGGCGACATCTTCGGCGACATCTTCGGCACGGGCGGCGGCCGCGGTGGCGGAGCCCGCGGCTATCGCGGGGCCGACCTGCGCTACGACCTCGAGCTCAGCCTCGAGGAGGCGGTGCAGGGGACCAAGGTACGCATCCGCGTCCCGGCGCTCGAGACCTGCGAGACCTGCGCCGGCAGCGGGGCGCGTCCCGGCACGCGCCCCGTCACCTGCCCCACCTGCGACGGCCACGGGCAGGTGCGCGTCCAGCAGGGCTTCTTCTCCATCCAGCAGACCTGCCCGCGCTGCCGCGGCGCCGGCACGCTCATCCCCGACCCCTGCCCGGAGTGCCGCGGGCGCGGACGCGTGCGGCGCGAGAAGACCCTGGAGGTCAACATCCCGCCCGGCGTGGACACGGGCGACCGCATACGCCTCGCCGGCGAGGGCGAGGCCGGCGAGCGCGGCGGCCCGCCCGGCGATCTCTACGTGCAGATCCGGGTGCGCGAGCACCCCATCTTCACGCGCGAGGACAACGACCTCTACTGCGAGGTGCCGATCAGCATCACCACGGCCGCCCTCGGCGGCGAGCTCGAGATCCCCACGCTCGACGGGCGCGTGGTGGTGCGCATCCCGCGCGGCACCCAGAGCGGGCGCGTCTTCCGCCTGCGGGGCAAGGGGGTGCGGCCCGTGCGCGGCGGCCCGCCGGGCGACATGCTGGTGCGGGTGGTGGTGGAGACCCCGGTCAACCTCACTCCCCGTCAGGAGCGGCTCCTGCGCGAGCTGGAGGAGACCATGCGTGAGGGCGGCGAGCGCCACAGCCCCCAGGCGAGCTCCTGGTGGGACGGGGTCAAGCGCTTTTTCGAGCAGATGACGGGCGGCGGCCGCTGAAGGCGCCGCGCGAGGGGAGGGCAGCATGAGCGTACGCATCGCCGTGGCCGGGGCCGCCGGCCGCATGGGCCGGGCCATCATCCAGGCCTGCGCCGAGCGTGAGGACGTCGTCCTCACCGCCGCCCTGGAGCGGCCGGGCAGCCCCTGGGTGGGGCACGACGCGGGCGAGCTCGCGGGGCTGGCGCGCACGGACGTGCCGGTGGTGGACGATCTCGGCGCGGTGGCCGAGCGCTTCGACGTGCTCATCGACTTCACCGCTCCCGACGCCACCGCCGGCCACGTCGCCCTGTGCCACGAGCTCGGCCGGCGCATGGTGATCGGCACCACCGGCCTCGACGAGGCCCAGCGGCGGCGCATCGCCGAGGCCGCCGGCGACATCCCCGTCGTCTTCGCCCCCAACATGAGCGTGGGCGTCAACCTCTGCTTCAGGCTCGCGGAGATCGCCGCGCGCGTGCTCGGCCATGACACGGACGTGGAGATCATCGAGGCCCACCACCGCCACAAGGTGGACGCCCCCTCGGGCACCGCGCTGCGGCTGGGCGAGATCGTCGCCGCGGCCCTCGGCCGGGATCTCGCCGAGTGCGCGGTCTATGGCCGCCAGGGCCACACGGGCGAGCGCGACCGCCGCACCATCGGCTTCGCCACCATCCGCGGCGGCGACATCGTGGGCGAGCACACGGTGCTGTTCGCCGGCACCGGCGAGCGTGTCGAGATCACTCACCGCGCCTCGAGCCGCAGCACCTTCGCCCGCGGCGCGGTGCGGGCGGCCGTGTGGCTCGCCGGCCGCGGGCCCGGTCTCTACGACATGCAGGACGTCCTCGGGCTGCGGGAGGCCTGAGAAGGACGGCCGCAACGGGCGACGGGAGGCGGAAGGCACGGTCTGGTCCGCCCCCCTGGGCCGGACCCCGCTCCCCTGTGGGCGCGGCTTCCAGCCGCGCCCGGGGTGCCGGGCGTGGCGGGCCGGCTGGAAGCCGGCCCCGCGGGGCCGGGCGACGACCCATCCGGAGCGGCTGGTGCCGTTCGGGTGACGTCTCTCCCACCTCTCCCGATGCCCCATCGCCCTTCGTGTCCCTCCTCGCCAAGGGCTGGAACGAGGCCCAGATCCTCGAGAACTATCCCGAGCTGGAGCCCGATGACCTCAGGGCCGTGTTCGCATGCGCACAGACCTGCCTGGCCGACGAGGCCGAGGCAGCCTTGAGGAAGCTCGGTTGAGGTGGCTGGCGGACGAGAACGTCCACTCCGCCTCCATCGCGCGGCTGCGTCGGGCCGCAGGACCGGGCCCGGGCCCCGGCGCCGGACCTGGCGTCCCCCGGGTTCAGCGCCGGGCGCGTGCCCCTTTTGAGGCGCCCCGATTTCCCTTAAAATGCCGCGGCCAGCGGGAGGGGCCGGCGGGCCCGTCCCGCTTTGTGTGTGCCCTGCCGGAGCCGAGAGCCGAGCCTTGACCACGCCCGCCCTTCTGGCCCTCGCCGACGGAAGCCTCTTCCGTGGCGTCGCCATTGGCGCCGAGGGGCAGGCGGTGGGGGAGGTGGTCTTCAACACCGCCATCACCGGCTACCAGGAGATCCTCACCGACCCCTCCTACCGGCGCCAGATCGTCACCCTGACCTACCCCCACATCGGCAACGTGGGGGTCAATCCCCAGGACGAGGAGTCGGGCGCCGTCCACGTGGCAGGTCTCGTGGTGCGCGACGTCCCCGCGCGCCTCAGCAGCTGGCGCGCGCGCCAGGACCTCCCGTCCTACCTGCGCGACCACGCCGTGGTGGCCATCGCCGGCATCGACACCCGGCGGCTGACGCGCATCCTGCGCGAGAAGGGCGCCCAGGCGGGCTGCATCGTGGCAGGCCCCGACCCCGACCCGGAGGCGGCGGTGGAGGCCGCCCGCGCCTTCCCGGGGCTCGCCGGCATGGACCTCGCCCGCGAGGTGACGGTGGCCGAGCCCTACGAGTGGACCGAGGGCAGCCTGGACTGGCTGGGAGACGGGTCCCCCCGCCGGCCGGAGCCGCGCTTCCACGTGGTGGCCTACGACTTCGGCGTCAAGCGCAACATCCTGCGCCTGCTCGTCGACCGCGGCTGCCGCGTGACGGTGGTCCCGGCCACCACCCCGGCGGCCGAGGTGCGTAAGCGCCAGCCCGACGGCGTGTTCCTCTCCAACGGCCCCGGCGACCCCGAGCCCTGCGCCTACGCCATCGGGGCCATCCGCGAGCTGGTGGAGGCGGGCTATCCCACTTTCGGCATCTGCCTCGGCCACCAGCTCCTGGGGCTGGCGAGCGGGGCGCGCACGGTCAAGATGAAGTTCGGCCACCACGGGGCCAACCACCCCGTGGTCGAGCTCGCCACGGGGCGGGTCATGATCAGCTCGCAGAACCACGGCTTCGCCGTGGACGAGGCGAGCCTGCCGGAGACGCTCCGGGCCACGCACCGCTCGCTCTTCGACGGCACCCTCCAGGGCATCGAGCGCACGGACCGGCCCGCCTTCGGCTTCCAGGGCCACCCCGAGGCGAGCCCCGGCCCCCACGACGTGGCGGGCCTCTTCGATCGCTTCGTCCACCTCATGGAAGCGGCCACGTGAGCGCGGCCGCAGGCAGCCGCAGACCGTAGACCGCAGACCGCAGACCGTACACCGGTTTCGATGCCCAAGCGCACCGACATCGAGAGCATCCTGATCATCGGCGCGGGCCCCATCGTCATCGGGCAGGCCTGCGAGTTCGACTACTCCGGCGCCCAGGCCTGCAAGGCCCTGCGCGAGGAGGGCTACCGGGTCGTCCTGGTCAACTCCAATCCCGCCACCATCATGACCGACCCGGACATGGCCGATGCGGTCTACATCGAGCCCATCGACTGGGAGACGGTGGCGCGCATCATCGAGAAGGAGCGCCCGGATGCCCTGCTGCCCACCATGGGCGGGCAGACCGCCCTCAACTGCGCCCTCGACCTGGTGCGCGAGGGCGTGCTCGAGGCCCACGGCGTGCAGATGATCGGCGCGAGCCGCGAGGCCATCGACACCGCCGAGGACCGCGAGCGTTTCCGCAAGGCCATGCAGGAGATAGGCCTCGAGGTCCCGCGCGCGGCCATCGCCCACAGCATGGAGGAGGCCCTGCAGGTCCAGGCCGGCATCGGCTTCCCCGTGATCATCCGCCCCTCCTTCACCCTGGGCGGCACCGGCGGCGGCGTCGCCTACAACCGCGAGGAGTTCGTCGAGATCGTCGAGCGCGGCCTCGACCTCTCGCCCACCCACGAGGTGCTGCTGGAGGAGTCGGTGCTGGGGTGGAAGGAGTTCGAGATGGAGGTGGTGCGGGACCGCAAGGACAACTGCATCATCGTCTGCTCCATCGAGAACCTCGACCCCATGGGCGTGCACACGGGCGACTCCATCACGGTCGCCCCCGCGCAGACGCTGACCGACAAGGAGTACCAGCGCATGCGCGACGCCTCCATCGCCGTGCTGCGCCGCATCGGCGTGGACACCGGGGGCTCCAACGTGCAGTTCGCCATCGATCCGCGCGACGGGCGCATGGTGGTGATCGAGATGAACCCGCGCGTGTCGCGCTCCTCGGCGCTGGCCTCCAAGGCCACGGGCTTCCCCATCGCCAAGGTGGCGGCGAAGCTCGCCGTCGGCTACACCCTCGACGAGCTGCGCAACGAGATCACGGGCGGGATCACGCCGGCCTCCTTCGAGCCGACCATCGACTACGTGGTCACCAAGATCCCGCGCTTCACCTTCGAGAAGTTCCCCCAGGCCGATCCGCACCTCACCACGCAGATGAAGTCCGTGGGCGAGGTGATGGCCATCGGGCGCACTTTCCAGGAGTCGCTGCAGAAGGCCCTGCGCGGGCTGGAGACGGGCAGCGAGGGGCTCGACGAGAAGCTCGACCCCGCCTCGCCGGACGCGCGCGAGCGCCTGCGCCAGGCGCTGCGCCAGCCGGGCCCGGACCGCATCTGGTACGTGGCCGACGCCTTCCGCGCCGGCTGGAGCGTGGAGGCCGTGCACCAGGAGTCGGCCATCGACCCCTGGTTCCTGGCCCAGATCGAGGAGCTGGTGCGCATGGAGGAAGGGCTGCGCGGCCGCCGCCTGGAGGAGGTGGACGAGGCCCTCATGCGCGAGCTCAAGCGCCGCGGCTTTTCGGACGCGCGGCTCGCGCGCCTGCTCGGCGTCACCGAGGGCGAGGTGCGCTCGCGCCGCCACGCCCTCGGCGTGCGCCCGGTCTACAAGCGGGTGGACTCCTGCGCGGCCGAGTTCCCGGCCGCCACCGCCTACATGTACTCGACCTACGAGGAGGCGTGCGAGGCCGAGCCCACGGACCGGCGCAAGATCATGGTCCTCGGCGGCGGGCCCAACCGCATCGGTCAGGGCATCGAGTTCGACTACTGCTGCGTGCACGCCGCGCTCGCCCTGCGCGAGGACGGCTACGAGACCATCATGGTCAACTGCAACCCGGAGACGGTCTCCACCGACTACGACACCTCCGACCGGCTCTACTTCGAGCCGCTCACCCTGGAGGACGTGCTGGAGATCGTCCACCGCGAGCGGCCCGAGGGGGTCATCGTGCAGTACGGCGGCCAGACCCCGCTCAAGCTCGCCCGCCCCCTGGAGGCGGCCGGCGTCCCCATCATCGGCACCAGCCCGGACTCCATCGACCTCGCCGAGGACCGCGAGCGCTTCCAGCAGATGATCGAGGTCCTGGGGCTGCGCCAGCCCCCCAACCGAACCGCCCGCAACCCCGAGGAGGCGGTGCGGCTCGCCCGTGAGATCGGCTACCCTCTGGTGGTGCGGCCCTCCTACGTGCTCGGGGGCCGGGCCATGGAGATCGTGTACAATGAGAAGGACCTCCTGCGCTACATGCGGGAGGCGGTGCTGGTCTCCAACGATTCCCCGGTCCTGCTCGACCGCTTCCTCGACGACGCCGTCGAGGTGGACGTGGACGCCGTCTCCGACGGCGAGCGGGTCGTCGTCGGCGGGATCATGGAGCACATCGAGCAGGCGGGGGTCCATTCGGGGGACTCGGCCTGCTCGCTGCCGCCGTACTCGCTGAGCCCGGAGATCCAGGCGCGGCTGCGCGAGCAGGTGGAGGCGATGGGACGGGCCCTCAAGGTGGTGGGGCTGATGAACACCCAGTTCGCCATCCAGGGCGAGGAGATCTACGTGCTGGAGGTCAACCCGCGGGCCTCGCGCACGGTGCCCTTCGTCTCCAAGGCGATCGGGGTGCCGCTGGCCAAGATCGCCGCCCGCTGCATGACGGGGCACAGCCTCGCCGGGCAGGGCTTCACCGCCGAGCGGGTGCCGCCCTACTGGTGCGTGAAGGAGTCGGTCTTCCCCTTCATGCGCTTCCCGGGCGTGGACCCGCTGCTCGGTCCCGAGATGAAGTCCACGGGCGAGGTGATGGGCGTGGGCGCGAGCTTCCCCGAGGCCTACGCCAAGGCCCAGCGCGCCGCGGGCGTGCGCCTGCCCCAGGGCGGCACCGTCTTCATCAGCGTGCGCGACGCGGACAAGCCGCGCGCTGTGGCGCTGGCGCGCCGGCTGGCCGGACGCGGATTCCGCATCGTCGCCACACGTGGGACGGCGCGCGCGCTGGAGGCGGCCGGCGTCCCGGTCACGCCCGTGAACAAGGTCACCGAGGGCCGGCCCCACGTGGTGGACATGATCAAGAACGGCGAGATCGACCTCATCGTCAACACCACGGAAGGCAGGCAGGCCATCGCCGATTCCTACTCCATCCGCCGCGAGGCCCTGCAGCGCAAGGTGACCTACAGCACGACCGTGGCCGGGGCGGAGGCCATGTGCCTCGCCCTCGACCACCTCGACAGCGAGGCCGTGCGCAAGCTGCAGGATCTGCACAAGGAGGCTGCCGCATGAGCAAGACACCCATGACGGTGCGCGGCGCGGAGAAGCTGCGCCAGGAGCTCGCGCGGCTCAAGCAGGTGGAGCGGCCGCGCGTCATCCAGGCCATCGCCGAGGCCCGGGCCCACGGCGACCTGCGCGAGAACGCCGAGTACGCCGCGGCCAAGGAGCAGCAGGGCTTCATCGAGGGGCGCATCCGCGAGATCGAGGCCAAGCTCGCCAACGCCCAGATCATCGACGTGCGCCAGATCAACGCCAACGGCAAGGTCGTCTTCGGCGCCACCGTCGAGCTCATCGACGAGGACACGGGCGAGGAGGTGACCTACCAGATCGTGGGCGAGGACGAGGCCGACATCGGCGAGGGCCTCATCTCCGTCAACTCCCCTATCGCCCGCGCGCTCATCGGTCGCGAGGAGGGCGACGTGGTCACGGTGAAGGCCCCGGCGGGCGAGCGCCGCTACGAGATCGTCGCCGTCCGCTACGAGTGAGGCCGCGGCCCGTGCCGGCCCGCGCCGCCTGGTGGCCGCCTGCGGAGCGCGTCCTGCTCGCCCTGTGGGTGGGGGCGGTGTGGGCCATCGGCTTCATCGCCGCGCCCGCGGCCTTCGCCGTCCTCGACGACCGGCGGCTGGCCGGCGAGCTCGCCTCGCACCTCTTCGCCACGACCGCCCGCATGGGGCTCGCGGCCGCGGCCCTGATCCTGGCCGGGGCCCTGTGGCGCGACGGAAGGCGGGCGCTGGCGCGGCGCCGGATCCGGCTCGTGCTCCTCATGGCCGGCCTCGTGGCCGTGGGCCACTTCGGCCTCGCGCCCGTGATGGAGGGGCTGCGCGCGGGCGGGCTGGAGCCGGGCAGCGCCGAGGCCGTCCGCTTCGGGCGGCTGCACGGCATCGCCTCGGCGCTGCACGTGGCCACCGCCGTGCTCGGCCTGTGGGCGCTCGTGGTGGAGGAGAGTGGCAAGTAGCAAGGAGGGGGCCTTACGGGTCCTTGCTACTTTTTTCCGGATTGGGGCGATAGAGGACGGCCACATGGCCCACGCGCTGCACCAGTGCGGCGTCGGTCCGCGCGCAGAGCTCGGCGATCATGGCGTCGCGGGCCTTGCGGTCCGGGGCGTTGACCCGCACCTTGAGCAGCTCGTGGTGGGCGAGCGCCCGGTCCAGCTCCGCCACCAGGGCGTCCGTGACGCCCGCCGCCCCCACGATCACCACGGGCCTGCGGTGGTGCGCCAGCCGGCGCAGGGCCTTCTTCTCCTTCTCGGTCAGCGTGACGGGCATCGCGGCGGGGTCTCCGTCTGCGGGGGCGCAGTCTAGCGCGGGAGAGGCGCGGGTGGCAGCCATGGGCGCTCGACGGGGCGGATTCCGCGTGGGGCCGAGCCCCCTGAACCCGGTCAAGCTCGAGCTGGGGGTGCTGTTCGCGGTGGGGCTGCTCCTGCTGCTGGTCCACCCGCGTCTGGTGGACGGGGCGGCCGGCCAGCTCCTGCTGCTGGGCGGCTACGGCGTGGGCGCGGCGGCGTGGCTGGTCTGGCGCACGCGCCGGGTGCTGGCGGCGCGGCGCCGCGGGGACCCGGGCCCGTGAGCCGGCGCCGCCGCAGCCGCCGCTGGGTGGCCGAGCACGCCGCCGACCCTTACGTGCGCAGGGCCCGGGAGACGGGCGAGCGGTCGCGCGCCGTGTTCAAGCTGGAGGCGCTGGACCGGCGCGAGGGCCTGCTCCAGCCCGGGATGCGGGTGGTGGACCTCGGCGCCGCCCCCGGCGGCTGGTCGGCCTATGCCGCCCGCCGCGTGGGTCCCCGCGGAAGGGTGGTGGCGGTGGACCGGCTGCCCATGGAGCCCGTCCCGGGCGTGGTCTTCGTTCAAGGCGACTTCGCCGAGGCCGATACCCTGGAGCGGGTGCTCGCTGCGCTCCAGGGCGAGCCGGTGGACCTTGTGCTCTCGGACATGGCCCCCAACTTGTCCGGTGTGGCCTCCGTGGACCAGCCCCGTGCCATGGCGCTCGCCGAGCTGGCGCTGGAGCTCGCCGAGCAGGTGCTGCGGCCGGGCGGCGGCCTGGTGGTCAAGGTCTTCCACGGCGAGGGGCTGGACGCCTTCGTGGCGCGGGTCCGGCAGCGCTTCGCGCGGGTGAGGCTGCGCAAGCCCCCCGCCTCGCGCGCCCGCTCGCGCGAGGCCTATCTGGTGGCGGGGAACCACCGGATGGTGTAAGGTCTAACGAAGGAGGCCCACGAGGGCAGATATCCTTCAGGATTCAGAGGGTTACGATTTGAACGATCTGGCCAAGAACCTGATTCTGTGGATCATCATCGCGGTGGTCCTCATGTCGGTGTTCAACAACTTCGCGCCGACGGGGCCGACCGCCGCGCCGATGCCCTACAGCCAGTTCATCGCGCAGGTGCGCGAGGGCAACGTCGCGCGCGTCAAGATCGAGGACCGCACCATCCGCGGCGTGACGCGCACGGGCGAGCGCTTCACCACCTACAGCCCGGGCGACCCGGGCCTGATCGGCGACCTGCTCGAGGCGGGCGTCGAGATCGAGGCCGCGCCGCCCAAGCAGCAGTCGCTGCTCACGCAGATCTTCATCTCCTGGTTCCCCATGCTGCTGCTCATCGGCGTGTGGATCTTCTTCATGCGCCAGATGCAGGGCGGGGGCGGCGGCCGGGGGGCGCTCTCGTTCGGCAAGAGCCGCGCGCGCATGTTCAGCGAGGACCAGGTCAAGGTCACCTTCGCCGACGTGGCCGGCATCGACGAGGCCAAGGAGGAGGTGGCGGAGCTGGTTGAGTTCCTGCGCGATCCCGGCAAGTTCCAGCGCCTGGGCGGCAAGATTCCCCGCGGCGTGCTGATGGTGGGCCCGCCCGGCACGGGCAAGACCCTGCTCGCCAAGGCCATCGCGGGCGAGGCCAAGGTGCCCTTCTTCAGCATCTCGGGCTCGGACTTCGTCGAGATGTTCGTGGGCGTGGGCGCCTCGCGCGTGCGCGACATGTTCGACCAGGCCAAGAAGCACGCCCCCTGCATCATCTTCATCGACGAGATCGACGCCGTGGGCCGTCACCGCGGCGCCGGCCTCGGCGGCGGGCACGACGAGCGCGAGCAGACCCTCAACCAGCTCCTCGTGGAGATGGACGGCTTCGAGGGCAACGAGGGCATCATCGTCATCGCCGCCACCAACCGCCCGGACGTGCTCGACCCGGCGCTGCTGCGCCCCGGCCGCTTCGACCGGCAGGTGGTGGTGCCGCTGCCGGACGTGCGCGGCCGCGAGCAGATCCTCAAGGTGCACATGCGGCGCCTGCCGCTCGCCGACGACGTCAACCCCTCCATCATCGCCCGCGGCACCCCGGGCTTCTCCGGCGCGGACCTGGCCAACCTGGTCAACGAGGCCGCGCTCTTCGCCGCGCGCGCCAACAAGCGCCTGGTCGAGATGGAGGACTTCGAGAAGGCCAAGGACAAGATCATGATGGGGGCCGAGCGCAAGTCCATGGTGATGAGCGAGGAGGAGAAGAAGCTCACCGCCTACCACGAGTCCGGCCACGCCATCGTGGGCCTGCTGGTGCCCGAGCACGACCCCGTGCACAAGGTCACCATCATCCCGCGCGGCCGGGCGCTCGGCGTGACCATGTTCCTGCCCGAGGAGGACCGCCACAGCTACACCAAGCAGCGCCTCGAGAGCCAGATCTCGAGCCTGTTCGGCGGGCGCGTGGCCGAGGAGCTCATCTTCGGGCCCGAGCGCATCACCACCGGCGCGCAGAACGACATCCAGCGCGCCACCGAGATCGCGCGCAACATGGTCACCAAGTGGGGCCTGTCGGACCGCCTCGGCCCGCTGGCCTACAGCGACGAGGAGGGCGAGGTCTTCCTCGGCCACGCCATCACGCGCCACAAGATGCTCTCGGACGAGACCGCGCACCTCATCGACGAGGAGGTCAAGGCCATCGTCGAGCGCAACTACGAGCGCGCCAGGCGCATCCTGCAGGAGAACATCGACAAGCTCCACATGATGGCCGAGGCCCTCATGAAGTACGAGACCATCGACGCGGACCAGATCCGCGACATCATGGAGGGCCGCCCGCCGCGGCCGCCGGCCGGCTGGAGCGACGACGAGACCGGCGCGGGCGCCGCCGCCGGCAGCCGCGAGGAGGAGAAGCCTGCCCGCCGGCGTCCCGCCGACGGGCAGATCGGCGGGCCGGCCAGCGAGCACTGAGACGCGCGGCGGGCCGCTGCCATGGCGCGCGAAGGGCCGGCGATGCCGGCCCTTCGCCTTTTTCGGGACGGCGGGAGCCGGCCCCGGGAGGAGCAGGCGAGGCCGTTGGCGCGTGGGGGGCTTTTCCGTATGGTCATGGGTCCCCTGGGGCACCGCTCGAGGAAGCGCCATGGCGACGAGGACCGTGCTGGATTGCGGCGGGCGGCGGCTGGTGCTCGACCGGCCGCGGGTGATGGGCATCCTCAACGTCACCCCGGACTCCTTCTCGGACGGCGGGCGCTACCTGGACCCGGCCGCGGCGCTGGCGCGCGCGCGGCGCATGGTCGAGGAGGGCGCCGACCTCGTCGACGTCGGCGGCGAGTCCACCCGCCCGGGGGCCGAGCCGGTGCCGGCGGCCGAGGAGCTGCGGCGGGTGGTGCCGGTGATCGAGGCCATCGCGACGGAGCTGCCGGTGCCGGTGTCGGTGGACACGAGCAAGCCGGAGGTGATGCGCGCCGCGGTGGCGGCGGGGGCGAGCCTCATCAACGACGTGCGTGCGCTGCGCGCCCCCGGAGCGCTGGAGGCGGCGGCGGAGGCGGGCGTGCCTGTGTGCCTCATGCACATGCGGGGCGAGCCGCGCACCATGCAGGAGGCGCCCGCCTACGGGGACGTGGTGGCCGAGGTGCGGGCCTTCCTGCTGGAGCGCGCCGCCGCCTGCGAGGCGGCCGGCATCCCGCGCGGGCGCATCCTCATCGACCCGGGCTTCGGCTTCGGCAAGACGCTCGAGCACAACCTGGCCCTCATGCGCCGGCTGGAGGCCTTCGTCGGGACCGGCTTTCCGGTGCTGGTCGGCGTCTCGCGCAAGTCCATGATCGGGGCGCTCGCGGGCGGCGCGGCGGTGGAGCGGCGGCTCCACGGCAGCGTGGCGGCGGCGGTGGTGGCCGCCTGCAAGGGGGCCGCCATCGTCCGCGTCCACGACGTGGCGCCCACGGTGGAGGCGCTGCGCGTTGCCTTCCCCCTCTGCCGGGACTGAGCCGGATATTGCACCAGGACGGCTGTCCCTCCCGCACCCTCCCCCCGCTTGCGGGATCGGACAGGAGACGTCGTTTCTGGCCGCAGGTGCCCCCCCGTGGGCGCGGCATCCTGCCGCGCCGATGCCCGCACCGAGCGAGGGCCGGCTGGAAGCCGGCCCTACGGAATAAAGCGGCGGGTTCCGGCCGCGATGCGCCCCGACGAATGGGGAGATACCCACGAGAACAGCAGAAGAGCCTTATACTTGCCGGGGTATCCACGGAGGCACAAGCCCGCATGTTGCATCAAGGGCTCCGGATGATTGCGTTCTTTGCAGCCGCGCTCGCGTCGGTCTGGAGCGCAAGCCGTAGCGGGGACTACGGCTTGCGCGAAGACCCAGCGAGCGCGAGCGAAAAGGCGCAAGGGCCGGAGCAGGGGGCGGGCGGGTACAGCGTGCACCCAGGCGAGATAGCAGGGATGCGGCTGCAAGCCATTGTGGCACATTGACCCGCTTTACCGCCCGCCCCCGTCTTGGTGCAATATGCGGGCTAGGGAGGGAAGGGGATGCCAAGGCGCTACTTCGGCACGGACGGCATTCGCGGCCGGGTCGGCCGGCCGCCCATCACCGCCGAGTTCGTCCTCAGGCTGGGCTGGGCGGCGGGGCGCGTGCTCTCACGCGGCGGCGGCACCGGGCGGGTGCTCATCGGCAAGGACACGCGCATCTCGGGCTACATGTTCGAGTCCGCCCTCGAGGCGGGGCTCTCGGCCGCCGGGGTCGACATCCGCCTGCTCGGGCCGATGCCGACGCCCGCCATCGCCTATCTCACGCGCACGCTCCACGCCGACGCAGGAATAGTCATCTCCGCCTCGCACAACCCCTACTACGACAACGGCATCAAGTTCTTCTCGGCGGAGGGCACCAAGCTGCCGGACGCGGTGGAGGAGGCCATCGAGGCCGAGCTCGAGCGCCCCTTCGAGACCGTCGAGGCCGTCGGCCTCGGCAAGGCCGAGCGTGTCGAGGACGCCGCCGGCCGCTACATCGAGTTCTGCAAGAGCACGCTCTCCGAGGTCCGCAGCCTCCAGGGGCTGAGCGTCGTGGTGGACTGCGCGCATGGCGCGACCTACCACGTGGCCCCGGCCGTCTTCGACGAGCTCGGCGCGCGCGTCCACGCCATCGGTGTCGAGCCCGACGGGCTCAACATCAACGCCGGCTGCGGCTCCACCCAGCCCCAGGCGCTGCAGGCGGCCGTGCGTGAGCGCGGCGCCGATCTCGGCATCGCCTTCGACGGCGACGGCGACCGCGTGGTGATGGTGGACGAGCGCGGCGAGGTGGTGGACGGCGATGAGCTGCTGTGGATCCTCGCCCGCGGCTGGCAGCGGCGTGAGCGGCTGCGCGGGCCGGTGGTCGGCACCCTGATGACCAACTACGGCCTGGAGCAGGCCCTGGAGGGGCTGGGCATCGGGCTGGAGCGGGCGGCCGTGGGCGACCGCTACGTGCTCGAGCGCATGCGCGCGCGCGAGGCCGTGCTCGGCGGGGAGACCTCCGGACACCTCATCTGCCTCGACCGGGTCACGACCGGGGACGGGATCGTCTCCGCGCTGCAGGTCCTCGAGGAGCTGGTGCTCGCCGGAAAGGGCCTGCACGAGCTCAAGCAGGGCATGCGCAAGCTCCCCCAGCACATGGTCAATGTGCCCCTCGAGGCCGGCGACCGCACGGTTGTCGAGGCGGACCCAGTGCGCGCGGCCGTGCGCGAGGCCGAGGCCGCGCTCGCCGGGCGCGGGCGGGTGCTGCTGCGGCCCTCGGGCACGGAGCCCGTGGTGCGGGTGATGGTGGAGGGGCCGGATCCGGCCGAGGTCGAGGCCCTGGCCCGGCAGGTGGCCGAGGTGGTGGCCCGCGCCGCCGCGCCCTGACGCCCACGCCTCATCCACCCCCGTGGGCGCGGCTTCCAGCCGCGCCGCCGAAGGCACACCGCCGTGGTTGCGGCCGTTTGATTTCCCCCGGGCCGGCCGGTAAGCTTCCGCGCGGCTCAGAAGGGAGGTGTTTCATGCGTCGTCCGCTGGTCGCAGGCAACTGGAAGATGAATGGCTCCCGCGAGCGGGTGGCCGCGCTCGTCGAGGGCATCAAGGCCGGCATGGGCTCGGTGGAGCGGGCCGAGGTGGCCGTCTGCCCGCCCTTCGTCTACATCCCCCAGGTGGCGGGGCTGCTGGAAGGGACGGGGATCGCGCTCGGCGCCCAGAACGTCTGCGACCACGCCGAGGAAGGGGCCTACACGGGCGAGGTGGCCGGCTCCATGCTCGCCGAGCTCGGTTGCCGCTACGTGATCGTGGGCCATTCCGAACGGCGCAACCTCTACGGGGAGAGCGACGAGCTCGTCGCCCGCCGCTTCGCCGCCGCCCGCAAGGCGGGGCTGGCGCCCATCCTGTGCGTGGGCGAGCTGCTGGAGGAGCGCGAGCGCGGCGAGACCGAGGCCGTGGTGGCACGCCAGCTCGACGCCGTGCTGGCGCTCGAGGGCGCAGCGGCCTTCCGCGAGGCGGTGATCGCCTACGAGCCCGTCTGGGCCATCGGCACCGGCCGCACCGCCACCCCCGAGCAGGCCCAGGAGGTGCACGCCTTCATCCGCAGGAGGCTGGCCGAGCACGACGCGGGCGTGGCCGAAGCCGCCCGCATCCTCTACGGGGGCAGCGTCAAGGGCTCGAACGCGGCCGACCTCTTCGCCCAACCGGACATCGACGGGGGCCTGATCGGCGGCGCCTCCCTCAAGGCCGACGAGTTCCTTACCATCTGCCGGGCGGCCTGAGGCCGCCGGGAGCGGCGCACGTGCTGGAAAGCATCTTGCTGGTCGTCCACGTCCTGCTCGCCGTGGCCCTCATCGGCCTGGTGCTGATCCAGCACGGACGCGGCGCCGACGTGGGCGCCGCCTTCGGGGCGGGCGCCTCGGGGACGGTCTTCGGCGCCCGCGGCTCGGCCTCCTTCCTCACGCGCACGACGGCGGTGCTGGCCACGCTGTTCTTCCTGACCAGCCTCACGCTCGCCTACCTCTCGGCGCACCGGGCCGAGCCCGCGAGCGTGCTGGAGAAGGTGGCCCCGGCGGCGGGCGGGCAGGCCGCGCCGGCAAAGCCGAAGACGCCGGCCCCGGAGGAGGCCGTGCCCCAGGACCTGCCGCCGGTGCCCGCGAAATCGGGCGGTGCCGGTGGCGCCGCGGGCGGGGCCAAGGCCCCGGCGGACGTGCCGGCCGACGTCCCCACGGTGCCCGCGTCCGGCGGCGGCTCCTGAGGCCCCTTGGCGCGGGCCGCGCTTTGGCCGAAAATTAGCAGCCCGAAGACATGCAGCCGAAGTGGTGGAACTGGTAGACACGCCGTCTTGAGGGGGCGGTGGCGAAAGCCGTGTGGGTTCGAATCCCACCTTCGGCACCAACGTGACAGAAGGAAAGGGCGCCTCGCGGCGCCCTTTCCTTTTTCGGAGATCCGACCGCATGAATGCCGCGTCAGCGGGAGGCGGCACGGCGTGCTGGTTGTTCCGCCAGCGCGCCTCTGCTGCGCCGGTCGTTCAGAGCGCGGTGCCGAAGCCGGGGTCCACGCTCCCGGGCGGCGGCTCCAGGCCCGCCAGGCGGCAGCCCTGGGTGATGGGCCCGCCCGGGAACAGGGTGCGCAGGTAGCGCATCCCGCCCTTCAGGTGGAAGTGCTCCTCGAGCGCGTCGGTCAGCGCCCGCACGCGCCAGTCCTCGTGCCGCGCGTGCCACTTCTGCAGCGCGCGGACCAGCTCCCAATGGTCGGGGCCGAGCGCGAGCCCCTCGCGGCGGGCCATCTCCTCCGCCCGGCTGCGGGTCCAGCCCGGCGGCGCGTGCGGGAAGTCCGGATCCGCCGGCGGCGGCGCCTCCGGCATCGCCTCGCCCATCATCTCGGTGGCAGGGATCTCGGCCATGGCGGTCCTCCTTTCTCGGCGAGCGCCGAAATCTGACCGGGTCAGAAAAGCCGTACTTACCCTATAGACCCCGCGGCACCGGTACGCAAGCTGCCAACATTCGAATCTGCCGAGATTCACGGACGGCTGCCGCATGGCGCACCCAGGAGGGTTCGGTCATGGAGATCCTAGGATGGATGAACAGTTTGCTGCGATCGCTGTGCCGGCGAAGTGCCGGGCTCGGGGGTGCGGGCGCGGGCGGTGACGGTGGAGGACGGGGTCGCAGTGGTGGACGTGCGGGGGTTGACCTGTCCGGGCTGCCTGCTCGCCATCAACGAGGCGGTGGCGGGGCTCGCGCCGGGGACGCGGGCGCGGCTGCTGACGAGCTATCCCCCCTGCGGCGAGGACGTGGCGGCCTGGTGCCGGGCGCGTGGGGTGGCGCTCGCCGGGGTGGCGCCGGGCCCCGGCGGCCGGGTGATCGCTAGCGGCCGGCGGGGCGGCCGTAGAGCGCCGCGTAGGCTTCGGGGTCGAGGATCTCGCGGATGTCCACGAAGCTGCCGCTGGGGCGCTCGCGCAGCGCCTCGAGCACGGAGACCACGCGCCGGGCGGCCTCCTCGGGCGTTGGCATGGCGGGCGTGCCCCGCGCGGCGCGCAGGCGCCGGAGCGCCGGGAAGGTTTCGGCGTCGGCCTCCTCGCACAGGTGCTCCATCATCGCGGTGTCGATGATGCCGGGGGCGAGCGCCGTGATGTGCGTGTCGGGGAACTCGTGCGCGTAGAGGCGGGCGAGCATGTTGAGCGCGGCCTTGGAGAGGGCGTAGCCGCCCCAGCCCTTGTTGCCGAGCACGGCGGCCCCGGAGGAGATCATCACCACCTGCCGCACCGGCCGCCCCCAGCGGTGCAGCCAGTCCATGATCGTCTTGTTGGCCCAGACGTTGACCTCGAAGATCGCGCGCAGGTCCTCGAGCGGGGTCTCCGTGAGGTGGCGGATGCGGCCGAGCACGCCCGCGTTGAGCACGACGAGGTCGAGCCGGGGCAGCCCGCCGAGCAGCGCATCGAGCGCGGGGCAGACGGCGGCGTGGTCGGCGAGGTCGACGCGCACGTGATGCAGCCCTTCCAGGTCCGAGGGCCGCCGGCTGCATCCGTGCACGCGCCAGCCCTCGTCGAGCAGCACGCGCGCCAGCCCCCGGCCGAGGCCGGAGCTCGTCCCGGTGACGAAGGCGATGCGCGGTTCCGGCATGGGCGGGATGATAGAGGAAGGCCTGAAAAATCGCGATTTTTCAGGCCTTCCCCGCGGCCAGGGATGGCCGCGGGACGGCCCCCATGCACAGGGAAGTGCATGACGATGCGACGGAAAATCGGAATTGAACGCGAAGCACTATCGCGCTGATCGATCCGCGCAGCGGATCGATCAGAGTTTCCTAGAGCCTTCGCGCGCAGGCGTTGAGCCCGCCGTCCCGCGCGGCGTGCGCGCAGCGCGTGGCCTTCCCGCCCGCGATCGGCCGCCCGCGGGCCCGCCACCTGGAACGAATCTCCTTATGAGGGTAGAAGCCATATATCCATATGAATCTGAAAGAATTTTTCGGGCAGTGGCGGCTTGACCGCACGCGCGCCGGCCCGTAGACTGCCCCGAATCGGCGCCCTGGCAGCCATCGGCCCAAGGCTGCGCATAAAACGAGAAGCAAGAGCGCTGCGGCCCGGGGGAGTGGAGATGCTCGAAAACTACCTGCCGATCCTGCTGTTCCTGGCGATCGGCGCCGCCTTCGGGGTGCTGCCCCTGATGGCCGGTTTCGTTCTCGGGCCGCGCCGGCCGGACCCCGAGAAGCTCTCCCCTTACGAGTGCGGCTTCGAGGCCTTCGAGGACGCGCGGATGAAGTTCGACGTCCGCTACTACCTCGTGGCCATCCTCTTCATCATCTTCGATCTGGAGATCGCCTTCCTCTTCCCCTGGGCCGTGGTGCTGGATCGCATCGGCACCGCGGGCCTGGTGGCGATGGGGATCTTCCTGGCGATCCTGGTGGTCGGCTTCGTATACGAATGGAAGAAGGGGGCGCTGGAATGGGAGTAGAGCACCTGCTCCAGGAAGGCGGCGTCACCACCACCACGGCGGATCATCTGCTGAGCTGGGCACGCACGGGCTCGCTCTGGCCCATGACCTTCGGGCTCGCCTGCTGCGCGGTGGAGATGATGCACGCGGCGGCCTCGCGCTACGACCTGGACCGCTTCGGCGTGGTCTTCCGCCCGAGCCCGCGCCAGTCGGACGTGATGATCGTCGCCGGCACCCTGTGCAACAAGATGGCGCCGGCCCTGCGCAAGGTCTACGACCAGATGGCCGAGCCCCGGTGGGTGATCTCCATGGGCTCGTGCGCCAACGGCGGCGGCTACTACCACTATTCCTACTCGGTCGTGCGCGGCTGCGACCGCATCGTGCCCGTGGACATCTACGTGCCCGGATGCCCCCCCACGGCGGAGGCCCTGCTCTACGGCATCCTGCAGCTCCAGAACAAGATCCGTCGTCGCAAGACGCTCGAGCGGGCCCGAGGGTAGAGCGACCATGGCCACAGCACCCGAAACGCTGGCCGAGCGCCTCCGCGGGCGCTTCGGCGATGCCCTCGGCGCCTGCAAGGTGGCGCTGGGCGAGGTGACCATCGAGGTGCCGCCGGCGCGGCTGGTGGAGGTGTGCACGGCGCTGCGTGACGAGGAGCCGTTCCGCTTCGAGCAGCTCATGGACCTGTGCGGGGTGGACTATCTCACCTATGGCGAGGCCGACTGGGATACCGACGAGGCCACCGCGACCGGCTTCAGCCGCGGCCGCGCGCGCGAGCATGAGGGCCCCGTGTGGAAGGGGCCGCGCTTCGCGGTGGTCTACCACCTGCTCTCGGTGACCCACAACCACCGGCTGCGCGTGCGCACCTTCCCGGAGGACACCGAGTTCCCGGTGGTGGACACGGTCACCGGCATCTGGCCATCGGCCAACTGGTACGAGCGCGAGGCCTTCGATCTCTTCGGCATCGTCTTCGAGGGCCATCCGGACCTGCGCCGCATCCTCACCGACTACGGCTTCGTGGGCCATCCCTTCCGCAAGGACTTCCCGCTCAGCGGTCACGTGGAGGTGCGCTACGACCCCGAGCGCGGGCGCGTGGTCTACGAGCCGGTGAGCATCGAGCCGCGCAACAACGTCCCGCGCGTCATCCGGCATGACGCCCGCTACGAGGCTGATCCGTCCAGCGCGACCGGTGAATGAGGCCGATGCCCGAGATCCGCAACTTCACGCTCAACTTCGGGCCGCAGCACCCCTCGGCGCACGGGGTGCTGCGGCTGGTGCTGGAGATGGACGGCGAGGTGGTCCAGCGCGCCGATCCCCACATCGGCCTGCTGCACCGGGCGACCGAGAAGCTCGCCGAGAGCAAGCCCTTCAACCAGTCCATCGGCTACATGGACCGCCTCGACTACGTCTCGATGATGTGCAACGAGCACGCCTACGTGCTCGCCATCGAGAAGCTGCTCGGCGTCGAGCCGCCTATCCGGGCCCAGTACATCCGGGTGATGTTCGACGAGGTCACCCGCATCCTCAACCACCTGCTGTGGCTGGGCTCGCACGCGCTCGACATCGGCGCCATGACGGTCTTTCTGTACTGCTTCCGTGAGCGCGAGGATCTCATGGACTGCTACGAGGCGGTCTCGGGCGCGCGCATGCACGCCACCTACTACCGTCCGGGCGGCGTCTACCGGGATCTCCCGGAGGAGATGCCCAAGTACGAGCCGTCGAGGTGGCGCAGCGAGCGCGAGGTGCGCAAGCTCAACGAGGCGCGCGAGGGCTCGCTGCTCGACTTTCTCGAGCGCTTCACCGAGCGCTTCCCCAAGCGTGTGGACGAGTACGAGACGCTGCTCACGGACAACCGCATCTGGAAGCAGCGTACGGTGGGCATCGGCGTGGTGCCGCCCGAGCGGGCGCTCGCGCTGGGCTTCACCGGGCCCATGCTGCGCGGCTCCGGCATCGCCTGGGACCTGCGCAAGAAGCAGCCCTATGAGGTCTACGACCGCCTCGACTTCGACATCCCTGTCGGCACCAACGGCGACTGCTACGACCGCTACCTGGTGCGCATCGAGGAGATGCGCCAGTCCAACCGCATCATCCGCCAGTGCATCGACTGGCTGCGCAGGAATCCCGGCCCGGTGATGGTCGACGACCACAAGGTCGCCCCGCCGCCGCGCGAGGAGATGAAGCGCGACATGGAGGCCCTCATCCACCACTTCAAGCTGTTCACCGAGGGCTATTGCGTGCCCGAGGGCGAGGTCTACGCGGCGGTGGAGCATCCCAAGGGCGAGTTCGGCATCTACCTGGTCTCCGACGGCGCGAACAAGCCCTACCGCGTCAAGATCCGCGCGCCCGGCTTCGCCCATCTCTCGGCCATGGACGAGATGGCGCGCGGGCACATGCTGGCCGACGTGGTGGCCATCATCGGCACCCAGGACATCGTCTTCGGGGAGATCGACCGGTGAGCGCTGCGGGGCAGGGCACGGCAGCGGCCTCGGGCAGGGCGCTGCTGGACGAGAAGGTGCGCGCCGAGATCGACGACTGGGTGCGGCGCTTCCCGCCGGAGCGCAAGCGCTCGGCGGTGCTGTCGGCGCTGCGCATCGTCCAGCACCACAACGGCGGCCACCTCACCGTGCCGCTCATGGACGCGGTGGCCGACTACCTCGGCATCGAGCCCATCTCGGTCTACGAGGTGGCCACCTTCTATTCCATGCTCGAGACCCGGCCCGTCGGCCGGCACCACATCTCGGTCTGCACCAACGTCTCCTGCATGCTGCGCGGGGGCGAGGAGATCCTGCGCCACATCGAGCGGCGCCTGGGCATCAAGGTGGGCGAGAGCACGCCGGACGGCAGGTTCTACCTCAAGCGCGAGGAGGAGTGCCTCGCGGCCTGCTGCGGGGCGCCCATGATGCAGATCGACCACGTCTACTACGAGAACCTCACCCCCGAGAAGGTGGACGAGATCCTCGACCGGCTGGAGCGCGGCGATGAGTGAGAAGGTCTGCTTCGCCACCCTGGGCCACGACGAGCCCTGGAGCCTCCAGACCTACCTCAAGGTGGGCGGCTACGAGGCCTGGCGGCGCATCCTCACCGAGCGCATCCCGCCGGAGCAGGTGATCGAGGAGGTCAAGAAGTCGAACCTGCGCGGCCGTGGCGGGGCGGGTTTCCCCACCGGGCTCAAGTGGAGCTTCATGCCGCGCAACGCGCCGGGCCAGAAGTACATCGTGTGCAACTCGGACGAGTCCGAGCCCGGCACCTGCAAGGACCGCGACATCCTGCGCTTCAACCCGCATGCGGTCGTCGAAGGCATGGCCATCGCCGGCTACGCCATCGGCGCCACCGTGGGCTACAACTACATGCGCGGCGAGTTCATGGACGAACCCTACCGGCGCTTCGCCCAGGCCGTGCAGGAGGCCTACGAGGCGGGCTTCCTCGGGCGCGACATCCTCGGCTCGGGCTGGGACTTCGACCTCTACCCCGTGCTCGGCGCCGGGGCCTACATCTGCGGCGAGGAGACGGCGCTGCTCGAGTCGCTCGAGGGCAAGAAGGGCCAGCCCCGCTACAAGCCGCCGTTCCCGGCCAACTACGGCCTCTACGGCCGGCCCACCACCATCAACAACACCGAGACACTCGCCTCGGTGCCCGCCATCATCCGCAACGGCGGCGAGTGGTTCGCGCGCCTCGGCACCGAGAAGGCGGGCGGGGTGAAGATCTTCTCCGTCTCGGGCCACGTGGAGCGGCCCGGCAACTACGAGATCCCCCTGGGCACGCCCTTCCGCGAGCTGCTCGAGATGGCGGGCGGCGTGCGCGGCGGGCGCCGGCTCAAGGCCGTGATCCCGGGCGGCTCCTCGGTGCCGGTGCTGCCGGGCGAGGTGATGATGGAGCTCACCATGGACTACGAGTCCATCCAGGCCGCTGGCTCCATGCTCGGCTCGGGCGCGGTGATCGTGATGGACGAGACCACCTGCATGGTACGGGTGCTCGAGCGCATCTCACGCTTCTACTACGCCGAGTCCTGCGGGCAGTGCACCCCATGCCGCGAGGGCACGGGCTGGCTGCACCGCGTCATCAGCCGCATCGAGCACGGCCAGGGGCGGCCCGAGGACCTGGACCTGCTGGACGAGGTGGCGGGCAACATCGCCGGGCGCACCATCTGCGCGCTGGGCGATGCGGCCGCCATGCCCGTTCAGAGCTTCCTCAAGCACTTCCGCGACGAGTTCGCCTACCACATCGAGCACAGGCGCTGCCTGGTGGGGGCCGGCGCCGAGCGGACGGCGGCCTGAGGGGCGGGGACGCGAGGCCATGAGCGACGAGATCACCATCGAGATCGACGGCCGCCCCCTCAAGGCGCGCAAGGGGCAGATGCTCATCGAGGTGGCGGACGCCCACGGCATCCGCATCCCGCGCTTCTGCTACCACCCCAAGCTCTCGGTGGCGGCCAATTGCCGCATGTGCCTGGTGGAGGTGGAGAAGGCGCCCAAGCCGCTGCCGGCCTGCGCCACGCCGGTCGCGGACGGGATGAAGGTATACACCCGCTCGCCCAAGGCGCTCGCCGCCCAGAAGGCCACCATGGAATTCCTGCTCATCAACCACCCGCTCGACTGCCCCATCTGCGACCAGGGCGGCGAGTGCGAGCTGCAGGACCTCGCCATGGGCTACGGGCGCGACGTCTCGCGCTTTGCCGAGCGCAAGCGCGTGGTGCCCGATCCGGACCTGGGCCCGCTCGTGGCCACCGACATGACCCGTTGCATCCACTGCACGCGCTGCGTTCGCTTCGGCGAGGAGATCGCGGGCATCAAGGAGCTGGGCGCCACGGGACGCGGCGAGGACATGCGCATCGGCACCTACGTCCAGCACGCGCTCACCTCGGAGCTGTCGGGCAACGTGATCGATCTTTGCCCCGTGGGCGCGCTCACCTCCAAGCCATTCCGCTTCCGCGCCCGCCCCTGGGAGCTGATCCAGCACGAGGGCATCGCGCCCCACGACGTGGTCGGCTCCAACATCCACCTCCACACCCTGCGCGGGCGGGTGCTGCGCGTGGTGCCGCACGACAACGAGGAGATCAACGAGACCTGGCTCTCGGACCGCGACCGCTTCAGCTACGAGGGGCTCTACGCGCCCGATCGCCTCGAGCGGCCGCAGCTGCGTGAGGGTGCCGTGCTGCAGGAGGTCGAGTGGGAGACGGCCCTGGAGCAGGCCGCCGAGCGCCTGAAGGCGGTCGTCGCAGCCCATGGTCCCGAGGCGGTGGGGGCGCTCGCCTCGCCGAGCGCCACCGTGGAGGAGCTCTATCTCCTGCAGAAGCTCGTGCGCGCGCTCGGCAGCGGCAACGTGGACCACCGCCTGCGCCAGGGCGATTTCGGCGCCGACGCGGCCATGCCGCTCGCTCCCGGGCTGGGCATGCCGATCCCGGAGCTCGAGCGGGTGGAGGCGGCGCTGCTGGTCGGCTCCAACATCCGCATGGACCAGCCGCTTCTCGGCCTGCGCCTGCGCAAGGCGGGCATGCGCGGCGCCGAGATCATGGTCCTCAACCCCGTGGATTACGATTTCCACTTCCCGGTCGCGCGGCGCCTCATCGCCGATCCGCCGGGCATGGTGCGCGGGCTCGCCGCGGTGGCGGCGGCGCTCGCGCGCCACAGCGACATGGCGCCGCCGCCCGCCGTGGCGGGCCTGGTGGCCGCCGCCAAGGCCGGGCCGCCGGAGCACGAGGCGGTGGCCGAGAGCCTGCGGCGCGCCGGAAGCGCCGTGGTCATCGTGGGTGCGCAGGCCCACGCCTCGCCCTGGTTCGGCGCCCTGCGCCTGCTGGCGGGCTACGTGGCCCAGGCTGCGGAGGCGACGCTCGCCGAGCTGCCCTTCGGGGCCAACCCGGCCGGGGCCTGGCTCGCGGGCGCGGTCCCGCATCGCGGCCCGGGCGGCAGGCCGGCCGAGCCCGCCGGGCTCGATGCGCGCGCCATGCTGGAGCAGCCGCGCAAGGCCTACATCCTGCTGGGCGTGGAGCCCGAGCGTGACGCCTGGAACCCGGCGGCGGCCGCGCGCGCCCTGGGCGAGGCCGAGCTCGTGATCCATATCGCTCCGTGGCTGTCGGAGGCGGGGCGGCGTTGGGCGCACGTGGCGCTGCCCGCGGCCGCCTTCGCCGAGACCTCGGGCACCTTCGTCAACGCCGACGGGCGCTGGCAGGCTTTCGCGGGCGCGGCGCGCCCGGTGGGCGAGGCCCGGCCGGCCTGGAAGATCCTGCGCGTGCTGGCGACGCTCCTCGATCTCGCGGGCTTCGACTACGACGATCCGGAGCAGGTCCGGGCCGAGGTGCGCGAGGCGGTGGCCGAGGCAGGCGAGCCCGCCGGCGCCGTGGCGGCCGTGGCGCTGCCCGAGGGGGCGGGCGGCGGCCTGTGGCGGGTGGGCGACGTGCCCATCTACGCCGTGGACGCGCTCGTACGCCGGTCCGGGCCGCTCCAGCGCACCGTGCACGCGGTGGATGCGGCCCTGCGGGTCGCGCCCGCCACCGCGGCACGGCTCGGGCTCGCGGCCGGCGAGCGCGTGCGCGTGCGCCAGGACGGCACCATGGCGGAGATGGAGGTGGTGATCGAGCCGCGGGTGGCCGAGGGCTGCGCCCTCATCCACGCCGCGGTCCCGGGCAGCGAGGCCCTGGGTCCGGCGGTGGGGCCGATGGAGGTGGTGCGCGGCTGAGGCGCGCGGGGACGGGCGGGCATGATCGAGACCATCCAGAGCCTGTGGGCGGCGGTGCCGGAGCCGGTGCAGATACCGGTCCTCATCGTCGTCAAGATCCTGGTGATCGTGCTGCCCCTGATGGGGGCGGTGGCCTACCTGACCTTCGCCGAGCGCAAGATCATCGGCTACATCCAGGTGCGCATCGGCCCCAACCGCGTGGGCCCGCGGGGCTGGCTCCAGCCCATCGCGGACGCGGTCAAGCTCCTCACCAAGGAGATCGTCCTCCCGGCCAACGCCAGCCGCTTCCTCTTCCTCATCGCCCCGGTGCTCGCCATCGGGCCGGCGCTCGCGGCCTGGGCGGTGGTGCCCTTCGACGAGGGGCTGCTGCTCGCCGACATCGACGCCGCGCTGCTCTACGTGCTGGCGCTCACCTCGCTCGCGGTCTACGGCATCATCATCGCCGGCTGGGCCTCCAACTCGAAGTACGCCCTGCTCGGCGCCATGCGCTCGGCGGCGCAGATGGTGGCCTACGAGATCGCCATGGGCTTCGCCCTGGTGGGCGTGCTCATGGTGGGCGACAGCCTCAACCTGCGCGAGATCGTGCTGCGCCAGGCAGGCAGCCCGCTCCATTGGTTCGTGTGGCCGCTGCTGCCGCTGTTCGTCGTTTATTTCGTCTCGGGCGTGGCCGAGACCAACCGCGCCCCCTTCGACGTGGCCGAGGGCGAGTCGGAGATCGTCGCCGGCTTCCATGTGGAGTACTCGGGCATCGCCTTCGGCGTCTTCTTCCTCGCCGAGTACGCCAACATGATTCTGATCTCCACGCTCGCATCGCTCATGTTCCTGGGCGGCTGGCTCTCGCCCTTCGAGGGCTGGGCGCCGGAGAGCTGGTTCGCCGTCCCGGTGCTGGGGACGCTGCTCGCGAGCGGCATCCACTGGCTGCTGGCCAAGACCGCCTTCTTCCTGTTCTGCTTCCTGTGGTTCCGCGCCACCTTCCCGCGCTACCGCTATGACCAGATCATGCGGCTGGGCTGGAAGGTGTTCCTCCCGCTCACCATCGTGTGGCTGTTCGTGGAGGGGCTGGCGCAGTACTTCCGGATCGGGCCCTGGTTCGCCTGAGGAGGTGCCGCCATGAGAGCGCTCGTGGACTACGTCAAGAGCTTCCTCCTGTGGGAGCTGCTCATGGGCCTGAGGCTTACGGGCAGGTACCTCTTCGCCCGCAAGATCACGGTCCAGTACCCGGAGGAGAAGACACCGCAGTCGCCGCGCTTCCGCGGCCTGCATGCGCTTCGCCGCTACCCCAATGGGGAGGAGCGCTGCATCGCCTGCAAGCTGTGCGAGGCGGTGTGCCCGGCGCTCGCCATCACGATCGAATCGGCCCCGCGCGAGGACGGCACCCGCCGCACCACGCGCTACGACATCGACCTCTTCAAGTGCATATTCTGCGGCTTCTGCGAGGAGGCCTGCCCCGTGGACTCCATCGTGGAGACGCGCATCTACGAATACCATTTCGAGCGCCGCGGCGAGCAGATCATGACCAAGGAGAAGCTGCTCGCGATCGGCGACCGCTTCGAGGCGCAGATCGCCGCCGATCGCGCGGCCGATGCGCGCTACCGCTGAGGCGACCGGGAGGGGCACGTGGCGCTGACCTTCCAGCAGTTCCTGTTCTACGCATTCGCCGCCGTGCTGGTCGGCGCGGCGCTGGGCGTCATCACCGCGCGCAATCCGGTGCACTCGGTGCTGTACCTGGTGCTCGCCTTCTTCACCAGCGCCGCCCTGTGGCTGCTGATGGAAGCCGAGTTCCTCGCGCTCACCCTGGTGCTGGTCTACGTGGGCGCGGTGATGGTGCTGTTCCTGTTCGTGGTGATGATGCTGGACATCGACCTCGCCGCCCTGCGCGCCGGTTTCACGCGCTACCTGCCGCTGGGGCTCGTGGTGGCCGCGCTCATCGTCTGGGAGATGGCCTCGGTGCTGGGCCCGGCGCGCTTCGGCCCCGGGCGCGTGGCCGCCCCGGCGCCGCACGGCGCCGGCTACAGCAACACCAAGGCGCTGGGCGAGACCCTCTACACCCAGCATCTCTACGCCTTCGAGGTCGCCGCCCTGATCCTGCTGGTGGCGATCGTGGCGGCGATCGCGCTCACCCTGCGGCGCCGGCCCGACACCAGGCGCCAGGATCCGGCGCGCCAGGTGCGCGTGCGACGGCGCGATCGCGTGCGCCTGGTCAGGATGGCGCCCGAGCGGCGTCCCGCCCCCGCGGCCTCCGAGCCGGGGGGGCGGACCGGGACGGAGGAGGCCTGAGGGCATGGTGCCGCTGTCGCACTACCTGATCCTGAGCGCGGTGCTGTTCTGCATCGCGGTGGCGGGCGTCTTCCTCAACCGCAAGAACGTCATCGTGCTGCTCATGGCCATCGAGCTCATGCTGCTCGCGGTCAACACCAACTTCGTGGCCTTCTCCCGCTACCTGGGTGACACCACGGGACAGGTCTTCGTCTTCTTCGTGCTCACGGTGGCCGCGGCGGAGGCCGCCATCGGGCTCGCCATCCTGGTGGTGCTGTTCCGCAACCGCCGCTCCATCAACGTGGACGACCTCGACCGGATGAAGGGCTGAGGGATGCGCTACGTCTATCTGGGCATACCGCTGGCGCCGCTCGCGGGCGCCATCGTCGCGGGCCTGTTCGGGGCCTTCTGGCCGCGTCTGGGGCGTGCTGCCTGCCACTGGGCCGCGATCCTCGGCGTGGCGGTGGCCTTCGCGCTGTCGCTGGTGGTGCTGTGGGAGCAGACCCTGGGCGGCGGCGAGCCCTGGAACGGGGCGATCTACACCTGGATGGTGAGCGATGGCATCCGCTTCGAGATCGGCTTCCTCGTCGACCGGCTCACCGCGCTCATGGTGACCACGGTCACCTTCGTCTCCCTGATGGTGCACATCTACACCATCGGCTACATGCACGACGACCCGGGCTACCGGCGCTTCTTCGCCTACATCGCGCTCTTCACCTTCTCCATGCTCATGCTGGTCATGAGCAACAACTTCCTCCAGCTCTTCTTCGGCTGGGAGGCGGTGGGTCTCGTCTCCTACCTGCTGATCGGATTCTGGTTCAAGCGCGAGACGGCGATCTACGCCAACCTCAAGGCCTTCCTGGTCAACCGGGTGGGCGACTTCGGCTTCGTGCTGGGCATCGCGGCCATTCTCGCCTACTTCCACAGCCTGGACTACGCCGACGTCTTCACCGCCGCGCCCATGGCGCGCGACCTCACCATCGAGGTGCTGCCAGGCTTGGAGTGGCCGGTGATCACGCTCATCTGCCTGCTGCTCTTCGTGGGCGCCATGGGCAAGTCGGCCCAGGTCCCCCTGCACGTGTGGCTCCCGGACTCCATGGAGGGCCCCACGCCCATCTCGGCCCTGATCCACGCCGCCACCATGGTCACCGCCGGCATCTTCATGGTCGCGCGCATGTCGCCGCTCTACGAGCTGTCGGAGACGGCGCTTTCGGTGGTGCTGGTGATCGGGGCGGTGACCGCCTTCGCCACGGGCCTGCTGGGCCTGGTGCAGCATGACATCAAGCGCGTCATCGCCTACTCCACGCTCTCGCAGCTCGGCTACATGACGGTCGCCCTGGGGGCCTCCGCCTACGCCGCGGCCATCTTCCACCTCATGACCCACGCCTTCTTCAAGGCGCTGCTCTTCCTCGCCGCCGGCTCGGTCATCATCGCCCTGCACCACGAGCAGGACATGCGCAAGATGGGCGGGTTGCGGCGCTACATGCCCGTCACCTACTGGACCGCGCTCATCGGCTCGCTCGCCCTCATCGGTACCCCCGGCTTCTCCGGCTTCTACTCCAAGGAGCACATCATCGAGGCCGCCCACGGGGCCAGCCGCTGGGGCGCCGAGCTCGCCTACTGGGCGGTGCTCGCGGGCGTGTTCGTCACGGCCCTCTATACCTTCCGCATGTTCTTCCTGGTCTTCCACGGCCGCGAGCGCATGGACGAGCACGCGCGCGCGCACCTGCGCGAGTCGCCCAAGGTGGTGACGGTGCCGTTGGTGCTGCTCGCCATCCCTTCGGTCGCCGTCGGCGCCCTCACCATCGAGCCGCTGCTCTTCGGCGGCTGGTTCGGCGAGGCCATCCGTGTGGCCCCCGAGCACGACGTGCTCGCCGGGCTCGCCGCCCATTTCCACGGGGCCTGGGCCTATGCGCTGCACGCGGTGCGGACGCCGCCCTTCTGGCTGGCCGCCGCCGGCGTGCTCACGGCCGCCGTGGTCTACCTGTGGCGGCCGGCCCTGGCGGGGCTCGCCGTCCGCGTGGCCCGGCCGCTGTATCTCGCGCTGGTGCACAAGTATTGGGCGGACGACTTCAATGAGATCGTCCTTGCCGGCGGCGCACGCCGGCTCGGGCGCCTGCTGTGGCAGGTGGGCGACGTGCTGGTGATCGACGGGGCCATGGTGAACGGCACCGCGCGCCTGGTGGGCATGGTGGCCGCGGTGGCGCGCCACGTGCAGACGGGCTACCTGTACCACTACGCCTTCGCCATGCTCATCGGCCTGCTCGCCATGACGAGCTGGCTCCTGGGCCTGATGCGCTGACGGGGGAGGGGCGCCGCCTATGCTCGCCGACTGGCCGCTGCTGAGCCTGCTGATCTGGACGCCCATCGTGGGCGGCGTGCTGGTGCTGCTCGCCGGCGACCGCGGGGGCGCCGGCCCCAAGCGCATCGCGCTCGCCTTCTCGCTCGCCACCTTCGCCCTCAGCATACCGCTGTTCACGGAGTTCGACCGGGGCACCGCACTGATGCAGTTCCAGGAGCGCGTGCCCTGGATCGCCGCCTTCGACATCTACTACCACCTGGGGGTGGACGGCATCTCCATGCCGCTCATCGTGCTCACCACCTTCGCTACGGTGCTGGTGGTGCTCGCGGGGTGGGAGGTGATACAGCGGCGCCCGGCCCAGTACATGGCCGCCTTCCTGATCATGGAGGGGCTGATGGTGGGCGTCTTCTCGGCGCTGGACGCGGCCCTGTTCTACGTCTTCTGGGAAGGCATGCTGATTCCCATGTTCCTGGTGATCGGCATGTGGGGCGGACCGCGGCGCGTCTACGCCACCATCAAGTTCTTCCTTTACACCTTCCTCGGGTCGGTGCTGATGCTGGTGGCGCTGATCTACCTCTATCACAAGTCCGGCAGCTTCTCGATCCTGGACTACCACCAGGTGCCGCTCGGGATGCGCGAGCAGCTCCTGATCTTCCTCGCCTTCCTGGTGGCCTTCGCGGTGAAGGTGCCCATGTGGCCGGTGCACACCTGGCTGCCGGACGCGCACGTGGAGGCCCCCACGGGCGGCTCGGTGATCCTGGCCGCCATCATGCTCAAGATCGGGGCCTACGGCTTCCTGCGCTTCAGCCTCCCCATCACGCCCGACGCGAGCGCCGCCCTCGACTGGCTCATGATCGCGCTCTCGCTGATCGCCGTGGTCTACATCGGCTTCGTGGCCCTGGTGCAGGCGGACATGAAGAAGCTCATCGCCTACTCCTCCATCGCCCACATGGGCTTCGTCACCCTGGGCTTCTTCATCGTCTACACCATCGCCGAGCGCAACGGCGGCCTGCAGGGGGCGGTCCTCGGCATCGAGGGCGCCCTGGTGCAGATGGTCTCGCACGGCTTCGTCTCGGCTGCGCTCTTCCTGTGCGTGGGTGTGCTCTACGATCGCATGCACTCGCGCCTCATCCGTGACTACGGCGGCGTGGCGAACACCATGCCGGCCTTCGCCGCCTTCGCCGTGCTCTTCGCCATGGCCAACGCAGGGCTCCCCGGCACCTCGGGCTTCGTGGGCGAGTTCATGGTGATCCTGGCCAGCTTCAAGGCCAATCCCTGGTTCTCCTTCCTGGCCGCGACCACCCTTATCCTGGGTGCGGCCTACACCCTGTGGATGGTCAAGCGCGTGATCTTCGGGCCCGTGCGCAACGAGCAGGTCGCGGCCCTCAAGGACCTCGACGCGCGCGAGTACGTGGTGCTGGGCGCGCTGGCGCTGGCCGTGCTGGCGGTGGGCGTGTGGCCTGACCCGCTGGTCGAGGTGATGCACGCGTCTGTGGAGAACCTGGTGCAGCAGGCCACGACCTCCAAGCTCCAGATGCTGGCCGCGCATCCGTGATCGCGAAGGAAGAGGGAGGCTGATGCTGAGCACGCTGTCGGACCTCACCCTGATGGCCCCCGAGCTGTGGCTCGCTGCCATGGCCTGCGTGGTGCTGGTGGCCGATGTCTACGCGGGCGGGGGTCGCGGCACCGTGGCCTATCTGCTCGCGCAGCTCGCCCTGCTCGGCGGTATGTGGCTGCTGCTCGCCGACGCCGTGCCCGCGCCCGAGGCGCTCTTCGGCGGCGCCTTCCTGCGCGATCCCCTCGCGGACGTGCTCAAGGCGGCCGTGCTCGTGCTCACGGTGGCCGTGTTCGCCTACGCGCGTGGCTACCTGCAGGGCCGGGGGCTGGACCGTGGCGAGTACTACGTGCTTGGTCTGTTCGGCGTGCTCGGCATGATGGTCCTGATCTCGGCAGGCAACCTGCTCACCCTCTACCTGGGGCTCGAGCTGCTGGCGCTTTCCCTCTACGCCATGGTGGCCCTGCACCGCGACTCGCTGGAGGCATCGGAAGCCGCCATGAAGTACTTCGTGCTGGGGGCGCTCGCCTCGGGAATGATGCTCTACGGCATCTCCCTGCTCTACGGCGTGACGGGGTCGCTCGCGCTGGACGTGGTGGCGCGCGCCGCGGCCGCCGACGCCTCCGATCCGGTGATGCTGCTCGCGCTCGCCTTCGTGATCGTGGGGGTGGCCTTCAAGCTCGGGGCGGTCCCCTTCCACATGTGGATCCCGGACGTGTACCACGGAGCGCCCGCGGCGGTCGCCCTCTACGTGGGCGCGGCGCCCAAGATCGCGGGCTTCGCGCTCGCAATGCGCCTGCTGGTGGAGGGCCTGGGGGGCCTGCAGGCCGAGTGGGCCGACATGCTGGTGGTGCTGGCGGTGCTTTCGATCGCCATCGGCAACGTGGTGGCCATCGCCCAGACCAACATCAAGCGCATGCTGGGCTATTCCACCATCTCCCATATCGGCTTCCTGCTGCTGGGGCTGATCGCCGGCACCCGCGACGGCTACGGGGCGGCCATGTTCTATGCGCTCACCTATGCGCTCATGGCGGCTGGCGCCTTCGGCGTGGTGGCCATCATGAGCCGTCGGAGCGAGGCTGAGCTGCTCGATGACTACCGCGGCCTCAACGCCCGCAACCCCTGGCTCGCCTTCATGATGCTGATCCTCATGTTCTCCATGGCCGGGGTGCCGCCCACGGTGGGCTTCTACGCCAAGCTGACGGTGCTCAAGGCGGTCATCGACGTGGGCGCCCTGTGGCTCGCCGTGGTGGCCGTGGCCTTCTCCATCGTCGGGGCCTTCTACTACCTGCGCGTGGTCAAGCTCATGTACTTCGACGAGCCGCCGGAGGAGGCGGCGGTGCGCGCGGGGCTGCAGGCGGGCACGGTGCTGAGCGCCAACGGGCTGGCGGTGCTGGGGCTGGGGCTGCTCCCGGGCGCGCTGCTGGCGCTGTGCCTGCAGGTGGTGGGCTGACATCGGAGAGGGGGCAGGCTCGGCTGCCGTCTCACCGTGAGGCGAGCTTTCCCGGACGAAGGAATCCCTCGGGCCCCGCCGCCCTGGTGGTGGCCAACCTGCCCCGGCTCGGCGAGCGGGTGCCCTTCTTGGCTGTGGGCTGCAGCGAAAGCTTGCCGCTGCCACCTACAGTCTGCTCGGTGGTTCGTCTCTCCGCCCAGGCCGTGGTTCCTGCTACGGCCTGGGCTCCAGCCCGTCGCGAGCGCGGCTGCAAAGGGCGCAATCATCCGGAGCCCTTGATGCAACATGCGGGCTGGGCGCTGTGGTCGGCGCCACGTGAGGCATCATTGGTTCATGAACTTCTGAAGGAAACTCTGATCAATCCGCTGCGCGGATTGATCAGCGCTTTGGTGCTTCGCGGCCCATTTTCGATTTTTTTCGTATCGTCATGCACTTCCATGTGCATGGGCCGTCCCTGGCCGCGGGGAAGCCCTGAAAAATCGGATTTTTCAGAGCTTCCTGAATAAATGGGCTTCGGCAGGGCCTGTGCTAGCATCGTGGGCATGGAGCTCAGGCGCAAGCTGTTCCTGGTGCTGGCCGGTATGGCCACCGTGCCGCTGCTCGTGCTCCTCTTCGGGGTCGTGGACCGGGCCGAGCGCGCGCTGGAGGCGCGGGTGGAGGCCGAGCTGCAAGAGACCTTGAAGAAGATGGAGCGCGAGTTGCGCAGCCTCATGGACACGCAGAAGGCCCTCGCCCGGGGCCTGGCCCAGGTGCCGGTGCTGGAGGCCTTCGCCGCCGTGGCCCCGCCCGATCGCTACCGCCCCGAGGCGTATGAGGCGCGCGCCGAGGCGCTGGAGTCGTTCTTCCTCAACTACCAGACCACGGTCCCCAGCATCCAGGCCATCCGCTTCACCGATCCCACGGGCAAGACGCTGGTCAAGGTCAAGGAGGGGCACGAGGTGCCGCGTCTGCACGTGGACGCGCTCGGGCGGCGCTATGTGGAGGACATAAGCTACAAGCCCTTCTTCCAGCGTGCGCTCGCGAGCGGGGACGAGGTCTCGGTCTCCAACTTCGAGCGCGGCAAGGTGGCGGGCGAGGTGGAGTTCTGCCCTGCCATGGTGCGCTACTCGGTGCCGGTGCGCGACGGTGAGGGTGGGCTGCTCGGCCTGCTGGTGGTGAACATGTGGGGACGGCGCGTGGACGACGTGGTGGTGGCGGCCCTGGGCGGCTATCCCGGACAGGTGTACCTGGTGGAGATGAACGACCAGGATCCCGCGCGTGACGGCATCTACCTGTACCACCGCGACGCCGACAAGCGCTTCGCCAACCAGCTCGGCACCCCCTACCGCTTCCCCGTCGACGTCGGTCCCGAAGTGTGGGATCGGATCCGCGCCGGCGCCGATGCGGGCACGGTGGTCACCGACGACGGGCGCATGTATTTCTACCGCCGCTACGAGCCCTACCGTGACCGCCTCTCCCAGTGGCTGCTGGTGATCGAGACCGACCGCGCCACGGTGCTCGCCCCCGTGGCGGGGCTGCGGAGCTGGATCTGGGGGCTGATGGCGGTGGTGCTGCTGCTGTCGCTGATCGTGGCGCGGGTGGCGGCGGCGCGGCTCGCACGCCCGGTGCACGAGCTGGCCGAGATCATCACGCGCTACGAAAAGGGCGACAAGACGGCGCGCTACCGCGAGCGCAGCCGCGACGAGATCGGCACCGCCGGCCGCGCCTTCAACAAGCTGGCCGACTCGCTGGAACGGGCCGAGCGCGAGCGCGCCGAGGCCGAGCGGGCCGCGCGCAGGGCCGAGCGGCTCGCGGCCATCGGCGAGATGGCGGCCGGCATCGGCCATGAGATCAACAACCCCCTCATGAACATCATGTCGCTCGCGAAGCTGATCGAGGCCTCGGTGGGCGACGCCGATCCCGAGGTCAAGGAGGACCTCGCCCTCCTGCAGGCCGAGGGGCGCCGATGCGCGCGCATCGTGCAGGGAATCCTCAACTTCGCGCGCGAGTCCGAGCCCGTATACCGCCGTTTCGACCTGGCCGGCCTGCTGGATGAGAGCGTGGACCTGCTCCATCATCGCCTCGAAGCGGCGGGGCTCGCGGTGCGCACCGAGCTCGAACGTCCCCTCGAGATGGAGGGCGACCCGAACCAGATCCAGCAGGTGCTGGTCAACGTGCTTCTCAACGCCATCCATGCCTCGCCCGAGGGCGCCACGGTCACGGTGCGGGCGCGCCGCGAGGGTGGAGACGCCGTGGTGGAGGTGCTGGACCGCGGCCACGGCCTCGACCCGGGCACGCGCGACAAGGTCTTCGACCCCTTCTTCACCACCAAGCCGGTGGGGCAGGGGACCGGCCTGGGGCTCTCGGTCAGCTACGGCATCGTCAAGCAGCACGGCGGCGAGATCGACCTGCGCGAGCGTGCGGGCGGCGGGGCCCGGGCCGTGATCCGCCTTCCGCTGCGGCGCGCCGCCGTCGCCGCCGACGCCCTGCAAGGGGAGCCCGTGGAGGCGTTGCGCCGTGCCGTCTGAGGCGCTTCAGAGCACCGGAGCTGGGGGCGAGCGCGCGCCGGTGCGCGTGCTGTTCGTGGACGACGAGGCCGTGGCCTGCCGCACCATGAAGCGGCAGTTCGCCCGGGCAGGCTACGACTGCACCCCCTTCACCGATGCGCGCGAGGCGCTGGCATGGTTCAAGGGCCAGGGCGCGGACGTGGTGGTCACGGACCTGCGCATGCCAGGGATGAGCGGCTACGAGCTCATCGCCGGGCTGCGCGAGATCGATCCCGAGGTTCCCGTGATCGTCATCACCGCCTATCCCAGCGTGGAGGGAGCGGTGGAGGCCATGAAGCGCGGCGCCACCGACTTCATCAAGAAGCCCTTCGAGTTCGAGGAGCTGCGCCATGTCATCGATCGCACCCTAGGCGCCCTCAGCCTCAAGCGCGAGAACGCCCAGCTGCGCCGCCGTCTCGACCGCTGCAGCCGCGAGCGCTTCGGCATGGTGGGCGAGAGCCCTGTCATGCGGCGTCTCTACGAGACGATCCAGAAGCTGGCCCAGGTGCGCTGCAACGTCATCATCACGGGCGAGTCCGGCGCGGGCAAGGAGCTGGTGGCGCGCGCCCTGCACGACTACGGGCCGCGCGCCGAAGCCCCCTTCGTGGTCATCGACTGCGGAGCGCTCACCGAGACCCTGCTCGAGAGCGAGCTCTTCGGCCACGAGAAGGGCGCCTTCACCGGCGCCATCCACCGCAAGCGCGGCCTGATGGAAGAGGCCTCGGGGGGGACGCTGTTCCTGGACGAGATCAGCAACATCTCCGACGCCATGCAGGTCAAGCTCATGCGGGCCATCGAGCAGCAGTGCATCACCCGCGTGGGCGGCACCACGCCGATCCCCATCGACCTGCGCATCATCGCCGCCAGCAACCGTGACCTCGAGGGCTTGGTGCGCGAGGGGCGCTTCCGCCACGACTTCTACCACCGCCTCAACGTGGTCAACATTCGCGTTCCCCCGCTCGCCGAGCGCCGCGAGGACATCCCTGCCCTGGTCGAGCACTTCGTGCGCGAGTTCGCGCGCCGTTACGGACGGCGCGTGCAGGGCTTCGACCCGGTCTCGATGCGGCGGCTGTGCGAGGCCGACTGGCCTGGCAACGTGCGCCAGCTCCGCAACGTGGTCGAGCGCTGCGTGATCCTGAGCGATGGCCCGGTGCTGCGCTGGCCGGAGGAGGGCGGGCTCGAGGAGCCGCTGGCTGGCCGGCGCCTGTGGTTCCCTGAGGAGGACCTGCCGCCGCTCGAGGCCGTGGAGGCGGCCTACATCCGCCATGTGCTCGAGCGCACCGGCGGCAAAAAGACCGCGGCCGCCCGCATCCTCGGCATCGACAAGACCACCCTCTGGCGCAAGCTCCGTCGCCTGGGCGGCGAGGGCCCGGCTGCCCTCGGAACCCCCGAGGAGCCCGGCAACGGCACCCGGGGCTGAACTTGCAGGGTTGCAGCTTCCACCCCACCGGAACGGGAGCCTGGTGCAAAATGCACCAATCCCGCGCCGTCCGCCGCCGGGCGCGCACGTAACCTTCTGTAAAGCAAGGCGGCCGGTTCGGGGCAGGTTGGCACCCGGCTTGCAGAAGGGCTTGAGGGTGCGATCAAGAACCAGAAGGACAGGGAGCGGAAGGACACGGCACCGGAGCTCTGGCCATCGAGCCATACGTTCTTACAGGAGGAGTCAGGCATGCTTCGAACAAGACGTACCGTCACGCTGGCGGCTGCGGCGGCCTTGGGTCTTGGGCTGGCGGCCTGCGGCCAGCAGCAGGCGAACCTGAAGCCGGCGAAGAACGGCTACTACCAGCAGAAGGTGGTCTACCACATCAACGACATCAACAAGGCCTGGGGTGCACTGCGCAACGTCCGAAACCATCTCAACGCCCTCGGCGATGAGAACGTCGAGATCATCGTCGTGACCCACAGCTCGGGTGCCTTCACACTGGTGGACGGCGCGAAGGACAAGAAAGGCCACACCTTCGAGGCCAAGGTGCAGGAGCTCGCCAACCGCGGCGTGAAGTTCCAGATCTGCGCCAACACCATCCGGGGCAAGAAGATACCGAAGGACAGGATCAACCTCGTTGCACAGGTGGTGCCGTCTGGAGTCGCTCAGGTCGCCCACCTGCAGCAGATGGGCTACATGTACGTGAAGCCCTGAAGCCGCAGCGACGGCCGAAAGCGACTTCATGCGTTTTGTCGGGCGCCTCTGGCGCCCGTCTTTTTGCCCGCAGCTCCAAAAAACCTGGCCTTTCAGGCCTTTTCGTAGAAAACGAGTGAAAGGCCTAAAAAATCCGATTTTTCAGATGGTATGGACGCCGCCCTCCCATTCCTTCCGGGCGGTGGCATCCTGTGAGGGGTCACGCGCCCGGTGTGGCGCAGATCGACAGACGATGACACAGGAGGGCGACGTCC
>JALSJE010000093.1 GCA_026989495.1 Gammaproteobacteria bacterium | reverse complement strand
GCTGCGCGCTCCGCGCGCGCGTGTCCGCGGCGCCCGCCGTGCCGTGGCCTGTCGGGGTGCCCCGGGGCTCGGGATCGGTGCCGGGGGTGGGCTGTCGCGCCTGCGGGCGCTGCGCCGCTTCCCGCGGCTGGTCTCCGCTGCGCTCCGGCCCCGTGTCCGCGGCGCCCGCCGCGCAGGGTGAGAGGAAGGGCTGAAAAATCGCGATTTTTCAGCCCTTCCCCGCGGCCAGGGACGGCCGCGGGACGACCCATGCACAGGGAAGTGCGTGACGATAAACGAAAAATCGGAATGGACCGCGAAGCGCCATCGCGCTGATCAATCCGCGCAGCGGATTGATCAGAGTTTCCGAGAGCATGAACGAGCACGAATTCCAGCAGCTTGCCGACCAGGGCTACAGCCGCATCCCCGTGGTGCGCGAGGTCCTGGCCGACCTGGACACCCCCCTCAGCGCCTACCTCAAGCTCGCCGCGGGCCCCTGGTCCTATCTCCTGGAGTCGGTGCAGGGGGGGGAGAAATGGGGCCGCTACTCCATCATCGGCCTGCCGGCGCGCACGCGGCTCGCCGTGCGCGGGCGGACCGTCACCCTCGAGACCGAGGGCGTCTCGGTCGAGCGTCTCGAGGCCAAGGATCCGCTTGCCTGGATCGAGGCCTGGCGCGAGGGCTTCCGCGTGCCGCGGCTCAGGGGCCTGCCCCGCTTCGCGGGCGGGCTGGTGGGCTACTTCGGCTACGACACCGTGCGCCACATCGAGCCGCGGCTCGCGGGGGCCGAAAAGCCCGACCCCCTCGGCGTGCCCGACATCCTGCTGATGCTCTCCGAGGAGCTCGCCGTCTTCGACAACCTGCTCGGCAAGCTCTACCTCGTGGTGCACGCCGACCCCGCGCGACCCGGCGCATGGCGGTCCGCCCAGGCGCGGCTGGACGCGCTCGAGGCGCGGCTCGCCGCCCCCTTGCCTGCGCGGCGTGCCCCGGCCGGGGGGGCGCTGCGTGAGGAGGACTTCCGCTCCAGCTTCGGGCGTGAGGCCTTCGAGGCCGCGGTGGAGCGCGTCAAGGGCTACATCGTCGAGGGCGACGTGATGCAGGTGGTGCTCTCGCAGCGGCTGTCGGCGCCCTACGCGGGCTCGGCGCTCAACCTCTACCGCGCGCTGCGCACCCTCAACCCCTCGCCCTACCTGTTCTACCTGGACCTGGGCGGCTTCCACGTGGTGGGCTCCTCGCCCGAGATCCTGGTGCGCCTCGACCAGGGTACCGTCACCGTGCGCCCCATCGCCGGCACCCGTCCGCGCGGGGCCACCGAGGCCGAGGACCGCGCGCTGGAGGCGGAGCTCCTCGCCGACCCCAAGGAGCGCGCCGAGCATCTCATGCTCATCGACCTCGGCCGCAACGACGTGGGGCGCGTGGCCGAGATCGGCAGCGTGGTGGTGGACGAGCAGATGGTGGTGGAGCGCTACTCTCACGTCATGCACATCGTCTCAAACGTGCGCGGGCGCCTGCGCCCGGGGCTGGCGCCCATGGACGTGCTGCGCGCCACCTTCCCCGCGGGCACCCTCACCGGCGCGCCCAAGATCCGGGCCATGGAGATCATCGACGAGCTCGAGCCCGTCAAGCGCGGCGTCTATGGCGGCGCGGTGGGCTATCTCGCCTGGAGCGGCGACATGGACCTCGCCATCGCCATCCGCACCGCCGTGCTCGAGGACGCCACGCTCCACGTTCAGGCCGGCGCCGGCATCGTCGCAGACTCGGTGCCCGCGCGCGAGTGGGAGGAGACCATGAGCAAGGGCCGGGCCCTGTTCCGTGCCGCGGCGCTGGCGGCCTCGCTGGACGAGGCGGAGGGCGCGCCGTGATCCTCATGATCGACAACTACGATTCCTTCACCTACAACCTCGTCCAGTACCTGGGCGAGCTGGGGGCGGAAGTGCGCGTCTTCCGCAACGACCGGATCACGCTCGAGGAGATCGAGCGCCTGGGCCCCGAACGCATCGTGATCTCGCCCGGGCCCTGCACACCCAACGAGGCTGGCATCTCGGTCGAGCTCGTCCGCCGCTTCGCCGCCCGTGTGCCCATCCTGGGCGTGTGCCTGGGCCACCAGTGCATCGGGCAGGCCTTCGGCGGGCGCATCGTGCACGCACGCGAGATCATGCACGGCAAGACCTCGATGATCCATCACCGCGGCGAGGGTGTCTTCCGGGGGCTGCCCGATCCCTTCGAGGCCACGCGCTACCACTCCCTCGTGATCGAGCGCGCGAGCCTGCCGGAATGCCTGGAGGTCACCGCCTGGACCGCGCGCGAGGGCGGTGGCGTGGACGAGATCATGGGGGTACGCCACCGCGAGCTGCCGGTGGAGGGCGTGCAGTTCCACCCGGAGTCCATCCTCACACGCGTGGGCCACGACCTGCTGCGCAACTTCCTCGAGGGGAGTGGCAAGCAGCAAGGGAGGGTCTGATGGATTCCATGCCGCGGGTGGTATCCCCGTTCCGTAGGCGCGGCTTCCAGCCGCGCGCGGGCGTTTTTCCCTTGCGGAAACTCAGAAGGAGACTCTGATCAATCCGCCGCGCGGATCGATCAGCGCGTTGGCGCATCGCGGTCATTCTGATTTTCCTTGAGTCGTCATGCACTTCCGTGTGCACGAACCGTCCCGCGGCCGTCCCAGGCCGCGGGAAAGGTCTGAAAAATCAAATTTTTCAGACCTTTCTTGCCACTTGCCACTTGAACCTTGCTACTCGAAACTTAGGGCATGGACATGCAGGACGCCATACGTGCGGTCGTCGAGCGCCGCGACCTGAGCGGTGCCGAGATGGAAGCCGTGATGCGCCGCATCATGGGCGGCGAGGCCACGCCCGCCCAGATCGGCGGCTTCCTCGTGGGCTTGCGCATGAAGGGCGAGACGGTGGAGGAGATCGCCGCCGCCGCGCGCGTCATGCGCGAGCTCGCCACGCACGTGGATGTGGCCGATCTCCCCCATCTGGTGGACACCTGCGGCACCGGCGGCGATGCCGCCGGCCTCTTCAACGTCTCCACCGCCGCGGCTTTCGTCGCCGCCGCCGGCGGGGCGCACGTGGCCAAGCACGGCAACCGCTCGGTCTCCAGCCTCTCCGGCAGCGCCGACGTGCTCGAGGCCGCCGGCGTGCGGCTGGGGCTCTCACCCGAGGCGGTGGCGCGCTGCATCCGCGAGGCGGGCGTGGGCTTCCTGTTCGCCCCCGCCCACCACGGCGCCATGAGGCATGCCATCGGCCCACGCCGTGAGATGGGGGTGCGCACCGTCTTCAACCTGCTGGGTCCGCTCACCAACCCGGCGGGTGCGCCCAACCAGGTGCTGGGCGTCTTCGACGCACGCTGGCTGGAGCCGCTGGCCGAGGTGCTGCGGCGGCTGGGCAGCCGCCACGTGCTGGTGGTGCACGGCGAGGAGGGGCTGGACGAGATCAGCCTCGCCGGCCCCACGCGCGTGGCCGAGCTGCGCGACGGCGCGATCACCAGCTACACCGTGACCCCCGAGGCATTGGGTGTGGCGCGCGCCCCGCTGGATCCGCTGCGGGTCAGGGACGCGCGCGAGTCGCTCGAGCGGGTGCGGGCGGCGCTCGCGGGCGAGCCCGGCCCCGCGCGCGACATGGTGGCGCTGAATGCGGGTGCCGCCCTCTACGTGGCGGGGCTGGCGGATTCGCTCGCGGCGGGTGTGGAACGTGCGCTCGCGCTCATGGCCTCGGGCGAGCCGTTGCGCCGCCTCGATCGCCTCGCCGAGCTCACCCGGGACCTGGAGTGAACGGTTTGGAAGCTCTGAAAAATCCGATTTTTCAGGGCTTCCCCCCGGCCAGGGACGGCCGCGGGACGACCCATGCACAGGGAAGTGCATGACGACTCAAGGAAAATCAGAATGACCGCGAAGCCCTATCGCGCTGATCGATCCGCGCAGCGGATTGATCAGTGTTTCCGATTGCTGTGACATGGACATCCTCGACCGCATCCTCGAGCGCAAGGTGCAGGAGATCGTCGAGCGGGCCGAACGGGTCGGTATCCGCGAAATGAGCCGCCGCGCCGAGGCCGCCCCGCCGCCGCGCGGCTTCCTCGACGCCCTGCGCGCGCGCATCGAGCGCGGGGAGGCGGCCGTCATCGCCGAGATCAAGAAGGCCTCGCCCTCCAAGGGCGTGCTGCGCGCCGAGCTCGACCCCGCCGCCACCGCCCGCAGCTACGAGCGCGGCGGCGCGGCGGCGCTCTCGGTGCTCACCGACCGTGACTTCTTCCATGGCTCGGAACGCAACCTGGAGCTGGCGCGCGCGGCCTGCGCGCTGCCCGTGCTGCGCAAGGACTTCATCATCGACCCCTACCAGGTGTACGAGGCGCGCGCCATCGGCGCCGACTGCATCCTGCTCATCGTGGCCGCGCTGGGGGATGCCATGCTGCGCGAGCTGGCGGGGCTCGCCGCGCACCTGGACATGGACGTGCTGGTGGAGGTGCACGACGCCGAGGAGCTCGAGCGGGCCCTGGCGCTGGAGGTGCCCCTTATCGGCATCAACAACCGCGACTTGCGCACCTTCCGCACCGACATCGGCACCACCATCGGCCTGCTGGAGCGCATACCGGCCGACCGCCTGGTGGTGACCGAGAGCGGCATCCACACGCCCGAGGACGTGGCGCGCCTGCGCGCCGCCGGGGTGCACGCCTTCCTGGTGGGCGAGGCCTTCATGCGCGCCGACGACCCCGGTGCCCGCCTCGCCGAGCTCTTCGGGGGGCGGCCCGCTTTCAGCGGGCGTTGAAGACCACGATGGTCTTGCCCTTGACCGAGATGAGCCCCTGCTCTTCGAGGTTCTTGAGCACGCGACCGACCATCTCGCGCGAGCAGCCGACGATGCGGCCGATCTCCTGGCGGGTGATGCGGATCTGCATGCCCTGAGGGTGGCTGAGCGCGTCCGGCTCCTTGCACAGGTCGAGCAGGGTGCGCGCGACGCGGCCGGTGACGTCGAGGAAAGCGAGATCGCCGACCTTGCGCGAGGTCTTGCGCAGGCGCGTGGCCATCTGCGAGGCGAGCGCAAACAGGATCTCCGGATCGTCCTTGGCGAGCAGGCGGAAGCGCGAGTAGCTGATCTCGGCCAGCTCGCACTGGGTACGGGTGCGGACCCAGGCGCTGCGTGCCGGCTGCTCCTCGCCGAACAGGCCCATCTCGCCGAAGAAGTCTCCAGCGTTGAGGTAGGCGAGGACGATCTCGTGGCCCTCCTCGTCCTCGATGAGCACGCTCACCGAGCCCTGGATGATGTAGTAGAGGACGTCGGGCTTGTCGCCGGCATAGATGATGATGCTCTTGGCGGGGTAGCGCCGGCGGTGGCAGTGGGCGAGGAAGCGGTCGATGGTGGGGTTTCCAGTGGCCCCTCCTGCGCTGGTGGCCATATGCGCCTGCTCCTTCGCTGGTCCCGAGTCTTGTAATACTCCCGATGGGAGGGCAAAGCAAGTGCATGTGCCGCCTCACGCGCGGCCAGCGCATGGCGCGCTTGGCGGCGCTGCGCTAGAGTGAACGCCGGCAGGGGCAGGCACGGAGGTACGAGGATGCGCACACGCGTACGCTGGATCGAGGACGTGGCCTTCATGGGCGAGACCGGCAGCGGCCATGCGCTGGTCATGGACGGCGCGCCCGAGGCGGGCGGGCGCAACCTGGGCCCGCGGCCGATGGAGATGCTGCTCCTCGGCATGGGCGGCTGCACCGCCTTCGACGTGGTCACCATCCTGCGCAAGGGGCGCCAGCAGGTCCTTGGCTGCGAGGTGGAGCTGGAGGCCGAGCGCGCCGAGCAGCCGCCCAAGGTCTTCACCCGCATCCGCGTGCGCTACCTCGTGACCGGCCGGGG
Organism: Gammaproteobacteria bacterium; assembly: GCA_026989495.1. Lineage (GTDB taxonomy): Bacteria > Pseudomonadota > Gammaproteobacteria > S144-34 > S144-34 > S144-34. The sequence continues at coordinate 8,144 of JALSJE010000093.1, read as the reverse complement.
GCTCTCGCGCGAGCGCGTGGAGCGCGCCGTGGCGCTCTCGGCCGAGAAGTACTGCTCGGCCTCCATCATGCTGGGGCGCACCGCCGAGATCGTGCACGAGATCGAGATCCGGGAGGCGCCGTGAGCGCCGGGGCCGCGGACCGGCCAGCCGGGACGGCAGGCTTCCCGGAGCCAGCCGCCCGGGGCAGGATCATCTGGTATACTCGCGCCCCCGCCGTGCCCATGGCCCATGCCACGGGGTGGGCTCCGATCTCGGCCGCGCGAGGCCCTGGGCGTCCGGCGGGGGACGGCCGCAGACTGCGGGGGATTTCCACGACCGGCTGCCGGCCTGCGGGCCGGCGCCCACCTGTGGGCGCCGGGCGGGCCTTCGGGGTGGCAGTGGCCCGCGGCGCGGCCGCAGCCGTCTTTGGCGCCGGGAGCCAGCCCGGTCCCGGCGCCTGAGGGGGGACGGCGGGCGGGGGGGACACCCGCCGTCCGGGTCGGATCCGGACCTCTCCGGCAGGCTCGGCGGGCCGAGGGCCCCGGGAGGAGGGCACCGTGGCGCAGGTCAAGCCGCTCCGCAAGCTCAAGCTCCACGGGTTCAACAACCTCACCAAGACCCTGAGCTTCAACATCTACGACGTCTGCTATGCCCAGACCGAGGCGCAGCGGCGCGAGTACATCGCCTACATCGACGAGGCCTACAACGCCGAGCGCCTGACCCAGATCCTCACCGAGGTGGCCGAGATCATCGGCGCCAACATCCTCAACGTGGCGCGCCAGGACTACGAGCCCCAGGGGGCGAGCGTCACCATGCTGATCTCGGAGGAGCCGGTGAGCGCGCGCCAGATCGCCGGCGAGGCCGCGCCCGAGGTGGAGGCCCCGGGCCCCCTGCCGGATGCCGTGGTGGCGCACCTCGACAAGAGCCACATCACGGTGCATACCTACCCGGAGAGCCATCCCCACGGCGGCATCAGCACCTTCCGCGCCGACATCGACGTCTCCACCTGCGGGCGCATCTCGCCCCTGCGGGCCCTCAACTTCCTCATTCACAGCTTCGAGTCGGACATCGTCGTCATCGACTACCGCGTGCGCGGCTTCACCCGCGACGTCAAGGGGCGCAAGCATTTCATCGACCACAAGATCAACTCGATCCAGAACTTCATCGCGCGCGACACCAAGGAGCGGTACCAGATGATCGACGTCAATGTCTACCAGGAGAACATCTTCCACACGAAGATGCTCCTCAAGGAGTTCGACCTCGACAACTACCTCTTCGGCATGAGCAAGGAGGAGCTCGGCCCGCGCGAGCGCGAGCGCATCGAGCGTCGGCTCCGCAAGGAGATGGCCGAGATCTTCTACGGGCGCAACATCGCCTGAGGGCGGGGTCGGGAACGGGACGGGGCGGGGGAGGCCGGAGCGACCGCTTGGCGCTGGCCACGCGCCTCTGCTGGCAGGAAAGCGGTCCCGGCGGGTCCTCTGCACGGATTGGCGGGGGAGACGTTCGATCGGCTGCGCGAAGGGAACGGCGCCGGGGCGTTTCGCGGCCTTTTCAATCCGCTGCGCGGATCGATCAGCGCGATGGCGCCTCGCGGTCCATTTCGACTTTTCGTTTATCGTCATGCACTTCCCCGTACATCGGCCGTCCCGCGGCCTCGCTTGCCGCGGGGGAGGTCTGGGAGGGCGCGCTTTCCGGGCCTTCCGCGAGGCTTGCCAGAGGGTTGGGGCAGCCCAGGGGCCGTGGCTAAAGGTGGGGCGGGGTCCTGCCGATAGAGCGGATGCGCCGGGACCCAGGCCGGCGTGCCACGATCCGAGCGGGGGAGAGGTCTATGGCCAGCTTCATGGACTCCGTCGACGAGCGCACCCGGCTCGCGGGCGCCAACCGCCTCGAGGTGCTGCTGTTCAGCCTCGGCCGGGACCGGGCCAGCGGACGGGAGGAGGTCTTCGGCATCAACGTATTCAAGGTGCGCGAGGTGATGCAGGTGCCGGAGATCACCCGCGCGCCCGACGTGCCGCCCGCCGTGGAGGGCATGATCAGCCTGCGCGGGAACATGATCCCCGTCATCAACCTGGCGCGCTTCTGCGGCATCGACAGCGAGGACGAGCCGCAGATCCTCATCATCACCGAGTACAACCGCTTCGTGCAGGCGCTGCTGGTGCACTCGGTGGAGAGCATCCTGCGCCTGGAGTGGACGCAGGTGAAGGTGCCGCCGCCCATGATGCAGAACCGCATGGGCGGGCTCATCACGGCCGTGACCCGGCTCGAGGACGGCCGCATCGTGATGATCCTGGACGTGGAGAAGGTGCTGGCCGAGACCGCCGATTTCGGCAACGACCCCGAGCTCTATGACGCCGTCGAGCCGCTGGAGGTGGAGGCCACGGTGCTCTTCGCCGACGACTCGGCGGTGGCGCGCCGGCAGATCGAGCAGACCCTGGACAAGATGGGCGTGCGCCACATCGCCGCGCGCAACGGCAAGGAGGCCTGGGATCTGCTCGAGGAAATGGCCGCGCGCGCCGAGGCGAGCCACGTGCCCGTGCACCGGCTGGTCACGGCCGTGCTCACGGACGTGGAGATGCCGGAGATGGACGGCTACGTGCTCACGAAGCGCATCAAGGGCGACCCCCGCTTCCGGGGCATCCCCGTCATCATGCATTCCTCGCTCTCGGCCGAGGCCAACCAGCACCTGGGCCAGGCGGTGGGGGCGGACGTGTACGTGCCCAAGTTCCACCCGGCCGAGCTCGCCGCCGCCCTGCGCCCCGTGCTCGCCGACAGCGTGCGCCGGGAGGACGACGAGGAGGCCGACGCAGCCGCCTAGGGGGGGCGGCCGGGCAGCGGCCTGGAGCGCGAACCGGCTCACAGCAGCGCCTCCCCCACGGCAGGACAATGGCCCCATGCCGGCAAGGAGCCTCCGCCCGCTGAGCCTCAATCCCTGGTCCACCGGCCAGCCGACCGACCCTTGGGCGGTCCTGGCCCGGCGCCTCCGGCCGGGGCTGAGCCTGCGCGAGCCCTGGGGCCTCGTCTTCGCGGCGCTGGCGCTCGGCTTCCTCCTCTGGGCCGCGCTCTGGGCCCATCGCCTGGCCGCGGCGCTGGTGGACAGCGGCGCCTGGCTCGTTCCGCTGGGCGCGCTGGGCCTGGCACTGGCCATGGCGGGCATGACGGGGCGGCTCGCGCTGGTGCGCCTCGCGTCCGGCCTGCCCACGGGGCCGGCGCTCGCCGCGGCCGTGGCGGTAAGCGTGCTCCTCGGGACGGGTCCCCTGGTCCTCGGCACCCTCGCCGCCCTTTCCCCGGGGCTCTTTCTCGCGAGCCTGCTGCTCGCGGCCGCGACGTGGATCGCCGCGGCCGCCTGGCGGCGCGTGTGGCCCGGTGGGCCGTCACGGGCCCGGAGACGCACCCTGGCCCGCCCCGAGGCCGGGCGGCGGCCCTGCCGCTCCGGGGCTGCCGGGGCCGTGGCCCGCCGCACGGGCGGGGCCGATCCGCGCTGGCTCGCCTGCCTGCAGCTCGCCGGCATCCGCGCCGCCACCGCCACGCAGCTCCACCGCGCAGGCCTGCGCACCCTGGAAGACCTCGCCCGCGCCGACGACGCGGCCCTGCTCGCAGTGCGGGGCATCGGCCCTGCCACGCTGCGGCGCCTGCGCGCCGCCGTGAGCGCCCGTCTCGCCCTGGAGCAGGCCGCCCGCCCCCAGGACGCCGCCTGACCGTGCCTGCGGCGCCTCCGTGACCTTTCCGCCCACCGTTCGCGGGCCCGTTGGGCGCCGTGGCGGCAAGCCGATTCCACGGCAGTGACGCTCGTCTCCGACGTGAACACCTGCTGGAAATCCATATCCAGCCCTTCCGCCGTGCGCCGGAATGGTGTCTAGTGGCAGGGTGGAGACGCCCATCCAGAGCTGCCCGGGCACGATCCAGGAGCCGCGGTCCCCTTCCCGGCAAGGGCGCGGGATCGTGGCGGCGGCGGGGTTCCGCCCGGCGTGGTGGCTGCCCGGACCGCACCTGCAGACCCTGTGGGCGGCGCTCGCGCGTCCGCGCCCGCGGCTCCCCCTGCGCTGGGAGACGGTTCCGCTTCCGGATGGCGACTTCCTGGAGCTCGCCTGGGTGGCGGGGGTCGGCACAGGACCCGTGGTCCTCGTGCTGCACGGGCTGGAGGGCTCGGCGCGCTCGCCCTATGCGGCGGGGCTCGCCGCGCGGCTCGCCGCGGCGGGTCTCCGGCCCGCCGTCATGCACCTGCGCGGCTGCGGGCGTCGCCCCAACCGCGGCCCCTGCCTTTACCACTCGGGAATGACCGGCGACCTTCGCGCTGTGCTCGCGCGGCTCGCGGCCACGGGGCGGCCCGCGGCCGCCGCGGTGGGCTATTCCCTGGGCGGCAACCTGCTCCTCAAGCACCTGGGCGAGGCGGGCGCGGCGGCGGGGCTGCACGCGGCGGTCGCGGTCTCGGTGCCCTTCGAGCTCGCCGCCTGCGCCCGGCGCATCCGCGTGGGCTTCTCCCGCGTGTACGAGCGGGCGCTGCTTCGGCACATGCGCCGGAGCGTGCGACGGCGGCTCGCGTGCGTGCCGCTGCCCGGGATCGGGGCCGTGCGACTGCGAGGGCTCGCGAGCCTGCGCGCATTCGACGCCGCCGTCACCGCGCCCCTGCACGGCTTCGCGGGCGTGGACGACTACTACGCGCGCGCGAGCTGTCGCCCGTGGCTCGGGCGCATCCGCGTGCCCACCCTCATCCTGCACGCGGCCGACGATCCCTTCGTCCCGCCCGAGGCCATCCCGGCGCCGGACGAGCTCGCACCGGCGGTGCGGCTGGAGCTCGCGCACCGCGGCGGGCACGTGGGCTTCGTGGCAGGGGCCTCGCCCCTGCGGCCCCGCTGGTGGCTGGAGGGGCGTATCCTGGATTTCCTGCTCGAGCGGCTGGCCGGGTCCTCATGAACGCCGGACGCGGCTTCGTGCAGCCTGCCCGCCCGGGCGCCGGTCCCCGGCGGCGTGGCGCGCCTTCTCGGGCCACTCGCACAGGTCGTAGAGCACGCACTCCCCGCAGCGGGGCGTGCGCGCGGTGCAGGTCTCGCGCCCGTGCAGGATCATGGCCAGCGTGAAGGCGGTCCAGCGCCGCTGCGGCACCTGCGTCCTGAGCGCTTCCTCGGCCTCGTCGGCGTTGCGGGTGGCGACCAGCCCGAGCCGGTTCGCCACGCGCAGCACATGGGTGTCCACCGCGATGGCCTGGCGGCCGAAGGCGCTGCCGAGGACCAGGTTGGCGGTCTTGCGTCCCACCCCGGGCAGGCTGGTGAGCTCCTCCACGCTGTCCGGCACCTTGCCGCCGAAGCGCTCCACCAGCGCCCGGCAGCAGGCGATGAGGGCGCGCGCCTTCTGGCGGTAGTAGCCGGTGGGGCGGATCAGGGCCTCGAGCTCGGCCGGATCGGCCTCGGCGTAGGCGCGAGCGCTGCGGTAGCGGCGGAAGAGGGTGCGCGTGACCTGATTGACCCGCTCGTCGGTGCACTGAGCCGAGAGGATGGTGGCCACCAGCAGCTCGAGCGGGTTGGAGAACTCGAGCGCCACCTTGGGGCGGCGGTACTTCTCGAGCAGCCGTTCGGTGATGGCGGCGGCATCCGCCATGGACGAGCCCCGCTCAGCCGCTCGGGTAGACCACCAGGTGGCGCGCGGCGCCGCTGCCGGCGCTCTCGGCTACCAGGCGGTGGCGGGCCACCACGCGGTGCTGGAGCCGGCGCACCGCCGCCGTCCGCGGGCTGAGCGCCACGGGCTCGCCCGCCTCGCGCACCCGCGCCACGGCTTCCTCGGCCTCCCGCAGGGCCTCGCCCAGCTCCTCGTCCTCCACGCCGCGCACGACCCGGAAGACGTCGGCCAGCAGCCGGCGGATCTGGGCAGTGGTGTTGCGCCGGGCCACGTAGAGGGGGAGCTCGAGCTGGGCCAGCATGCGCCTCAGGCGCGGATCGTCGGCGCGCGAGCGGAGCGCCACCACCAGGTCGGCCTGCTCCGGCCGGCCCACCGTGCGCGCCTCCAGCCGCAGGTCGCGCAGCACGCGCTCGACGGTGTCGCGGCTCAGGGCGTAGGGGTAGATGCGAAGCGGCCGGTCGGCCTCGGGCAGCGCGGGCGGCTCTGGCTCGGGCGCGGGCACCTCCTCCCCGCCCGCAGGCGTGCCCGCCACGGGCCGGCCGCGCAGCAGGGCGTCCACCGCCGCCGCCGTGTCCTCGTGCACAACGAGCCGCTCGTGGTCCACCAGCTCCACCACCGCGTCGAAGGTGGGCGGGGCCTTGCGCTCGCTCACGGTCTTCTGCGTGCCGCGCAGGCGCGCCTCCTCGTCGCCCAGGGTCACGGTCTGCACCCCACCCACCAGGTCGGCCAGCGTCGGGTTCTGCACCAGGTTGGCGAGCGTCGTGCCATGGGCCGTGCCGATGAGCTGCACCCCGCGCTCGGCGATGGTGCGGGCGGCGGCGGCCTCGGCCGCCGTGCCGATCTCGTCCACGATGATGACCTCGGGCATGTGGTTCTCCACCGCCTCGATCATCACCGCGTGCTGGCGGTCCGGGTGGGGCACCTGCATGCGGCGCGCGCCGCCGATGGCCGGGTGCGGCACGTCGCCGTCGCCAGCGATCTCGTTGGAGGTGTCCACCACGATCACGCGCTTGCCGAGATCGTCGGCCAGCACGCGCGCGATCTCGCGCAGGCGCGTGGTCTTGCCCACGCCCGGCGGGCCCAGCAGCAGCAGGCTCGCGCCGCGCTCGACCAGGTGGCGGATGGGCTCGATGGTGCCGTAGACCGCCCGCCCGACCCGCAGGGTCAGCCCCACGATGCGGCCGGCGCGGTTGCGGATGGCCGCGATGCGGTGCAGCGTCCCCTCGATGCCGGCGCGGTTGTCGGCGCCGAACTCGCCCACCATGGCGGCCACATGGGCCAGGTCCTCACGGCTGACGGGCTGCTCGGCGATGCGCTCGGTGCGGCCGGGGTAGCGCGCGAGCGGCGCGCGGCCGAGATCGAGCACGATCTCGAGCAGGTCCGCCTCGGGCAGGCGCGCGAGGGCCTCCTGCAGGTGCGCCGGGAGGGTGGCGACGAGCAGGTGCAGGTCGTCGGTGCGGGTCTCGGTGGTCACTTCGTACGCCGCCTCGCGGGCGGCCGACTGCCGGATTCACAATATAGGGGCACGGGCCGCAGGGGCAAGGGGATGGAGGGGCTGCGCATCGTGAGCGGGGGCCAGACCGGGGTGGACCGGGCGGCGCTGGACGTGGCCCTCGCCCTGGGTCTCGCCTGCGGGGGCTGGTGCCCGCGCGGGCGGCGCGCCGAGGACGGACGCATCCCGGCCCGCTATCCCCTGCGGGAGACCCGCTCCCGGGACTACCGCGTGCGCACCGAGGCCAACGTGCGCGCGGCCGACGCGACCCTCATCCTCGCCGAGGGCCCGCTCACGGGCGGCACGGCGCTCACGCTGCGGCTGGCCCGCCACCTGGGCCGCCCCGTGCGCGTGGTGGACCTCGCCGTCGCGCCCGACCCGGCCACACTCGAGCCCTGGCTCCGGGCCCGGGGGGTGCGCACGCTCAACGTGGCCGGCCCGCGCGAGAGCCAGCGGCCGGGCATCGGCGTGCGCGCCCGCCGCTGGCTCGAGGCGGCGCTCGCGCCCTTCGCCCCGGGGCACGTGGCACAATAGCCCCGCGGCCGGAGTGGCGGAACTGGCAGACGCGCGTGACTTAGGATCACGTGCCTTCGGGCGTGGGAGTTCGAGTCTCCCCTCCGGCACCATCCAGCCCCGCGAGCACGCCAGAGCGCGGCCATGCCCTTCGCCTACTACGAGCGCCTCAGCCCGGCCCGGCAGCGCATCTACCGCGCGAGCGACGCCGTGGGCGAGATCGCGCTCCCGCGCCCCGAGGCCCTGCGGCCGCTGGCCGTGGCGCTGGAGCGGGCGCTCGCCACCGGCGAGCGCGCCGCCGTGGAGCGGGCCGCCCAATGCCTCGCCAACGGCATCTGCGACCAGCTTGGCGTGCGGCGGGCGGCGGTGACGGTGCTCGAGCGGCGGCCCCGCGCCGGCTGGGGCGAGCTCCACGGGCTCTACGAGCCGGCCCGCCCGCCGCGTCATCCGCGCATCACCGTCTGGATGCGCACCGCCAGGCGCGAGCGGGTGGTGGCCTTTCGCACCTTCCTGCGCACCCTCTTGCACGAGCTGCTCCACCACCTGGAC
>JALSJE010000092.1 GCA_026989495.1 Gammaproteobacteria bacterium | reverse complement strand
CCTCGGGCAGGCGTTGCCGGACGCCGGCACGCTGCGGGTGCTGGGCGAGCCCGTGCCGGCGCGCGCCGAGCGGGCCCGCGCCCGCATGGGGGTCGTGCCCCAGGGCGACACCCTCGACCCGGATTTCACCGTGGAGGAGAACCTGCGCGTCTACGCCCGCTACTTCGGCCTGCGCGGCCCGGCGGTGGAGCGGCGCATCCGCGCGCTCCTCGAGTTCGCCGAGCTCACCGGGCGCGCCGGCGCCCGCGTGCAGGACCTCTCGGGCGGCATGCGCCGGCGGCTGGCGATGGCGCGCGCGCTGGTCAACGACCCGGAGCTCGTGGTGCTCGACGAGCCCACCACGGGCCTCGACCCCCAGGTGCGCCACCACCTGTGGGCGCGGCTGCGCGAGCTGGTGGCCCAGGGGCGCACCCTGCTGCTCACCACCCACTACATGGAGGAGGCCGAGCGGCTGTGCGAGCGGGTGGTCATCATGGACCGCGGCCGCATCCTCGACCAGGGCAGCCCCGCCGAGCTCGTCGCGCGACACGTGGAGCCCGAAGTGGTGGAGATCCGCGGCGCCCCGGACCAGCCCGTTCCCACCCTGCCGGGCACCGGCGCCTGCCGCATCGAGCAGGTGGGCGACGTGCGCTACTGCTACACGGCCGACGCCCGCCCCCTGCTCGCCGCCCTCGAAGGGCGCAGCGGCCTGACCTTCGTGCACCGCCCCGCCGGCCTCGAGGATGTCTTCCTGAGGCTCACCGGACGGGAGCTGCGCGAATGAGGCCCGCCCTCCCCCCACCGCCGCGCCCGCGCCTGCGCGCGCTCGCGGTCTGGCGGCGCAACGTGCTCGTCTGGCGCAAGCTCATGGGCGCGGCGCTCGCCATGAATTTCGGCGAGCCGCTGCTCTACCTGCTCGGCCTGGGCTACGGCCTCGGCGCCTTCGTCGGCGAGATGGCGGGCCTGCCCTACCTCACCTTCCTCGCCTCGGGCATCGTCGCCTCCTCGGCCATGACCACCGCCTCCTTCGAGGGCATGTACTCGGTGTACACGCGCATGGTGCCGCAACGCACCTACGAGGCGCTGCTCGCCACCCCGCTCACGGTGGACGACATCGTCGCCGGCGAGCTGCTCTGGTGCGCCACCAAGAGCCTCGTCAGCTCCACGGCCATCCTCGCCGTGGCGGCGCTGCTCGGGGCGGTGCACGGCTGGCAGGCGCTGCTCGCCGTCCCGGCCTTCTTCCTCGTCGGGCTGTGCTTCGCGGGGCCGGCGGTGGTGATGAGCGCGCTCGCGCCCAGCTACGACTTTTTCGAGTACTACTTCACGCTCGTGCTCACGCCCATGCTGCTGGTGTGCGGGGTGTTCTATCCCGTGGACGCCCTGCCGGGCGCGCTGCAGGCCATCGTGCAGGTGCTGCCGCTCACCCACGCGGTGGCGCTCGTGCGGCCGCTGGTGGCGGGGCTCCCGCCGGAGCAGCCCCTGCTGCACCTTTCCGTGCTCGCCGCCTACGCCGGCCTCGGCTGGTACGCCGCCACCGTCCTCGTGCGCCGCCGCCTCATCGCCTGACCTCGGACCTCACCCCGAACGGGAAGGCACGGGGGCGGGATGCGAGGGCGTCCGCGGCAAGCGTCGGCCGCGGCCCCGTGTCCGCGCCGCCGCCTCGTCAAAGGCTGCCAGGCCTGTGCCCGAGGAGATACACGCCAGGCCGAGAGATGGTGCTCTGGAACTCGGCGGCCGGCGGCGCTCCCCGCAACTGGCCTCCGCTTCGCTCCGGCCCCGTGTCCGCGCCGCTAGCGCTTCGCCGTCGCGCGAGCGGCCCGTCCCCGGCGCGCGCCGGGGACGAGCTGGTGGAAGAGGCTGGACTCGCGGCGGTAGAAGCCCTCGGTGTGGAGGGAGTCGGGCAGGCGCAGCAGCGTGTAGTCCAGGTGGTGGAGCAGCTCGTGCAAAAGGGTGCGCAGGAAGGTGCGAAAGGCCACCACCCGCTCGCGCCTGGCGGTGCGCATCCAGACGGTGATGCGCGGATGACGCGGCGGGCGGGCCGGCTCGTAGAGCCCGTGGAGCTCGCCCCAGCCG
>JALSJE010000091.1 GCA_026989495.1 Gammaproteobacteria bacterium | reverse complement strand
CCCGAATACTTCTCCGCAGACACCTTCGTCAACGCCGCCGTCAGCGTCGTCTTCCCATGATCCACATGACCAATCGTGCCCACATTCACATGCGGCTTCTTGCGCTCGAACTTCTCCTTGGACATGGTGCTGCTCTCCTTCCGGGGGCGGGCGCGACGCCCGCGAGACCTCGTCTGACCCTTCAGCCCTTGCCTGCGCCCGCCGCGGCGGGCCCCCGGCGCCTCAGGCGGGCCGGGAAAAACATGGAGCCCATAACCGGACTCGAACCGGTGACCTCTTCCTTACCAAGGAAGTGCTCTACCGACTGAGCTATATGGGCCTCGTTCAGGTATCAGGCTTCAGACGTCAGGAACCGGCCTTCCTCCTCGCATCCCGATTCCTGATGCCTGCCGCCCGGATTTGGAGCGGGTGAGCGGAATCGAACCGCCATCATCAGCTTGGAAGGCTGAGGTTCTACCATTGAACTACACCCGCATCGTCAAGCCCCAGGCCATGGGATCGGGCGTCCGGTAGCCGCCTCGGCGCCGCCTTCCGACTCACCTCTCCGGGACCGCCGACCTCCCTTGCGCCAGACCCGTGGCTCGCCATCTCTGGTGGAGGGGGGAGGATTCGAACCTCCGAAGGCTGAGCCAGCAGATTTACAGTCTGCCCCCTTTGACCGCTCGGGAACCCCTCCCCGGACGTAAGCAGCGTATTCTCGGGAAGCGGGGGGCTGGTGTCAACTCTCCGTCGCCAGCCCGCCCCGAACGGCGGGGCACGTCCCGGCATGGTATTTTAGGCGCCCCCGCGGCCGCGGGGAAGCGTCTGCAGGAAGGGAGGGCGCCGCATGGGCGAAGGAGGGGGGGCGATCCTGGTCACCGGGGGCGCCGGCTACATCGGCAGCCACGTGGTGCGCCAGCTCGGGGAGGCCGGCGAGCGGGTGGTGGTGCTCGACGACCTCAGCACCGGCCACCGGGAAGCGGTGCTCCACGGCACCCTGGTGGTGGGGGATACGGGCGATGCCGATCTGGTCCGCCGGGTGCTGGCCGAGCACGGGGTGGAGGCCCTGATGCACTTCGCCGCCCATACGGTGGTGCCGGAGTCGGTGGCCGACCCCCTCAAGTACTACCGCAACAACACCTGCGCCACCCGCACCCTGCTCCAGTGCTGTGCGGAGGCGGGGGTACGGCACGTGATCTTCTCCTCCACCGCCGCCGTCTACGGCATCCCGGAGGGGGGCGTGGCCTCGGAGGAAACGCCCACGGACCCCATCAACCCCTACGGGACCTCCAAGCTCATGACCGAGTGGATGCTCCGCGATCTGGCGGCGGCGGGGGGGCCGCGCTATGTGGCGCTTCGCTACTTCAACGTGGCCGGAGCCGATCCGGAGGGCCGGCTGGGCCAGGCCACCCCCGAGGCCACGCACCTGATCAAGGTGGCCTGCGAGGTGGCCGTGGGCCGGCGCGAGCGGATCCTTATATATGGCACGGACTACCCCACCCCGGACGGGACCGGGGTCCGGGACTACATCCACGTGGAGGACCTGGCCGCCGCCCATCTGCGGGCCCTGGACTACCTGCGCGGCGGGGGGACCCCGACGGTGCTCAACGTCGGCTACGGTCGGGGCTACAGCGTGCGGGAGGTGCTGGCGGCGGTCGAGCGGGCCGCCGGCCGCCCCATCCCGGCCGAGCCCGCCCCGCGGCGTCCGGGCGACCCCCCGAGCCTCGTCGCCCGTGCCGAGCGCATCCGGTCGGTGCTGGGCTGGAGCCCCCGGCTCGACGACCTCGACACCATCGTGCGCCACGCGCTCGCCTGGGAGGAGCGCCTGGCCGCCGCCGGCGGCCGTTTCCCCGCCCCGCCGGCGGCCTGAGCCGCGGGCCGCGGCACGCACCCGAACGACCCGGCGCCGAGGCCCGGCCCCGGCACGGCGGGCGCCGCGGACACGGGGCCGAAGTGAAGCGGAGGCCGGCCGCGGGGAGCGGCGCAGCGCCCGCAGGCGGAAGCGCCCGTCCAAGGCACCGTCTCCGAGCCTCCGCCTCCGGCGCTCGCATCCGGCACGGCGGGCGCCGCGGGAACTTGGCTGATTGTAAGTTCTATTTACAATTAGCCAACAAAAGGGGTAGACTGGCACCGTCCGGGTCCCGGAGCGCACGCGCGTGTACATCCCTCGCGAGGCAGAGGCCACGCTCAGACACCTCGTCCGCGGCTACCCGGTGGTCGCGGTCACCGGTCCCCGCCAGTCGGGCAAGTCCACGCTGGTGCGCCATGCCTTCCCGTCGCGCCCCTACGTCTCCCTTGAGGATCCCGACCAGCGGGAATTCGCCGAGAGCGATCCCCGCGGCTTCCTAGACCGGCTGGCCGAGGGCGCGATCCTGGACGAGGCCCAACGCTGCCCGGTGCTGTTCTCCTACCTGCAGACCCGCGTCGACGAACGGCGGCGCCCCGGGCAGTTCATCCTCACCGGCTCCCAGCAGTTCGGCCTCTTGTCGGGCATCACCCAGAGCCTCGCTGGGCGCGTGGCCCTGCTGGTGCTCCTGCCCATGACCCGTGGCGAGCTCCGGCGCGCCGGGAAGGCCGCGGACCGGCTCGAGGAGGCGCTGTTCCAGGGCGCCTACCCGCCCATCTTCGACCGCGACCTGGAACCCCGCCCGTGGTACGGGAACTATGTGCGCACCTACCTAGAGCGTGACGTCCGGCAGCTCGTCAACGTGCGCGACCTGACTGTCTTCCAGCGTTTCCTGCGGCTGTGCGCGGGCAGAACCGGGCAACTCCTCAACCTTTCCTCCCTCGCCAGTGACGCCGGCGTGACGCACAACACGGCCAGAGCCTGGATCTCGGTGCTCGAAGCCAGCTATATCGTCCACCTGCTGCCGCCCCATCACCGGAACTTCAACAAGCGCCTGGTCAGGACGCCCAAGCTCTATTTCCTGGACACGGGCCTCGCGGCGTGGCTGCTGGGCATCCAGGATCCCGGCCAGCTCGCCACCCATCCCCTGCGGGGCGCCCTGTTCGAGACCTGGGTGATCGCCGAGCTGCTCAAGACCCGTTTCAACGCGGGCGAGACGTCCAACCTCTACTTCTGGCGGGACCGCTCGGGGCACGAGATCGACCTGCTCATAGAGCAGGGCACGCGCCTCACGCCGGTGGAGATCAAGGCCGGCCAGACCCTCAACCGGGACTGCTTCAGGGGGCTGGAGTTCTGGCGGAAGCTGGCGGGTGACGAAGCCGGGCCGGCCTGGCTGATCCATGGCGGCGACGCGCGGCAGGTCCGCGCGGGGATAGAGGCCGTCCCGTGGAAGGAGATGGATCCCGCACGCATGCTGGCTCCGGCCTGACGCCGCGCCAGGATGCGCGGACCGGTCGCCAGGGGGGAAGGCACGCGCCGCTCCGGCACGGCGGCCGTTTCCCCGCCCCGCCGGCAGCCTGAGCCGCGGGCCGCGGATCCCCCTTGGGGCCGGCCTCCGGCCGGCCGCCCCCCATCTCCTCACGTGGGACCGGTTCCAGCCGGCCGACCGTTCCCCTCCTCGTGGGGCCAGCTTCCAGCCGGCCGCCCTCTCTCCTCACGTGGGGCCGGCTTCCAGCCGGCCCACGGCGGGGAAGAAATGGGCTGGAAGCCCGCTCCCACGGCAGGGAAGAAATGCGGCTGGAAGCCGCCCCGCCGGGGCCGCCGTCACGCCGCCGCGCCCGCCCGCGCCGGACGCCGCCGGGCCTTGCGCAGCAGGTGGGGAATCAGGAGCCGCAGCGGCATGCGCGTCCAGTGGCCGCGCACGTACATGAGCCAGCGGGCCGCCCCCACGCCCCGCCACGCCGGGGGCCGGGCGGGATCGGCGGCGCGCAGCAGCAGCGGCACCACCACGCGCGCCCCGAGCCGGCAGCGCCCGCGGGCCTCGAGGCGCGCGAGCAGCCCTTCCGGCAGCGGCGTGCCGAAGACGGCGCGCGCCGCCCCGAGGGCGTAGGCCAGCGCGCGCTCGGCCCGGAAGGCGGCCGCGCGCGCCTCCAGCGCCTCGCGCAGCCCCGCCTCGCCGAGCCACGCCCGCACCATGCGGTCGAGGTCCCACAGGTCGCGCAGGGCGCGCTCGTGCTCGCCGTCGCCGAGCCGGTGGAGGGCCGCGTGCACCAGCAGGTCCTCGCGGGCAGGCACCCGGAACCCCTCGCCGGCCCGGACGGCGCGCGCCCCCACGTCGCCGGGATCGCACCCGAGCCGCGAGGTGGGCGGCACGAGCGCGTGATGGAGATCGAGGAGCGTCCCGCGGCGTGCGTGCCGCAGCGGCGGGATCTCGTGCATCCACTCGCGGTAGTAGCGCTGGTCGTACGGATGCGGCTCGGCCGTGAGCCAGCCCTGGCGGAAGAGCAGCCGCTCGGCCTCGGGGAGGCAGGCCCGAGGCAGCAGCAGGTCCAGGTCCGCCACCAGCCGTCCCGGCGCCGGCGGGAGCCCCCCGAGGACGTAGGCCGCACCCTTGAGCAGCACGGGCTCCACACCCAGCGGGGCCAGCGCCCCGCGCACCACCATCGCCTCGTGGCGCAGCGCCCGTGCCTGGTGTCCGGCCAGCCGCAGCGCAGCCTCCAGATGCCGGCGCGGCCCCGCCGGCACCGTCCCCAGGCCGGGCCCGCGGGCGAGGCGGTGCGCGAGCGCGGCCAGCAGCGCGGCCCGCCGCCCCGCCCGCACGGCCAGCTCCCACTCCGCCGGCCGGAAGCCGGCCGCCGCCTCCGGCGACCGCAGGGCCCGGACCAGCGGCGTCGCGGCGAGTGCCGAGGCCGCCCCGCTCATGCGACGTGCGTCTCCGCCATGGCGGGCGCGAGCCCGTCGAGCGCGGCCAGCGCGGCGTCGATATCCCGATAGCTCAGCGCATGGCAGGCACAGCCCGCCACCACGTCGGCCAGCCGGTCGAAGCCCGCCTCCCCGTGCACAGAGGAGTTGAAGGCGTTGCGCGCGAGCCAGACGAGCATGCGCCCCCGCCGCCGGGGCTCGAGCCGCGCCCGCGGCCCGCCGGGGTCGAAGCGCGGGACCACGATCCAGCAGGGGCGCGCCGGCCGGCCCATGGCGGCCACGCTCGCCGGCGGCGGCGCCATGAAGGCGAGATCCCCCTTGCGCGTCTCCCGCAGCGTGGCGCCCAGGCGCGCCCCGGGAAAGCGCTCGCGGATCACGCGCACGCCGGCGCCCTTCAGGCTCACCGGCCGCGGCACCGGCTCGACGAGACCGTCGCCGGGCCGCACCAGGGCGAGCTCGTCCGACAGCAGCCGCCAGCCCGAATGGACCAGCGCGGCGCAGAGCGTGCTCTTGCCGGCCCCGGGCGGCCCCGGCAGGAGCAGCGCCCGGTCCCCCCGCGCGACCACCGCCGCGTGCAGCACCAGCCAGGCGTGCGCGTGCGCGCCCACGCACCAGTTCATGCCCCATTCCAGCACCGCCGGCGCCTGGGCGCGGGGCATGGGGTTGAAGGGCGGCTCGCCGTCGAACAGGAACCGCACCTGCGGCCGCAGCCAGCGCCGCACGCCCCGCACCGGCGCCACGGCCACCACGAAGTCGGCGAAGCCGCCGACGTCGGCCAGGGGATGGTCGCGGTACAGGGCGGCGAGGTGCGCCGCCACCGATGCGAGCGGCGAGCGCACGCGGAAGACGAGAGGGCCGCAGCGCAGGGCCAGACCCGCGCCACGCAGGCGCGCCGCCACCGCCGGCGCAGGCAGCGCGCCGAGCGTGGGGAGGCCGCTCACGGGCATCGTTCCACCAGCCCCGCCGCGGCCAGCGCCTCGAGCCGCTCGGCGACGGCCGCCCGCACGGCGCCGTCGGCCGCCCCGAGGCCCGCCTCCCGCGCCACGGCCGCGGCCAGCGCCGCCTCCGTCGCGGGGCCCTCCGCCCACAGGCGCTCGAGCAGCGCCGCCGCCACCGCATCCAGCAGGTGCACGTCGCCGCTCGAGGCCTCGTGCAGCACCCGCTCGCCGTCGAGCTCGCGCCAGCGCGGCAGCACCCACGGCCGCAGCCGCCAGCGCGCGGCGGCAGTGTCCTCCGGAGGCCCGGACGCCATCAGCGGGCGAGGATGCACGAAAAGGCCGTCGTCAGGGAAGCCGCCCTTCACCCCTTCCCCGTGGGGCCGGCTTCCAGCCGGCCCACGGCGCGGCTGGAAGCCGCGCCTACGGATGGATGGGGCTCGCGGCCGGAAGCCGCGCCTGCGGGGGCGAAGGGAAGGGCGATCACTGGAAGCCGCACCTGCGGCCAACGGGACATCGACGGGGAGCGGCGCGGAAAGCCGTCAGAGGGGGCAGCCCTGCTCGTTGAGGAGCTGGAAGCCGTTCTTGGTGCCCTCGGGATCGGTCGCGTAGCCGGCGTCGAAGAGGTCGATGATCTCGCCGGGCGTGTAGCCGAAGCTCACCCCGCCGTGGGCCGCGTTGAGGAGCGCCGCCACGGCGTGCGCCCCGAGCCGGTAGGGATCCTCGTCCCCGCCCAGCCACAGCACCTGCATGAGGGTGAGCATCGAGGCGTCGCCGCCGATCGCGGCGACCGTGTCCGCCGAGAGGGCGAAGTGCGCGAGCCCGCCCGTCCCGAACACGTCGGCGAAGCGCGTGCCGCCCGACCAGCCGCCGGGCGTGTTGCAGCCCGCGCCCTTGCCCTTGCCCTTGCCGGATCCGCAGGTGCCCGGATCGTAGGGCGCGGGCCAGCTCCCGGGATGGTTCTTCCAGTAGCCCGGCGTGCAGCCCTCGCAGCTCGGCGCCGGACCGGAGAGGTTGCCCGAGAGCAGCCCCGAGACCGTGCAGCCCCCGCTTCCCAGGACGGGCCGGGCCTTCAGGCTCAGCACCAGGGGCGCGGTGCCCAGCGCGCCCCTGAGCAGGCGCCGCCGCTCGGGCATCGCGGGCCCCCGGCCCGGACCGCCCGTGCGCCTGTCCGGCTCTCTGCCCATGCCTGTCCCTCCCTCGCTCAGTGCGCCAGGCCCGCGCGCTTCAGCAGCGGGCGGGCGAAATCGACCGGTATCGCATAGGTGATGCCGCCGGGTCGGGGGATGCCGCCGTTCGGCGCGTCCCCGTTCCTCGGCTCGCGCACCACCACCTGGCTCACGACGCCCACCACCTCGCCGGTCCGCACGTCATAGAGCGGGCTGCCGCTGTTGCCGGGATAGGCGGTGGCGTCGAGCTGGAAGACGCGGTAGGGCGACTTCAGCCGCCGCACCGTCGCCGGATCGAGCCGCCGCGCGGTCGGCTGCGGCATCACCACCGGGGCGATGGCGGCGACCGTCGCGCGGTGGGTGGCGGCGTAGAGCCCGAGCAGGGTGCCGAGCGGGAAGCCCGTGAAGGCATAGTCCGCGCCCTCCCGCACCCCGCGCGAGCGCCCCAGCCTGAGCGGCCGCAGGGGCGGCCCGGAGATGCGCAGCAGCGCGAGGTCGTGCACCACGTCCACCGCCACCTTCTCCGCCTCCCGCCGCTCGCCCCGGCCCGAGCCGGCCATCACCACGAGCCGCTCCATCCTCGCCACGTCCAGGGCCACCGCCACCACGTGCGCCGCCGTGAGCACGTGCCGGCCGTCGCCCACGGCGAAGCCCGTGCCGCGGAACCGGAAGGCCGGCGCCCGCGTGGGGAGCCAGGTCCCCACCCCCACCACGCCCGGCTTGATGCGGGCCACCGTCTCCGGCAGCCCCGCCCGGGCGGCCGGCGGCGGCACGAGGAGCGCCACCGCCAGCCACGCCCAGGCGAGCCGCATCCGAGGCAGACCTCCCCCGCTCATCCCTTCCCTCATCCGGGCGCAGCAGCAATCCTCATGCCATGAACCGCGTATGCCGCAACCCCTTGGCCCTGCGTCATTCTCGGGCCGGGTCCCGGCGCGCCCCCATCCCCTGGCACGGGAACTGTAAAAGCCCTCGACACATGCCCTCCGGCGGTTCCCGCGCTATACTGCCCGCCCGACCGCGGCCCGGGAAGGATCCCGCCATGCCGGCTCCGAAGACGGTCTCCCGCAGCCTCGCCGGCATCCTGGCCGGGCTCTGCCTGCATGCCGCGCCGCCCGCCCAGGCCCAACCGCCCGGGGACCTCGCCGCCCTGCCGCCCGACACCTGGGTGAAGCTGCATGCGCCGGAGACGCTCGCCTGGCGGCGCCAGCGCCACGGCGGCGCCGCCTGGGACAGCCGCAGGGGGCTGCTCCTGCTCTTCGGCTCCGACACCCACGGCCGCAGCCACGACAACGCGCTCCATGCCTTCGACCCGGAAACGCGCCGCTGGCGCGACCTCGCCCCCGGCGCCGGCCCCGGGACCTACCGCGCCGACGCGCTCGGGCGCGCCGTCGCCGGCCCGTCCGGCCGTCCGCAGCCCTGGGCCATGCACACCTTCGACCTCGTCGAGTACGACCCGCGGCTCGACGCCCTGTGGGTCCTCGGCAGGCCCGAGCACAACCCCGTCCGCAAGCGCGTCCCGGGCGTCAGGCTCCATCCCCACTGGCTGTTCCGCCTCGCCGCCCGGCGCTGGGAGATCTTCCCCAACGGCGGCGCGCCGCCGCCGCGGCTCTTCGGCGGCATGATGGCCTACGACGGCGTGCGCGACACCCTCGTCGCCTTCGCCGGACGGGCGGTCCTTGAGCTCGGTCCCGACCGCGAGCGCTGGCGCAGGGTCCGTCCGCGGCCCGCCCAGCGGCTCACGCTGCACATGACCGCCGTCCACGCCCCCGACCGGCGCGCCGTCTTCGTCTTCGGCCACTACAAGGAGGCCCGCCGCGACGGGCCCTTCCGGGTGCGCGTCTACCATACGGGCCCCGCGCCGTACGCACCCGGCCGCTGGGAGGTGCGGGAGCCCGCCGGCCGCTGCCCGCCGCCCTGGCAGCACTTCCCCGTCGCCTACGACCGGCGCGCGCGCCGCTTCCTCATGGTGGTCCCCGACCGGCGCGTGGCCCGCACCGGCAGGAAAGGTGAGCCCTGGTACGCCGCCGCCCGCACCGCGCGCACCTACACCTACGACCCCGCCGCCGACCGCTGCCGCGACCTGGGCCCCGCAGGCCTCCCGTCCGGCACGCTCGGCCACATGAACTACGACATGGTCTGGGACGACCGCCACGGCGTCTTCCTGCTCGTCACCGGCGACTGGCGCGCCCCGCCCGTCGTGTGGGCGCTGCGGCATGCGCCATGAGCCGCCCCGCAGCCACCGTCCTGCTCGCCTGCGCCGCGTCGGCCATCCCCGGCCACGCAGCGGCGGGGAGCCACGACTGGCGCGCGGAGCGCTGGACCGTCGAGCCTTTCGCCCAGACGCTGTCCGGTGGACCGGAGGCCGGCCCCCTGCAGGAGACCGGACGGCCCGTCGCCGCGATGTGCCAGCTTCCCGACGGGCGCCTCGTCCTCGCCTTCGGGCAGCAGATCGACATCGTGGACCATGAAGGCATGCGCTGGCCGCTGGCGGGCGACGGCGTGCCGGGCTTCCGCGACGGGCCCGCCGAGACGGCACGTTTCCGCCTCGGCATCGGCGCCTACTACAGCCTCTACCGGATCTTCTGCGCGGACGACGGCTCCGTGCTCATCCCCGACAGCGGCAACGGGCGGATCCGTCGCCTCTTCGAGCGCGGAGGCCGCTGGCGGGTCGAGACCATCGCCGGCGGAGGCTCCCGGCGTCTGCGCCGGGGCGGCTCCGGCCCCGCCGGGGAGATCGCGCTCTCGGGCACGCTGGCCGTCGCCCAGGCACGGTCGGGGGACATCTACATCGCCACCCCCGGCATCTATTACCGGCTGCGCGACGGTGTCCTCACCCACATGGGCGGCTGGCCGCCGAGCGCGGCCCGCTTTCCGGCCTCGGGAAGGCCCGTGCGGCTCAATCCGTTCGCATCCGGCGTGGACGCGAGCGGTCTCGTCCATTTCGTCTCGCGGACGCCGGACGTGGTCATCCGCATAGACGTGGCGGGGCGCGCCCGTCACGTCGCGGGCGTCACCGGCTGGCGCCGCAAGCCCCATCACCTCGGCGACGGCCCGCCCCGGGAGGCCTATTTCGACACGCCGAGCAGCGCCTGCGGCGACGTCCGCGGCGAGGCGGTCTTCCTGGCGGGCGGCGACGAGTACAACGTCCGCCGCGTCCCCACCGACGGGCGCGGCACCACCGCCACCCTCATGCAGGACGGCCGCTGGCACGTCCTCCCGAAGCACCCGAACCGCTACCGCGGCGCCGCCGTCTTCCGCCCCGGATTCGACGGCGGGCCGGCCGAAGGCCTCCGCATCCTCCGCCTCTCCCCCCTCGTCGGCTGCGACCGGGAAGGGCATCTCTACGCGCGTCTCAACCACTGGAGCGGCATGACCCAGTACGTCGAGGGGCATGGGCTCCTGCCCACGCGCGTCTTCCGGCTCCGCCGCCGGGTCCCGGACGGGCCACCTGCGCCATGAAGCGACCGCATCCACGCGCCATCCGGCTTGCGCTCGCGCTCGCGCTCGGCCCCTTTCCGGTCGGGGGCGGAGAAACCGGAACGATCGCCATCGCCCCGGTGCCGGACGACGCCCGGCCGCAGCTCTCGCCCGCGCTCGCCACCCATCCCGGCGGCGGGCTGCTCGTCTGGCAGCAGGGCCGCCTTCACCAGGCCAGCCGGAACACGGACATCCTCGCCCGCCGTCTCGATGCGTCCGGTCGCCCGTACGGACAGACGATCGTCCTGTGCCGCGCGCCAGGCCCCCAGGTGCGGCCCCGCGTCGCATGCCGCTCCGACGGCGGCTGTCTCGTGGTCTGGCAGGACATGCGCAACGGGCGCGACTGGGACGTCTATGCGGCCCGGGTCGCCAGCGATGGCAGGGTGCTGGAGGCCGGAGGAAGGGCGCTGGCGCGCGGCCCCCGCAGCCAGGCGCTCCCCGCCGTGGCCTCCGACGGGCAGCGCTTCGCCGTGATCTGGCAGCACATGGCCGAGGACGGCTTCTACGAGCTGCACGCCTCGCACGTGGCGTGGCGTGGAGGGCCGGGAAGCGCGCGCGCCGCCCCCCTCCTCTACACGCCCCGCCAGGCACGGCGCTGGCTCGGCTACACGCCCGGGTGGGGCTGGAAGCGCGCACCGGTCAGTCCCGCGAGGCAGGGCAGCCGGCACGTGCTCGGCGGGCAGCCCCGTCTCATCGGCCTCGCCGACAGGCGGTGGCTGCTGGCGTGGCAGGACCAGGCCAACTGGCAGCCGGGCCACAGCAACTGGACCCGGCTCGCGATCCTGCACGCGACGGCAGACGCGTTCACGCTGACCCGCGTGACGGAATCTCCCGTGCCGCTCTTCGGTCAGCATCCCGGTGTGCTCGCCCGCTCGCCGGCCCGCATCCTGCGCGCCACGGTGCTCGTCACGGGGCGGGGCGGGCTGAGCCGGTTCGGCCTGGCCGCCGTCGCCGATTCCTCCACCCTCGCATGGCAGCCCGCCCCTCCAGGGGCCGCGCCCGGACGGTGGCGTCCCCTCTGGCGCCGCTGGCTCGTGCCGCTGTTCGAGGAAAGGGCGGTGGAAGGGCCTGCAGGGGCCGCATGGGCGCACGGGCGGTTCGTGATCGCCGCCCGCGCGAGCACCTTCACGCGCGAGAAAGCACCCGCCCGCATCCTGCTCTCCGTCCACGACGACGACGGCCGGCCCCTGGGGACCCTGGCCGCGTTCGACGGCAAGGGTGCGGTGCGTGACCCGGTCCTGGCCGCGACGGCCGACGGGTTACTGCTGGCCTTCTCCCACGACGCCGAGGGGAACGGCCTCTGGCGGATACGGCTCGTCCGAATTTCCCGGCAGGCGCTGCCATGAGACCGGTTACGGCACGCCACACGCCCCTCGCGGCCGCGGCGCTCGCGCTGGCCGTGCTCGCCATCGCGCCGGCCAGCCATGCCCTCGTCGACGAAAGCCTGGCGCTGCGCACCGCGGGCGTCCCCTACCGCTGGGACGGCAAGGTCTTCCGCGTCCCCCTCACCATCCGCGACAACAGCGGCGTGGACCGCCGCGCCTGGCCCGTCACGAGCGGCGTGCCGCTGCCGCGCGGCGTGGTGAAGGACGTGGCGAGCCTGCGGCTGACCGACACCCGGGGCCGCGAGATCCCCTGCCAGTTCACGCCCCTGTCCCGGCACTGGGCGCTCGACGGCTCCGTGCGCTGGGTGCTGCTCGACTTCCAGGTGGACGTGCCCGCCAACGGCAGCGTCACCGTCTGGCTCAGCAACGACGGCCCGGCGCGCGCCGAACCGCCGCCGTTGCGCCTCGCCGAGACCGCCGGCGCCGTCGAGGTGGACACCGGCGCCATGAAGGTGCGCATCCCCCGCCGCACCGGCGCCGTCATCGGCGAGGTGCGCCTCGGCGCTCGCACGGTGCTGCGCGGCGGCGAGGGCGACGGGCCCTTCATCCGCTCCGCCGCCGTCCCCTTCTACGAACGCTTCCGCGGCCCGCGCTGGAACCCCGCCGGCTGGCACAAGCTGCGCACGCGCGCCAAGCGCCGCCTCGCCGAGGCCCTCTACCGCGCAGGCCCCCCTCGGCGCGTCGAGGTCGAGCGCCGCGGCCCCCTGCACGTCATCGTGAAGCTCCACGGCACCCATCTCCCGGCCCGGCGCGGCGCGGGCATCCTCGAGGAAGGCCTCTACAACTGGACCACCCGCCTGCACTTCTATGCCGGCAAGCCGTGGATCCTGGTCCAGCACGACATCGAGAACTCCAGCCGCCGCCGGCCGCAGTGGGTCCACCCCTTCCGCGAGGCGGGGCTGGCCTGGCGGCTCGCCGGCGGCGGCCCCTACGAGGTGGCCGCCGGCGGGCTCGACGCCGCCGGGGGGCTGCCTGCGGCGGCGCGGCTGGCGCTGCGTCCCGGCCAGCGCGCCCTCCTGCGCCAGGCCGCCGGCCGCAAGCCCCGCGGGCGCCGCGCGCGCCCGATCCCCGGCGGCTACGTCTTCGGCCTCGCCGGCGACGGCGGGCGCCTCACCGCGCCGCGCGCCCGGGGCGGCCGCGCGCGCTGGCTCGCCGCCGGCGACGACGGCGCCAGCGTCGTCATCGCCATGCGTTACCTCTGGGAGCAGGCCCCGCGCGCGATCGCCGCCGACGGCGAAGGGCAACTGCGCATCCTGGTCCACGCCGACGGCCGCGCCGGGAACCCCGACGCGCGCCCCTACGACCTCGACCTCGGCGAGCGCAGCATCCACGACGTGCTGCTCGCCTTCCACGGGGGCCCGCCCGACGCCCGCCGCGCGGCGGCGCTGGCCGAGGGCTTCGAATATCCCCTGTTCGCCCACGCCCCGCCCGCCTGGTACAGCCACACCGAGGCCTGGTACTTCGAGGTCTCGCCGGAGCCGGCGAGACCCGGCCGCAAGGAGAACGGCACCGACCACTGGTGGCCCGCCAAGGTGGGCTACCGCCGCCACGCAGCGCGCCGCAGCTACAACTCGGGCGGTCACCACGAGAGCCTCAATTCCGCCTGGCTGCGGTTCATCCGCACGGGCAGCCTCACCGAGCTCGAGAAGCAGCGCGCCATCAGCCGCTGGGCCGTCGCCCACAACCCCGGCTGGCACTACGAGGGCAACCGCCTCACCCTCCCCTCGCAGTCCGAGGCGGACCTGCGCGCCCTCGACCGCCAGATCGCCGAATGGGGGCGGCTCGCCGGCTTCGGCCCCAAGGACTTCCACCTCTGGCGCAGCGGGCGCACCCGCACCGTGCGCCGGGGCGGCAGGACGCGCGAGGAGCCCGAGGGCGGCTGGAGCTACCTCAACGGCTACAAGGTGCTCCCCGACCACGAGCACTACGCCTTCTTCCGGCTCTTCGAGTACTGGTACCTGACGGGCGAGCCGCGCGCGCTGGACGCCATCCACGGCTTCGTCAACTGGGCGGTCTACTACCAGCACCACCACCTGTTCCGCGGCCGCACGCGGCCCCTCAGCGACGTCACGCTCTTCGACCGCGACCCCGAGGCGCTGTGGCGCGGCCACTACGCACGCGTCTACACCTGGATGCTCTACACCACGCTCGCCGGCTTCCACGCCACGGGCAGCCCCGTCTTCGACCTCTACGCCCGCTGGCAGCTCCGGCGCATGCTGCGCGTGCTGCGCCACCGCCACGGCCAGCTCACGCGCATCGGCAACCGCCGCAACCGCAGAGGCGAGCGCGACCCCGCCACCGGCCGCA
>JALSJE010000090.1 GCA_026989495.1 Gammaproteobacteria bacterium | reverse complement strand
CCCGCAGGAACGGCCCGCACGGCCCTCTGGACGGGGCTGGCGGCGGCGATGGCGCCGGACGCGGACTATCTCCTGCGCCTTGCGGCCGATCCCCTCACCTACCTCAACTGGCACCGGACCTTCACCCACTCGCTCCTGCTGCTGCCCCTGTGGGCGGGCCTGCTCACGGCGCTGCTGGGGCCGGCCCGGCGCCGGCTGGGAAGCGGACGAACGGGGCTCATCGTCGCCACCGGGACGGCGCTCCACATCCTGCTCGACCTCGTCACGCCCTTCGGCACCGCCGTCCTGTGGCCGCTCGACGGGCGCCGCTTCAGCCTCTCGTCCACCTTCGTGGTGGACCCCCTCGTGACGGTGCCGCTGCTCGCCGGACTGGTGCTGGCATGGCGCGCCGACCGGCGGGGGGACGGCCGGGGCGGTGCGGTCGCGGGGGTCGCCCTGCTCCTGGCCGGGGGCGTGCTGGCAGCCGAGCAGGCGCTCCACCAGCGGGCCCTGGCCCTCGCGCGCGCGCACGCCGCCGCCCTGGGGCTCGGCCCCGAGCGGGCCCACGCCATTCCGCAGCCCCTCTCGCCGCTGCGCTGGAAGCTGGTGGTGGAGACGCCGGCGGGCTATGCCGTGGCCCACGTGCGGCTCTTCGCGCGCGCCGGAGGGGTGCAGGCCGCCGGGGCGGCCCCCCCCGAGGGGATCCTGGACCGGGTCGCGGCGGCCTACGCCCCGGCCGCGCGGCCGCCCTGGCGCCTCGTGCCCCACCCGGCCCGCGACGGCAGGGCCCGGCCGCTGGCGGCGCGCGCCTGGTCCCGCCCCGAGCTGGCGGCCTTCCGCCGCTTCGCCCGCTTTCCCTTCGTGGTGGGGGAGACCCGGGAGGGCGGCATGCCCTGCGCCTGGTTCTCGGACCTGCGCTTCGCCGTGCCGGGGCTGGCGCCCCCCTTCCGCTTCGGGCTGTGCCGCGGGGGCGACGGCACCACATGGCGGCTGCGCCACCTGCCGCGGCGCGCGCGCGGCGTCCACGCGCCCCTCACCGCCGACTGACCGCCGCGGCCGTTCAGGCCAGCGCCGCACGCACGCCGTCGAGCACGTACTGCACGGCGAGCGCCGCCACCACCAGCCCCAGCACGCGGGTGACCACGTTGGCGCCG
Source organism: Gammaproteobacteria bacterium (assembly GCA_026989495.1). Taxonomy (GTDB): domain Bacteria; phylum Pseudomonadota; class Gammaproteobacteria; order S144-34; family S144-34; genus S144-34. Next base: position 54,753 of record JALSJE010000090.1, on the reverse strand, counting down.
GTCTCGCCCAGCAGGCGCGTGATGCGCGTCGCGAGGCACAGGGCCGCCGCCGTCACCGCGATCACGGCGAGGATGACCAGCGTGAGCCCCAGCCAGCCGGGCGCTCCCTCCTCGCCCGAGGCCAGCAGGAGCACGGTGGTCAGCGCGCCGGGCCCGGCGATGAGCGGGAAGGCCAGGGGAAAGACCGAGATGTCCTCGCGGCGGCGCGCCTCCTCGCGCTCGGCCGGCGTGGTGGTGCGCAGGCCCGAGTGGCGCACGAAGACCATGTCCACGGCGAGCAGGAACAGCAGCAGCCCGCCCGCGATGCGGAAAGCGGGCAGGCTGATGCCGAGCGCGCCGAGGATCTGGCGACCCGTGAAGGCGAAGGCGAGCAGCAGTCCGGCCGAGAGGGCCACGGCCCGCAGGGCCGTGCGCTGGCGCTCGTCTGCGGGCAGCCCCGCGGCGAGGCCCGCGTAGATGGGCGCGAGCCCCACCGGGTCCACCACCACGAACAGCACCACGAAGGCATGCACCAGACCCTCCATGGGGAGGCAGGTTAGCACGCCGCCGGCCGCCCTTGCGCTTCAAGGGCTTGCGCCCGGGCCCGGCACGGGCTCGGCCACGAAACAACAACTTGTTGTTTTGAAACGACATTCCTGCCCGTGCAGCCGATCGCCGCGGCGCTATACTTGTGCGGTGGGCACCCGGGCGGACCCGCTTGCGGGACGGGCCGGGGCAGGGCATAGTGGGCCGCCCCGCCCCGAGGGGCGGCGGGTTTTCCGGGAACCGGCACGCAGGACCGGGGCTTGGCCGCCAGACGGCAGAGCGCGCGCACCGCGCACGTGCCCGAGCACCGGATCGAGGCGGTGCGGCACCTCGACCGGAGCCATCATCCCGAGGCACACCCCGAGGGCACGCAGCCGTCACGCGGCCCGCTCGCCAGGCGGCGGGGACGGTTCCCGGCGCGGGCGCACCCTTGCGCCCGCTTTTTTTGGCCAAGCGCTTGGACCTGGTCCAGCTCCGGACACGCCCGCCCGTGAAGCGGCGCTACGAGGCCCCGCATCCCTGGGACGTGAGCCCCTCCGAGGCGCGCGCCATCCAGGCGCGGCTGGCGCGCCGGGTGGAGACCGCCGACCGGCTCGGGCCCGTGCACCGGGTGGCCGGGATCGACATCGGCTTCGAGGCGGGCGGTCGCGTGACCCGCGCCGCCGTCGCGGTGCTCGCGCTGCCGGGCCTCGAGCCCGTGGAGACGGCGCTCGTGCGCCGGCCCACGGCCTTCCCCTACGTGCCAGGCCTGCTCTCCTTCCGCGAGGTCCCGGCGGCGCTGGCGGCGCTCGAGGCGCTGGCGACCGAGCCGGACCTGCTGCTGTGCGACGGCCAGGGCTACGCCCATCCGCGCCGCTTCGGCCTCGCCTGCCATCTGGGCGTGGTCACCGGCATCCCCAGCATCGGCGTGGCCAAGTCGCGTCTCGTCGGGACGCACGGGCCCGTGCCGGCGGTGCGCGGGGCCTGGACGCCGCTCACGGACGGCAGCGAGCGCATCGGCGCGGTGCTGCGCACCCGCGCCGGCGTGCGGCCGCTCTATGTCTCCACCGGGCACCGGGTGAGCCTGCCCACGGCGGTCGCGCTCGTCATGGCCTGTGTGACCCGCTACCGGCTGCCGGAGCCCGCCCGCGCGGCCCACCACCTCGCTTCCGAGAAATCCGCACGGGGTGCGCGCGAAGGGCGTCACGGACGCCGCCGCGCCGGTGCCCGCACCGTATAGCCATGGACTGGACGCCCGTGACCGAGCGCATCCTTCTCGGCGAGTGCCCGTCTTCCTCCGAGGACGTGCTCGCCCTGCGCCCGCAGGGGGTCGAGGGCGTCCTCAGCGTGCAGCACGATGCCTGCCTCGCCGGCCTGGGCCTCGACTGGGACGCGCTCGCCGCGAGCCTGCGCGCCGCGGGCCTCCGGCCCGCGCGCGTGCCCATGCGCGACTTCGACGAGGCCGACATGCGCCGGAGGCTCCCCGAGGCGGTGCGCACCCTGCACGGGCTGCTCGCGGGGTGCCGCGCCGTCTACGTGCATTGCACCCAGGGCGTGGGGCGCTCGCCGCTGGTGGTGGCCGCCTACCTGAGCTTCGTGGAAGGGCTCGACCCGGTGGAGGCCTACGCGCGCGTGCGGCGCGCCCGGCCCAAGGTGGTCCCCCTGTGGGACGCCCTCATGGGCTGCCGCACCGACCTCCTGCTGGGTGCCGGTCCCGAGATCGAGCGCCGCACCGCCGCCCGCTGCCCCGCGGACGCCGGCGAGGAGACCCGGGCGCTGGTGCGCGAGGGGGTGCAGGCCGAGCTCCTGCGCGAGCGCGTCCTCGCCGCGCCCGCCCAGATGTCATGAGCCGCCCTGCCGCCAGCCGCTGCCCGACGCGGCCCGTCTCGACCACCAGGCGGCGAGCGCCGAGCCCGTGAGGTTGTGCCAGACGGAGAAGAGCGCCCCCGGCAGGGCCGCCACCGGCCCGAAGTGCTTGGCCGCGAGCGCCACGCCGAGGCCCGAGTTCTGCATCCCCACCTCGATGGCGAGTGTGCGGGCGAGCCGCCGGTCGAGTCCCGCGAGACGCGCGGCCGCGTAGCCCAGCGCCAGCCCGAGGCCGTTGTGCGCGACGACGGCCGCCGCCACCGCCGCGCCCACGGCGGCCAGCCGCTCGCGGGTCAGCGCCACGATGATGGCGATGATGAGCGCGATCGCCGCCACCGAGACCAGGGGCATGAGGCGGCGCAGGCGCGCGATGCGGTCGTGCCAGAGGGTGTTGGCGAGCACGCCGAGCCCCACGGGCACCAGCACCACGAGGGCGATGTCGCCCATCATGGCCGCCACCGGGACCTCGATGCGCGTGCCGGCGTAGAGCCAGGTCAGCAGCGGCGTGGCCCAGGCGGCCAGCAGCGTGGAGGCGGCGGTCAGCGTGATGGACAGCGCCACGTCGCCCCGCGCCAGGTAGCAGATGACGTTGGAGGCCGTCCCGCCCGGGCAGCTCCCCACGAGGATCACGCCCGCGGCGGCGAGCGGCGGCAGCCCGGCGAGCGTCGCCACCGCCCAGCCCGCGAGCGGCATCACCAGGTACTGCAGCGCCACCCCGAGGGCCACGACGCCGGGCCGGCGCAGGGCCGCGGCGAAGCTCCCCGCCGTGAGCGTGGCGCCCATGCCGAACATGACCACGCCCAGCAGAGGCACGATGGCGGGCTCGAGCGCCGCGAAGGGGCCGGGCCACACCCAGGCGGCGGCGCAGGCGGCGAGCGCCCACAGGGGGAAGAGCGTGGTGGCGGTGGCGATCACGCGCCATCGCCCTCCGCGAGCAGCACGCACCCGCCGCGCACCACCACGGGCACGGGCTCCAGGGCGTCGCCCGCGCAAGGGCCGGCCACGCACAGGCCGTCCTCGATCCGGAAGCGCGCATCATGCGTGGCGCAGCGGATGAGGTCGCCCTCCGGGGTGAGGAAGTCGTCGGGCCGCCAGGCCAGGGTCACGCCCGTGTGGGGGCAGCGGTCGAGATAGACGTGCACGGCCGCACCCCGGCGCACGGCCACCACCGGCGTGCCGTCCGGGAGCTCGAGCCCCCGTGCCCCGCCGTCCGGGATGTCGTCGAGCCGGCACAGCACCGTCGCACTCACGGGATGCACGCCCTCCCCATCCCGCCCCCCTGTGCCCTTGCCGCCAGACGACCCGCGCTCACGGCGTCTCCCAGTCGTCCGGGCCAAGCCCGTCCAGCCCCTCGCGCGCGCACTTGCGGCCGGCGAGCCGCACCGCCCGCGCCACCGCCTCGCCCGGATCGAGCCCCGCGAGCAGGCCGTGGACGAGCCCGGCATTGAGCACGTCGCCGGCCCCGAGGGTATCGACCACCGGACCGGCACGGAAGGCCGGCACCCGCCCGCCCGCGCCGCCGGGCGCCGACCAGACGGCCCCGGCCGCGCCCCAGGCGCACACGAGGAGCGCCCGCGGCGCCCGCGCCCGCAGGGCCGCCAGCACGGCTTCGGGCGTGGCCCAGCCGCGCGCGGCGGCGTAGGCGCGGGCCGCCACCACCAGGTCCGCCCGGCCGGCCAGCGCCTCCAGGCCCGGGCGCGGCTTCTCCAGCTCCAGCGAGACCCGCACCGCCGGGGCGCGACGGCGCACGTGATCCAGCATGGCCCCCAGGGCGGCCACGTTGCGCCCCTCGAAGTGGACCCAGGCGAAACCCTCCAGCGGCACGGCCTCGAGGTCCGTCGCCTCGAGCTCCGGGAGGTCGCGATGGTGGACGATGGTGCGCGCGCCGGTGGCGGCGCTCAGCAGCACGTACGAGACCGGCGTGGCGCCGGGGCGGCGCACGGCGTGGGCCAGGTCCACCCCCCGGCGGGCAAGCATCCCCGCGAGCGCCGTCCCCTCGGCATCCTCGGCGAGGACAGCGAGCAGGGCCGGACACCGGCCCAGCGCCGCCAGCGCCACCGCCGTGTTGGCCGCGTTGCCGCCCGGGGCGAGGCGGCGGCCGGAGGCGCGCAGCTCCTCGTCCTCGGCCGGGTGGTGCGGCACCCGCAGCACCACGTCCAGCACCGCGTTGCCCACCACCAGCACGCGCTCGCCTTCCACCGTCGCCATTCGCCGCTCACCGTCCACCGCCCGGGACCCGCCCGGGAGACACCCTCCGCATCGGCGCGCTATGCTCCCCCCCCATGCGCTATGCGACTCCCGAGGAGGCCGAGGAGGCCTTCTACCGCGCCTTCGAGCGGCGCGACCTGGAGGCCATGATGGGCGTGTGGTCCGCGGCGGACCACGTGGTCTGCATCCATCCCATGGGGCCCCGCCTCACGGGCGTCGAGGCCGTGCGTCGCAGCTGGGCGGAGATCTTCGCCTCGGGCGAGCGGCTGCGCTTCCGCCTCGAGGCCCTGCACCGGGTGCAGGGCCCGGCGCTCGCCGTGCACGTGGTGCGCGAGCTGATCCACGTCGCCGGCGAGGGCGAGCCCCGCCCGCCGGTGGAGGCCACCAACGTCTATCAGCTCGAGCGCGACGGCTGGCGCATGATCCTGCACCACGCCTCGCCCGCGCCGCGGCCGCAGCGCGCCGTCACCGAAGCCGCCAGGCAGCTCCACTAGGCCGCCCCCGCCGCCGCCACGGGCCCGCGCAGGCGCACCAGCAGGACCAGGCCCGGCAGCGCGACGGCGAAGCTGGCCAGGAAATAGGCGCTCCAGCCCAGGTGCCCGGCCACGAGCCCCGCCGCCGGCCCCACCAGCACGCGCCCCACCGCCGCCAGCGCTGAGAGCAGGGCGAACTGGGTGGCGGTGTAGCGGTGGTCGCACAGCCCCATGAGGAGCGCCACGAAGGCCGCCGTGCCCATACCGCCGGCGAGGTTCTCGAGGCCGATGACCGCCCCCACCAGCAGCGGCACGTGGCCCACCGCCACCAGCGCCAGGAAGCCCAGGTTGGTCAGCGCCTGCAGGGCGCCGAAGAGCAGCAGGGCCCGCCACAGGCCCAATCGCGCCATCCAGGCCCCGCCCCACAGCGCGCCCGCGAGCAGCGCCGCCAGCCCCAGCACCTTGGCGTAGAAACCGACCTCGCCGAGGCTCAGGCCCACGCCGCGGATGAGGAAGGCCGTGGCGAGGGCCCCGGCGAAGGCGTCGCCCAGCTTGTACAGCACCACCAGCGCCAGCAGGGCCCAGGCCCCGGGCCGGCGGAAGAAGGCCCGGAAGGGGCCCGCGACGGCCTCGGCGAGGGAGGGTGGCGGCGGCGACGGGCGCTCGGGGGCGGGGCCGGCGAGCGTGCCCGCCACGCCCACCGCCATGAGCAGCGCCATGGCGAGCCAGACCGTCTCCCAGCCGAGGCGCTCGGCCACCGCCAGCGCGCCTGCGCCCGAGACCAGCATGGCGATGCGGTAGGCGGCCACGGAGACCGCAGCCCCCGCGCCGCGCTCGCGAGGGCGCAGCACGTCCGTGCGGTAGGCGTCGAAGGCGATGTCCTGCGAGGCGGAGGCGAATGCGATGGCGAGCGCGAGCGCCGCCACCGCCCAGGGCATCGTGGCGGGGTCGAGACCCGCCATCCAGGCGATGGCCGCCGCCAGCGCCGCCTGGGCGGAGAGCATCCATCCGCGGCGCCGCCCGAGCCACGGGGGCACGAAGCGGTCCATGAACGGCGCCCACAGGAACTTGAAGGTGTAGGGCAGGCCCACCAGCGCGAAGAGGCCGATGGCGGCCAGCTCCACCCCCGAGACGGTGAGCCAGGCCTGGAGCGTGGCCCCCGTCAGCGCCAGCGGCAGCCCCGAGGCGAAGCCCAGGGGCGCCATCACCAGCACGCGACGGTTGAGGAGGCCGGCCCCCCTCACCGCTCCCCGCCCAGCGGCCAGTCGTAGTCCATGATGAGGGGGGCGTGGTCCGAGAAGCGCCGCCCCTTGTAGATGCGCGCGCGGCGGGCGGCGGCGGCGAGCCGCGGGGTGGCCACCTGGTAGTCGATGCGCCAGCCCACGTTCTTCTCCCAGGCACGCCCGCGGTTGGACCACCAGGTGTACTGCTCCGGCCGGGGGTCGACCACGCGGAAGGCGTCCACCAGCCCCGCCTCGCCGAAGACCCGGTCGAGCCAGGCCCGCTCCTCGGGCAGGAACCCGGAGTTCTTCTGGTTGGAACGCCAGTTGCGCAGGTCGATGGGCTTGTGGGCGATGTTCCAGTCGCCGCAGAGCAGGTACTCGCGCCGGCGCCGGCGCAGCCCGGCGAGGAAGGGATAGAAGCGCTCCATGAAGGCGAACTTGGCCGCCTGGCGGTGCTCGCCCGCCGAGCCGGACGGCAGATAGACCGAGGCGATGGCGAGCCCGTCGAAGCGCACCTCCAGATAGCGGCCCTCGTCGTCGGCGCCCTCCCAGCCGAGGCCCTCGACCACCTCGTCGGGCTCGTGCCGGCTGTAGATCGCCACGCCGCTGTAGCCCGGCCGCTCGGCGGGGGCGAACAGGCAGTGCCAGCCGCGGGGCCGGTAGGGCCGCTCCGGCAGTCCGCCGGCCGGGGCCCGGATCTCCTGCAGGCAGACCACGTCGGCGCGCTGGCGCGCGAGCCATTCGTACAGCCCCTTGCGGGCGGCCGCGCGGATTCCGTTGACGTTCAGCGTGATGACCCGCATGAAAGAGTTTACGGCTTGCGACGGACAGTGTACGGTTCGTGCGCCCGACGTCGCGGGCGCCGCCCCGCGCCGGCCGGCCACCGTACACCGTCCACGGTCCACCGTAAACTTCCCATGAAAGACTGGCAGCAGGAGTTCATCGCCTTCGCCCTCGAGACGGGGGTGCTGCGCTTCGGCGAATTCCGCCTCAAGTCGGGACGCCTCAGCCCCTACTTCTTCAACGCGGGGCTGTTCGACACGGGCGGGCGCCTGCGCCGCCTCGGCGGCTACTACGCGCGCGCCCTGGTGGAGTCCGGCCTTGACTTCGACATGCTCTATGGCCCGGCCTACAAGGGCATCCCGCTGGTGGCGGCCACGGCCATCGCGCTGGCCGCCGACCACGGACGCGACGTGCCCTGGGCCTTCAACCGCAAGGAGGTCAAGCACCACGGCGAGGGCGGGCGCCTCGTGGGCGCGCCGCTCGCGGGCCGCGTGGTGATCGTCGACGACGTGGTCTCGGCCGGCACCTCGGTCAACGAGTCGGTGGCCATCATCCGCGAGGCGGGGGCCGAGCCGGTGGGGGTGATGGTGGCGCTCGACCGGCGCGAGCGGGGCAGCGGGGCGCTCGCGGCCATGCGCGAGATCGAGCAGCGCCATGGCCTCAGGGCACTCGCCATCGTCTCGCTCGACGAGCTGATCCGCTTCCTGGAGCGAGACCCCGCGCGCGCGGACGACCTCGAGCGCCTGCGCGCCTACCAGGCCGAGTACGGCGCCTGAGCGCTGCCGAACCGTGACGTGGCCCGCGGGGGTCACCCCGCCCAGGCACCTTCCGCGGCGAACGCCTCCCGCATGCGCCCAGCTTCGATCGTCCCAAGATGATGCCCAGGGGCGGGGGCGGCGGGAGCGACCGCGTCCGGCAGCGCGGCTTCTCGCCCGTGGCGCCGGCTTCCAGCCGGCCTCAATGCGTTGGAAAGCTGCCACCACGGAGACCGGAACATTTCAGGAACCCGCGGCCATCCCTGGCCACGGGGGAGGGCTGAAAAACCGTGATTTTTCAGCCCTTCCAGTTGGATCGCGAAGCACCTTCGCGCTGAATCCAGCCGCACGGCGGATCTATCAGGATTTTCTTCGGAAACTCTGATCAATCCGCTGCGCGGATCGATCAGCGCGATAGTGCTTCGCGGTCATTCTGATTTTCCTTGAGTCGTCATGCACTTCCCTGTGCATGGCCCCTCCCGCGGCCGTCCCTGGCCGCGGGGAAGGCCTGAAAAATCGCCATTTTTCAGACCTTCCCTTCAGGAAACCCGCGCAGGGGCGTCCGCCGGTCGGGCCCGAAGGTAGAAGGACCACACGCCATCGGCGTCGCGGGTGGCGCCCAGGAGCGTATGGCCGGTGCGGGCCGCCCACGCGGGGATGTCCGTGGGCGCGCCGGGACAGCCGCTCACCAGCTTCAGGACCGCCCCCGGCGGCATGGCCGCGAGCGCCCGGCGCGCCTCCACCGCAGGCCGCGGGCAGCGCTCGCCCTCGAGACGGAGGGTGCGCCACGGGGTCCAGGGATCGCCGTTGCGCACGTCCACGTGCACCAGCCTTCCGCGGCGCACCAGCTCGGTGATCTCGTAGCCCAGGTGGCGGGCCCAGGCGCGCACGTCCTCGGCCACGCCCGGGGCGTCGCACACGAAGCGCACCACCTGGCCCACGTCCACGGCCGCGAGCGCCCGGCGCAGCTCGGGCAGCAGGCGGTGCAGGCCGAGCCCCGTGAGATCCACCGTGCGGACCGGGGCGGCACTGACTGTCGGCACCGTTCCCATGAGGGCTTCCTCCCTGCCGGACGATCCGGGCTCGTCCGCATGGTCGGCACCGCCCCGGCGGACTTGAGTCCGCCCGTCGGCTCGCCGCGGCCTGTCCCGGCGCGGATCTCGAGCAGGATCGAGGCCGGACAACCCCACCGCCATCGCCCTCACACCGCTCCGGGCCCGAGGCGCGGGCGCCGCCCGGGCAGGCTCAGCTCGTCAGGCGGCGGTAGATGTCGGAGACCTTGAAGGGGAGGCGCCGCACGTCGTCGACGATGACGTAGTTGACCGCCCCGTACATGTGGGGCAGGTATTCGCGCGCCTCCCGGTCGATGGTGATGCAGAAGGGGTGGATGCCTTCGCGCTTGGCCTCGATGAGGGCCATGCGGGTGTCCTCGATGCCGTAGGCCCCACGGTAGCCGTCGAAGTCGTCGGGCTTGCCGTCGGAGAGGGTGATGAGCAGCTTGGTGCGCGCCTCGACCTCGCGCAGCATGCGCGCGAGGTGCCGGATCGCCACCCCCATGCGGGTGTAGTCCTGGGGGCGGATGCCGCTGATGCGCGCGCGCACCTCCTCCGAGTAGGGCTCGTCGAAGCGCTTGATGCGGAAGAGCTCGCAGCGCTTGCGCGTCATGCCGGAGAAGCCGTAGATGGCGTAGCGGTCACCCAGGGCCTCGAGCGCCTCGCACAGCAGCACCAGCGCCTCGCGCTCGGCGTCGTTGATCCAGCCCTTGGTCGAGCCCGACATGTCCACCATGAACATGACCGCGATGCTGCGCTCCTCGCGCCGCTTGCGCATGAACAGCCGGTCGGTCATCTCGCGGCCGGTGGCGGCGTCGGCATGGGCCTCGACGAGGGCGTCGATGTCCACCTCCTCGCCCTCGGGCTGGCGCCTGAGCAGCCGGTCCTCGCCGCGCAGCACCTCGAAGGTGCGCCGCAGGCTCGCCACCAGGCCGCGGTGCCTCCGCAGGGTGCGCTCCACGAAGCCGTCGCGCACCGGGTGGACGTCGAGCTCGCGCAGCACGCACCAGCGCTTGCGGTAGTGGCCGCGGCGGTGGTCCCACTCGTCGTAGAGGCAAGCGCCCTCCTCGTGGTACATGCCCTTCCAGACGTCGCGGGGGTCGCGCTCGGGCGGGCGCGCCTCGGCGTCGTACTCGCCGGGCCCGGCCGGGACCAGGTACTCCTCCGGGATCTCGCCCAGGTCCTGGACGATGGAGGCCATGAGGCCGCGCACCTCGTCCGGTGGCTCCAGCGGCTGGCCGTCGAGCTCCAGCCGGAAGGTGAAGCCCTCGGGCAGCACCGGGTCCTCGACCCGCTCCAGCCGGAAGGGGGCGGCCTCGAGGCGGATCGGGTCGGCCACGGGCCCGCGCTGCTCCTCGGCCAGCGCCGCCAGCGCCCGGCGCAGCTCGCCCCGCTCGCGCTCGATGCGCGCGGCCTGCACGGCGGCCACCTCGGCCGGGCGCGCCTCGCCCTGCCACGGGCGCGGCGGCGGCGGGGCCACGCGCCCGGCCCAGGCCTCGGCGAGCGCCAGGCTGTCGGCGGCGCTCGCCTCCGGGGCCGCCAGCCGGCGGGCCGCCTCGTCCCACGGCGCGGGCAACGGCGCCGCCCCCAGCGCCTCGCCGAGCGCCGCCAGCTCACGGCGCACCCCGGGCAGGAGCCGCCCCAGGCAGGCCTCCAGCCGCAAGGCCTCGCAGGCCTCGTACAGCGCCACCACCGCCGGGGCCGCGCCGGCGAGACGCTCGGCCAGCCCCGCCCGCCAGGTGCCGAACCAGCCCTGAGCCCACAGGGTGACGGCCATGGCCTTGTAGAGGCGGAAATTCTCCTCCCGGCCTGGGAGCAGGCCCAGCACCGGGGGCAGCCGCAGCGTCTCGGTGTCGGTCCAGGGGCGGGCGCCGCCCTCGGCGGCCTCGACCTTGAGGGGCCGCCCGCCGAGCCCCTGCACGAGACGCTCCAGCACGCCCGCCACCTCCTCCAGGGCGAGCCCCGCCGCGCGGGCACGGGCCCGCTCGGCGAAGGCCTCCACCTCCTTGAGCGCCGCCACCGCGGGGTAGAGGCCGGCCCGGTCGTAGGTGTCCATGGCCTGGCGGGCCCAGGCCTCCACGCCCGTCTCGTCCATGAGCACGAGCGCGCGGGGCGCGAGGCTGGCGAACTGGTAGGCGAGCTCGGCGTGGGCGGCCGCCAGCACCGCCACCCAGCGCAGCACGAGCTCCTGCTCGGCGCGGGAGAAGGCGGCCAGCTCGCGCGCCGGGCCCGCCGCGGTGCGCCGGGAGGAGAGCACCAGGTCCAGGTGCTCGTCGAGGCGGGCCTCGATGGCCTCGGCCGCCAGGGGGGCCTCAGCCGGGTCCGGCGCTGCCAGCCGCTCGGCCACGGCCGCCCCGGCCTCAGAACAGGGAGGCCGACAGCTCGTGGATGGCGGCCAGCATCTCCGGGTCGTCGGTGAGGGCCTCGGCCACGGCCGCCCGGCAGGCCGCCACCGGGGGAATCCCCGAGACGATAAGCTTGGCCGCCTGCACCAGGAGCCGCGTGGAGGCCCCCTCGTCCAGCCCCGAGCCCTTCAGGTTGCGGGTCATGTGGGCGAACTTGACGAGGCGCTCGGCCATCGCGGGGTCGAGCCCGGTCTCCTTCTCGATGATGCGCCGCTCGAGCTCCGGCTCCGGGTAGTCGAACTCCAGCGCCACGAAGCGCTGGCGCGTGCTCTGCTTGAGGTCCTTGAGCACGCTCTGGTAGCCGGGGTTGTAGGAGATGGCGAGGCAGAACTCCGGCGGGGCCCTGAGGATCTCGCCGCGCTTCTCCATGGGCAGCACCCGGCGGTCGTCGGCCAGGGGATGGATCACCACCGTGGTGTCCTTGCGCGCCTCGACGATCTCGTCCAGGTAGCAGATGCCCCCGCAGCGCACGGCCCGCGCCAGCGGCCCGTCCACCCACACGGTCTCGCCGCCGGCCACGAGGAAGCGGCCCACCAGGTCCGAGGCGGTGAGGTCGTCGTGGCAGGAGACCGTGATCAGGGGGCGCCTGAGGCGCCAGGCCATGTGCTCCATGAAGCGGGTCTTGCCGCAGCCCGTCGGCCCCTTGAGCAGGACCGGGAGCTGGTTGCGCCAGGCGGCCTCGAAGATCTCGATCTCGTCGCCGACAGGCTCGTAGTAGGGCTCCGCCTCGATGTAGTGCTCCTCGGGCCGGAGGGTCTGGGCGGTCACGATCGCCGGGCTCCGTCAGCTTTGGTGACGGGCCAGCCTAATACGTTCCCGCGGGCCCGGCAAGCCCGGGTTTCTATTACAAAAATGGTGTGATATACGGGGCTTCTATTTCCGCATCGGAAAATTCGATGCTTTATCCCTTCCGGGGCTATGGCGCCCCCGGCCGCGAGGCGGTAAAGTTTCCGCGGTTTCCCCGGGGCGAAGTGCCGGGCGCCCCTGCCCCTGGGCCGGGCCAAAAATCACAGTTTTGCCCCGTCCCCCAGGGCCGGCAGCGGGCCCCGAGCAAGCCTCTTTCGTTCCGCAAAGGAGGACTGACCCATGTCGGAGCCAGTCGCGACCAACCAGACCATCCTGGTCGTGGGAGGCGGCATCAGCGGCATGACGGCGGCGCTCGAGGCGGCCGAGTGCGGCAAGCAGGTCATCCTGGTCGAGAAGAACCCCTCGGTGGGCGGCCGGATCACCCAGCTCTACAAGTACTTCCCCAAGATGTGCTTCCCCGCCTGCGGGCTGGAGATCAACCTGCGCCGTCTGAAGGCCAACCGCAACATCCGTCTCCTCACCATGGCGGAGGTCACGCGGCTGGAGGGCGAGCCTGGCGACTACACCGCCACGATCAGGATCCGCCCGCGCTACGTCAACGAGAACTGCACCGCCTGCGGCGCCTGCGCCGAGGCGGTGGAGGCTGAGTTCGACGACGAGTTCCACTTCGGCCTCAAGAAGCGCAAGGGCGCCTACCTGCCCTTCATCATGGCCTATCCGCAGCGCTACGTCCTCGACCCGCGCATCATCGGCACCGAGGACGCCGAGCGCGCCAAGGCCGCGTGCAAGTACGACGCCATCGATCTCGACATGCAGGAGCAGACGGTGGAGCTCAAGGTCGGCGCCGTGGTGTGGGCCACGGGCTGGAAGCCGTACGACGCCGCACGCATCCAGCCCTACGGCTACGACCGCTTCCGGAACGTGATCACGAGCGTCGAGCTCGAGCGCATCATGGACCCGAACGGGCCCACGGGCGGCCGCCTCGTGCGCCCCTCGGACGGCAAGGAGGCGAAGAACATCGCCTTCATCCAGTGCGCCGGCTCGCGCGACCGCAACCACCTCAAGCACTGCTCGCGCATCTGCTGCATGGCCTCGCTCAAGCAGGCCACCTACCTGCGCGAGAAGTTCGGCGACGAGGGGAGAGCGACGATCTACTACATCGACATCCGCGCCATCGACCGCATCGAGGACTTCTACGCCAGGGTCAAGGCCGATCCCAACGTGAGCTTCATCAAGTCCAAGGTGGCCAGCATCACCGAGGACGAGAAGACTGGCGACGTCATCCTCCACGGGGTGGACACCGAGGGCTACCACCGCTACAGCAACCGTCACGACCTGTGCGTGCTGGCCATCGGCATGGAGCCGAGCGTGCCGGCGGGCGAGTTCCCGATCGAGCTCGTGGTGGACGACAACGGCTTCATCCAGAGCGACCCCGCCAACGGCGCCATCTTCGCCGCCGGCTGCGCGGAGGACGCCCTGGACGTCAACCGCGCCGTCCAGAGCGGGACCGCGGCGGCGCTCAAGGCCATCCAGGTGGTGAACCGGGTTGCGGGGACGGAGGGCTGAACCGTGTCTGACGTGAAGATCGGCGCCTACATCTGCAAGGGCTGCGGGCTGGGGGACCGGCTCGACACGGCCGCGCTCGCCAAGATCGCCGAGCGCGAGGGCAAGGCCGCTTTCGCCAAGGAGCACGACTTCCTCTGCAGCGAGGCGGGCGTGGCCATGATCCGCGAGGACATCGAGAAGGAGGGCGTCAACCGCGTGGTGATCGCCGCCTGCTCGAGGCGCGCCAAGACCGACGCCTTCGCCTTCGACGGCGACGGGGTCGCGGTCTCGCGCGCCAACCTGCGCGAGGGCGTGATCTGGGCGCGCCCGGACACCGAGGAGGCGCGCGAGACCACGCAGGAGATGGCCGAGGACTACGTGCGCATGGCCTGCGCCGAGGTGCGCTACATGACCCCGCCGCAGCCCAACCCCGAGGCGCAGACCAACCGGCGCATCCTGGTGGTGGGCGGCGGCGTCAGCGGCATGACGGCCGCGCTCGAGGCCGCCAAGGCGGGCTACGAGGTCACCATCGTCGAGAAGAGCGGCGCCCTCGGCGGCTGGGCCGCCAAGCTCCACCGGCGCGTGCCCGACCATGCCCCCTACGCCGATCCCCAGGAGACCGGCGTGGAGGCGATGATCCAGTCGGTCGAGGCCGACCCCAGGATCGAGGTGGTACTGAACGCGCGCATCACCCGCACCAGCGGCGCGCCGGGGCGCTTCTCGGCCGACATCACCACCGAGAGCGGACAGACCCGCACCGAGAACTTCGGCGCCATCATCCAGGCCTCGGGGTTCATCCCCTACGACGCCAGCAAGCTGCCCGAGCTCGGCTACGGCAAGACGCCGGACGTGGTCACCCAGCTCGAGCTGGAGGAGCTCGTGCGCCAGGCCGGCGGCGGCCCCGTCAAGCGCCCCTCCGACGGCAAGGAGGTGCGCAGCGTGGTCTTCGTCCAGTGCGCCGGCCAGCGGTCGGACAAGGAGGGGCACCTCCCCTACTGCTCCGGGTTCTGCTGCACGGCCTCCATCAAGCAGGCCATGTACTTCAAGGACCAGAACCCGGACATCGACACCACCATCCTCTACACGGACCTGCGCACGCCCGGCTACCTGGAGGACTTCTACCGCTCCGGCCAGCGCAAGGGCGTGATCTTCACCAAGGGTGTGGCGAGCGAGGTGAAGCCCGCCAACGGGGGCGGCGCGGTGGTCCACTTCAAGGACCTGATCCTGGACGAGGACGTGCAGGTCGAGGCCGACCTGGTGGTGCTCGCCACCGGCATGATCCCCAACTCGGGCGTGGACATCGAGAAGCCCGAGAAGCGCGAGGGGCAGTCGGACGAGGACTACCAGAAGGCGCTCGAGGAGGCCCGCGTGCGCATGGGCCTCAACCCGGGCGAGGAATCCGTCCTCAACCTGCAGTACCGCCAGGGCCCGGACCTGCCCAAGCTGCGCTACGGCTTCGCCGACTCGCACTTCATCTGCTTCCCCTACGAGACGCGCCGCACCGGCATCTACGCCACCGGCCCCGTCCGCAGGCCCATGGACATCACCCAGGCCATGGAGGACGCCGTGGGCGCCACCCTCAAGGCCATCCAGGCCCTCGAGAACGCGGGCAAGGGGCGCGCCGCGCACCCGCGCGTGGGCGACCTCAGCTACCCCAGCTTCCGGCGCGACGGCTGCACCCAGTGCAAGCGCTGCACGGTGGAGTGCCCCTTCGGCGCCATCGACGAGGACGAGGAGCGCTATCCCGTCTTCAACGAGTCGCGCTGCCGGCGCTGCGGCACCTGCATGGGCGCCTGCCCCGTGCGCGTGATCTCCTTCGAGAACTACTCGGTGGACACCGTCGGCCAGCAGATCAAGGCGGTGGACATCCCCGACGAGTTCTCGGAGAAGCCGCGCATCCTCGTGCTCGCCTGCGAGAACGACGCCTACCCGGCCCTCGACATGGCGGCCCAGAACGGCATCCACTACAGCCCCTTCGTGCGCATCGTCCCCGTGCGCTGCCTGGGCTCGGTCAACACCATCTGGGTCACCGACGCCCTCAACAGCGGCTACGACGGGGTCATCCTCATGGGCTGCCAGAAGGGCGAGAACTACCAGTGCCACTTCGTCAAGGGCTCGGAGATGGCCCATTACCGCATGGGCAAGATCGGCGACTCGCTCGAGCAGCTCCAGCTCGAGGTCGAGCGCGTGCAGACCTACGAGGTCGCCATCACCGACATCGAGCGGGCGCCCCGGCTCATCAACGAGATGGAGCAGCTGATCGAGAAGATCGGCATGAGCCCGTTCAAGTTCTGAGGAGGCGGGACCATGAGCGACCTGAACGCGCAGATGGTGGAGAAATACCGCAACAGCTTCCTCAAGGAGGTGGAAGCCAACGTCGAGGAAGGCGAGTGGGTCAAGATGTGCATGCAGTGCGGGGTCTGCTCGGGCTCCTGCCCCCTGGGCCCCTACTGGGAGCACCCGCCCCAGGAGATCTTCATGATGATCCGGGCGGGCAAGCGCGAGGAGGTGCTCAAGAGCGAGTCCATGTGGATGTGCACCTCCTGCTACAACTGCATCGTGCGCTGCCCCCGGGGGCTGCCCATCACGCACATCATGCACGGGCTCGCCCACTACGCCGAGCGTCTGGGTCTCGCACCCAAGCAGAACCCGACACGCCGCTTCGCGCTCATGTTCTGGGACAACATCGCCAAGCACGGACGCGTGAACGAGACCGTGCTGAGCATCAAGCTCTACTTCATGGACGGCTTCTCGGCCGGCATCAAGCGCGCCCTGGAGATGCTGCCCGTTGGGCTGGGAATGCTGAAGGCAAAGCGCTTCAACCCCTGGGGCCTGTTCTTCCACAAGGGCTGCAAGGGCAAGCGTGACATCCAGAAGATCCTGGCCAAGGCGCGCGAGATCGAGCTCGCGAAGGCGGCCAAGTTCGGAGGCTGAACCATGGCCAAGAAGACCTACCACTACTACCCGGGCTGCACGGCCGAGAAGAACGCCTCGGCCTCCAACTACGAGACCTCGGTGATGGCCATGTGCGAGGTCCTCGACATCGAGCTCAAGGAGATCCCCGACTGGAACTGCTGCGGGGCCTCCATCGGCTACGCGGGCGGGGGTGAGCTTCCGCGGCTCGCCATGAACGCGCGGAACCTGGCCATCGCCGAGCAGGAGAATCCCGAGCTCGACGTGGTCGCCACCTGCGCCGCGTGCTGGCTCGCCCAGCGCGAGACCAAGGAGCGCCTGCTCGAGGACGACGCCCTCATGAAGGAATGCAACGAGGCGCTGGCCGAAGCAGGCCTCAAGTACGAGGCCAAGCAGCGCGTGCGCCACATGGTCGAGGTCCTGATCGAGGACATCGGCTACGAGGAGCTGGGCAAGCACGTCAAGAAGCCGCTCGAGGGCCTCAAGATCGCAGGCTACGTGGGCTGCCAGACCAACCGCCCCTTCGGCATCGCCGGCGAGTCCTTCGAGAACCCCAAGTATCTCGACAAGATGATCGAGACCGTGGGGGCCGAGCCGGTCGAGGACTACGAGAAGAAGGTGCAGTGCTGCGGCGGGGCGCTCGCCTTCTCCGAGCCCGAGAAGAGCCAGGCCATGATCAAGGACATCATCGAGGCGGCCTACGACGGCGGCGCCGACATGATCGTCACCCCCTGCCCCGTGTGCCAGATGAACGTGGAGGTCTACCAGGAACAGATCAACAAGAGGTATGGCACCAAGTTCAAGATGCCGGTGGTCTACTACTCCACGCTGCTGGCCGTCGCCTACGGCAAGAGCGCCAAGGAGGCCGGCCTCGACGGCCAGGTCATCCCGGCCACCAAGCTCGAGGAGATCGCCAAGCGCTAGGACGCCTCCGTCGTTCGCGGATCAGGGGGGCCAACCGGCCCCCTTTTGTTTGGCTCCGCGCGTCCCACAGCAAAGAAGGATATTCTGAATTGCCATACCGGCCGGCGACCTGCGGCACCGTCCGGCAGTCAAACGGTGGACGTCTCATCCTATAATGGTTGTTTACAGCCACGCACAACCGCACATAAATAACAGGAGGATGGAGCGATGCGCGGGTTGCGTTTCCTGGCGGGCGGCATCCTGGCCGCCACCCTGGCCTTTCCCGTGGGGAACGTCCTGGGCGCCTCAGATCAGGGTGCCGCGAAGCCCGGTCCGGCTGCGGCACCGTCCAAGAAGACCTACCGCTGGGTCGGCTGCGGCATCACCAAGAAGGCCTTCATGAAGGAGCTCGCGGCCGCCTACGAGGCCAGGACCGGCGTGAAGATCGAGATCGAGGGCGGAGGCGCCACGCGCGGCATCCGCGAGGTCGCCGCCGGCAAGGCCGACATCGGCGGCTCCTGCCGCAACAAGATCACGGGCCACCCGCAGGAGCTCGGCGCCGAGCTCCGTCCGGTGGCCTGGGACGCGCTGGCGGTGATCGTCCACCCCGACAACCCCGTCTCCGACATCACCCTCGACCAGATTCGCGGCCTCTACCTGGGCAAGATCCGCAACTGGAAGGAGCTCGGCGGCAACGACGCGCCCATCCGGCTGTACGTTCGCCGCGGCAAGATCTCCGGCGTGGGGCGGGCCATCCGCAAGCTGGTCTTCGCCGACTACGACGTCGAGTTCAAGGCCTACAAGGTGGTGAAGTCCTCGGGCCCGCTGGAGAAGGCGGTGGAGAAGGACGTCAATGCCGTCGGGATCACCGGCATCTCCAGCGCCCGCAAGCGCAAGGTCAAGATCCTGAAGCTGGAGGGCAAGGAGCCCACCTTCGAGAACATCAGGAAGGGTGAGTACCTCCTCTACCGCCCCCTCTACCTGGTGCTCAACCCCAACCACCCCGGCTACGCCGAGCTCGAGAAGTTCGTGAAGTTCGCCCACAGCTCGGCGGGCCGGCGTGTCATCCGGGAGAACGGCACCGTGCCCTATCTGGAGGCCCTGCGCCTGGTGATGAAGGAGGTGGAGCAGGAGAAGCGCGCGCGCGAGCGTGGCCTGTATCGCAGATAGTGAACGGAAACTCTGATCAATCCGCTGCGCGGACTGATCAGCGCGATGGCGCTTCGCGGTCCATCTCGATTTTCCGTTTGTCGTCATGCACTTCCCTGTGCATGGACCATTCCGCGGCCGTCCCTGGCCGCGGGGAAGCCCTGAAAAATCGAGATTTTTCAGCCCTTCCTTTAGTCGCTCTTCCCCTTGCCCTCGTCCTCGCCGGGTTCGTCATATCTCGGATCGTGCGCCTCGCGGCGCGCGGCCTCGGCCTTGAGCCGCTGCTCGATCTTGTCCTTACGCCGCGCCAGGCGCCGCTCCCGCGCCCCGGGCCGCAGGGGGATGGTCTGCTCGCCGAACAGGACCTGCTTCAGGAAGCGCATGGCGAAGGCGAGCAGCGCCTCGTCGTCCTCCTCGAGCCGTTTCAGCTCGGCCTCCGGCAGGTCGAACATCTCGCGGAAGCCTTCGCTCTGGGTGAAGAGCCGGAAGCTGTCGAGGTCGTAGCTCGCCATGAAGAAGAGGTCGAAGCTGCGCTCGGAAGGCGCGCCGATGGTGGGGCCGGAAGAGCGCTTCTTGAGCACGATCTCGCGCCACTCCCGGTTCATGTCGTCGTACTTCTCGACCCCCTGCTCGCGCCGGTACTCGCGGATCGTGATGCGGCGCGGCTCCTTGTGGCCGAGGCAGTGCGGCTCCTTCACCAGGAAGTAGATGTCCTCCACCTCGCTGGTGCCCATCCTGCGCAGCCCCATGGCGCCGAGCGCATAGTAGCGGCAGGCGGCGGGGCGGTCCTCGTACACCCCGCAGCCCTCCTCACGCAGGAAGCGGCACTCCGTGCCGCCCTCGACCGGCTTGAGCTTGATGCCCGGCATCCCGTGCGGATCGAGGTCGAACTGCACGGCGTGCTCGGCGAGGAACCGCCAGGTGGGAATGCCCAGCCTGCGCGAGAGCCTCAGCACGTCATAGGGTGTGAGCTGGATGTCGATGCTGCGGCAGCAGGCGTTCCAGCAGGCGATGCCGGGCCGACAGTGGAACTGGATGACATCGTCGAGCCCCAGACGCACGGGCTCGATCGGTCCCTTGGGCGGATCCTGCACCAGCTTGCCGATGTCGCTCATGGCCTCGTTCCCCGCTGCGTCAGGCCGCCGCCCAGGAGGCCACGGCCCCGTCATGGTCTTCAGGTCCAACAAAGGAAAAGGGGCCGGGCGCTCCCGCGCCCGGCCCCGACGCCGGCATGACTCCGCCAGACCGACTCAGGCGACCTTGGCGCCCGGGTGCTTGATGCCCTCCGGCTCGTCGTCGGCCGGCTTGATGAGCTGCACATAGGGCACCTTGCGGAAGGTCCACTCGCCGGTCTCCGCGTTGTACTTGGAGTTGACGAAGCACTTCCAGTTGTCGTCGTCGATGTCCATGAAGTCCGTGCGGTAGTAGTAGCCCGGGTAGCGGCTCTCCTCGCGGAACTTGATGTGCTTGAGGTGAGCCTCCGCCGCGATGATGCGGTGGTAGTTCTCCCAGGCCCGCAGCAGCTCGTGGAGGTCCTTCGCCCGCATCTTGAGCGAGTCCTCCTTGAGCATCTGCAGCTTCTGCTCGGCGATCTCCATCATCTTCGCGTTGGTCTGGTACCAGGTCGCGACGCCGCCCACGTACTCGTCCATGATCTTCTGCAGACGGAACTGCAGCATCTTGGGCGTGATGTAGTGGGGGTTGACGTCGATCGCCGTGGTGTAGTCCTTGTGCTCGAGGAAGGTCATCACGGGCTGGTAGATCTCCTTCACCAGCTCGTCGACCGACTTCGCCAGCTCGGGCTTCCAGTCCTTGTTGTCGAGGGCGAACTTGACCATCGCCTTGGCGGCGATGCGACCCTCGGTGAAGGCGCCCGAGGAGAACTTGTGGCCCGAGGCACCGACGCCGTCACCGGCCGTGAACAGGCCCTTGACGGTGGTCATGGCGCGGTAGCCCCAGTGGTAGTGGTCGGGCACGCCCGGCAGGTCCTCGGGGCCGGAGACCCACAGCCCGGCGCAGCCGGCGTGGGAGCCCAGCAGGTACGGCTCGGTGGGCATGAGCTCGGACATCTTCTTGTCCGGCTCGATGTTCTCGCCGGCCCAGATGCCGCACTGGGCGATGGTCATGTCGAGGAAGTCCTCCCACGCCTCCGCCTCGAGGTGCTTGATCTCCTTGGGCGTCATGGTCTCGGCCAGCTTGGCCATGGCGGTGGGCGTGTCCATGAAGATGGGACCGCGGCCCTCGCGCATCTCCTTCATCATGAGGTGGTTGCGCAGGCAGGTGCCCATCTTCGGCCCGTTGGCATAGCGCCCGTAGCCGTGCTCCTCGAGGGTATGGGCGTTCTTGGTCTGGTAGTCCTCCCCGTAGGCGTTCATCGCCTTGGCCTTGAACAGGAGGAACCAGGCGCCGACCGGGCCGTAGCCGTCCTTGAAGCGGGCCGGCACGAAGCGGTTCTCCATCATGGTCGCCTCGGCGCCCACCTCCAGGGCCATGGCGTAGGTGGAGCCGGCGTTCCAGACCGGATACCAGGCGCGGCCCGTGCCCTCGCCGACCGAGCGCGGACGGAAGACGTTCACCGCGCCGCCGCAGGCGAGCAGGCAGCACTTGAACTTGTAGACGTAGACCTTGTGCTCGCGGACCGAGAAGCCCACGGCGCCGGCGACGCGCTCGGGGTCGTTCTTGTCCTTGACGAGCTTGACGATGAAGACGCGCTCCTGGATGTTCTCCATGCCGAGCGCCTTCTTCGCCGCCTCGGCCACGATCCACTTGTAGGACTCGCCGTTGATCATGATCTGCCAGCGGCCGGAGCGCACGGGCTTGCCGCCCTCGACCAGCTTCTTGCCCTCGTCGCCCGGCTGCTTCCAGATCGGCAGGCCCCACTCCTCGAACAGGTGCACCGAGGAGTCCACGTGGCGGCCGACGTCATAGACCAGGTCCTCGCGGACGATGCCCATGAGGTCGCCGCGCACGTAGCGGACGTAGTCGGCGGGGTCGTTCTCACCCATGTAGGTGTTGATCGCCGACAGGCCCTGGGCCACGGCGCCGGAGCGCGACAGCGCGGCCTTGTCCACGAGCTTGATCTTGAGGTCCGTGCCGTCGGCCCACTGGACGATCTCCACAGCGCAGCCGCAGGCCGCCATCCCGCCGCCGATGATGAGGATATCGACCTCCTCCTCGACGATCTCGGGATTTCCGAACTCGTATTCAGCCATCTCTAGCTACCCTCTCGATGCGTGGTTGTCCGGATCCTTGCGAGCATGGGCCGGTCCGGCCCAGCTCCCCCGTGCGCCGCGCCTCAGCCGGCGACGAACTGGCCCATGTCACCCGGGTGCGTGTCCTTGGTGAACAGCACCGCCGGGTTGGTGAGGTCGGCCTTGTCCGGCTTCGGCTTGCCGGCGGTCGGATCGGCCGAGCCCTCGGGCGTGGTGCGGATGGGGAACTTGAAGCGCTTGATCGTGCCGTTGCGGAACCGGATGGTCCACATGATGGAATCGGTGCCGCGCAGCGGCTGCACCTGCGCGCCCAGGGGCACGATGTCGGCATAGTGCCGGACCTCGATGGCCTGCTGGGGGCAGATCTTCACGCAGCTGTAGCACTCCCAGCACTGCTCCGGCTCCTGGTTGAAGGCCTTCATCGCCCAGCCGGTCTCGGAGCCGTCCTTGTCCAGCTTCATCAGGTCGTGGGGGCAGATGTACATGCAAGCGGTCTTGTCCTGACCCTTGCAGCCATCGCACTTGTCGGTACGTACGTACGTAGGCATGGCGGTTTCTCCGTTTCGCTTGCGTTCTCAGGTTGTACAACCTGCCGCCGACCGCCGCCGGCGGCCTCCAGGAGCCCTCTCAGCGGGCCGAGTGGCCCTTGAGCTCGACCTTGACCTTCTGGTCCTCGCTCAGGCTCTCGTAGTACTCGCGGAGGATGGCGAGCACCTCGGGCCGGCTGAAGTGCGGCGGCACCTCCTGGCCCTCGGAGAGCATCTTGCGCAGCTTGGTGCCCGAAAGGAGCAGGCGGTGCTCGGCATCGTGCGGGCAGGTCCGCATGGAGGCCATGCCCTCGCACTTGTCGCACCAGAAGGTCCAGTCGATCTTGAGCGGCTTGGTCTCGAGGGCGTCGGCCGGGATCTCGTCGAAGATCTTGTGGGCGTCGAAGGGCCCGTAGTAGTCGCCGACGCCGGCGTGGTCGCGCCCCACGATGAGGTGCGAGCAGCCGTAGTTCTGCCGGAACAGTGCGTGCAGCAGCGCCTCGCGCGGCCCGGCGTAGCGCATGTCCAGCGGATAGCCGGCCTGCACCACCGTGTCCTTGACGAAATAGTTCTCGATCAGGGTGTCGATGGCGCGGGTGCGCACCTCGGCGGGAATGTCGCCGGGCTTGAGCTTGCCGAGCAGCGAGTGGATCAGCACACCGTCGCAGATCTCGATAGCGATCTTGGCGAGGTACTCGTGCGAGCGGTGCATGGGGTTGCGGGTCTGGAAGGCCGCGACCGTGCTCCACCCCTTGGACTCGAACAGCGCCCGCGTCTCGGCCGGCGTCTTGAAGAGCTCGCCGTACTTCTCGGGGAAGCCGCCCTGGGAGAGCACCTTCACCGGCCCGGCGAGGTTCACGTCGCCCTGCTCCATGAGCATCTTGACGCCGGGGTGCTCGAGGTCTGTGGTCTTGTACACCATCATGGCCTCGTGGGCCTTGTCGATGGTGTACTTCTCGGTGACCTTCATGGTGGCGAGGATCTCGTCGCGCTCGGGGTCGTAGAGCGCGATGTCCTGGCCCTCCTTGATGGAATCGGCCGTCGCCTGGTCGGTGGAGAGCGTGATGGGAATGGGCCAGAAAAGCCCGTTGGCCATCTTCATCCCGTCGCAGACCCCTTCCCAGTCCGCACGGGTCATGAAGCCCTCGAGCGGCGTGAAGCCGCCGATGCCCATCATGATGATGTCGCCCGCCTCGCGTGAGCTCAGCGTCACGCGGGGCAGGGTCTCGGCACGCTTCCTCTCCTCGGCGAGCGCCTCGCCCTCGAGGAGCAGGGGCTTGAGCTCGCCGCCGCCGTGGGGTCTGACCAGTCTCGACATCGCGCCTCCCGTCGTCTCTGTGCAGCCGGGATGCTTATCCCGTTGACTCGCCTGCGCTGGATTCGGCCGCCCGGTGCAGCCGGCGGGGCCGCCCTCGGGCGTGAGGGGCGTATAACGATAGACCTTTCACCCGGCAAGTCCAACCAGTTTTCTCTTGCCTGCCCATAAGGGGCATTTATCACATGCGGCTCTTCCCAAGGGCTTGATCTGCAAATAATTCTCATTCCCTGCCCGTTGGATGCCGCTCAGCTTGAATATTAGAAATTCATAATATTTATGAGCTCCTCAAAAATGCCGATTGGCCTCAATTTTCGGCAGGGGCTAAGGTGCCGAGCTCCCGCATCCGGCGCGGCACGACGCGCCGAGCACGCAGAGGCCTCAAAAGATCATGAGCGAGCCCATACCCGAGTCCCAGGCCCCCGGCGGGCGCATGGAGGTGCGCAACACCACCTGCTACATGTGCGCCTGCCGCTGCGGCATCCGCGTCACCGTGGTGGACGGCAAGGTCCGCTACATCCAGGGCAATCCCGACCACCCCCTCAACAAGGGGGTGATCTGCGCCAAGGGCGCCTCGGGGATCATGAAGCAGTACTCGCCGGCGCGCCTGACCCGGCCCCTGCTGCGCAAGCCGGGCGCCGAGCGCGGCGCGGGCGAGTTCGAGCCCATCTCCTGGGACGAGGCCTTCCGCATCCTGGAGGAGCGCCTCGCGCGCATCCGCGAGACCGACCCGAAGCAGTTCGCCCTCTTCACCGGCCGCGACCAGATGCAGGCCCTCACGGGGCTCTTCGCCAAGCAGTTCGGCACGCCCAACTACGCGGCCCACGGCGGCTTCTGCTCGGTCAACATGGCCGCCGGCATGATCTACACCATCGGCGGCTCCTTCTGGGAGTTCGGCGGCCCGGACCTGGAGCGCGCCCGCCTCTTCGTGATGATCGGCACCGCCGAGGACCACCACTCGAATCCGCTCAAGATCGCGATCTCCAGGTTCAAGCGCCGGGGCGGGCGCTTCATCTCCATCAACCCGGTGCGCACGGGCTACTCGGCCATCGCCGACGAGTGGGTGCCCATCCGCCCCGGCACCGACGGCGCCCTGCTGCTCGCCATCACCCACGAGATCGTCCGCAAGGGCCTCTACGACCGTGACTTCCTGGTGCGCTACACCAACGCGCCGCAGCTGGTGAACGTGGACCCCGCGAGCCCCGAGGAGGGCCTGTTCGTGCGCACGGACGATCCCGCCCCCGAGGGCTGCTTCGACCCCCAGAACCAGCTCTGGTGGGACCGCCACACCGACCGGCCCGTGCGCACCCACACCGAGGGCGCCGACCCCTACCTCCTCGGCAGCTTCCGCCTCGACGACGGCACGCCGGTCAAGCCGGCCTTCCAGCTCCTGGTCGACCGCCTCAAGGACTACACGCCCGAGTGGGCGGCACGCATCACCGGCATCCCGGCCGAGACCATCCGGCGGCTCGCCCACGAGATGGGCGTGACCGCGCGCGACTACCGTATCGAGCTCCCCATCCCCTGGACCGACGCCTGGGGCAAGGAGCACGAGTCGGTGACGGGCAACCCCGTGGCCTTCCACGCCATGCGGGGCCTGGCCGCCCACTCCAACGGTTTCCACACCATCCGGGCGCTCTCGATCCTGATGACGGTGCTGGGCACCATCGACCGGCCCGGCGGCTTCCGCCACAAGGCGCCCTTCCCGCGCCCCATCCCGCCCTGCGCCAAGCCGCCCAAGGGCCCCGCAGACGTTCGCCCGGGCGAGCCCCTCAACGGCATGCCGCTCGGCTGGCCCGCCGACCCCGACGACCTCTTCGTGGACGAGCGCGGCGAGCCGGTGCGCATCGACAAGGGCTTCTCCTGGGAGTACCCGCTGTCGGTGCACGGGCTGATGCACAACGTCATCACCAACGCCTGGCGCGGCGACCCCTACCGCATCGACACGCTCATGATCTTCATGGCCAACATGGCCTGGAACTCCACCATGAACACGGTGGAGATCCGCCGCATGCTCAACGACAAGGACGAGAACGGGGAGTACAGGATCCCCTTCCTGGTGGTGTGCGACGCCTTCCAGTCGGAGATGGTGGCCTTCGCCGACCTGGTGCTGCCCGACACCACCTACCTCGAGCGCCACGACGTCATGAGCCTGCTCGACCGGCCCATCTCGGAGTTCGACGGGCCGGTGGACTCGGTGCGCATCCCGGTGGTGCCGCCGCTCGGCGAATGCAAGCCCTTCCAGGAGGTGCTCATCGAGCTCGGCACGCGCCTGCGGCTCCCGGCCTTCGTCAACCCGGACGGCTCGCGCAAGTACCGCGACTACCCGGACTTCATCGTCAACTACGAGACCGAGCCCGGCTCCGGCATCGGCTTCCTCGCCGGCTGGCGCGGCAGGGGCGGCGAGAAGCACCTGCGCGGCGAGCCCAACCCGCGCCAGTGGGAGATGTACGAGAAGAACGGCTGCGTCTTCCACTACGAGCTGCCGCGCAGCTACCAGTACTTCCGCAACTGGAACCAGGGCTACCTGGAGTGGGCTCAGCGCCACCGCCTCACGCGCTACGCCGAGCCCATCATGATCCAGATCTACTCGGAGGTGCTGCAGAAGTTCCGGCTCGCCGCCAGGGGCAAGTGGCCTGGCAAGCGGCCGCCCGAGCGCCTGCGCAAGCGCGTCGAGACCTACTTCGATCCGCTGCCCTTCTACTACGAGCCGCTCGAGGCGCAGGTGACGGACACGCAGCGCTACCCGCTCAGCGCCGTCACCCAGCGCCCCATGGCCATGTACCACTCCTGGGACTCGCAGAACGCCTGGCTGCGCCAGATCCATACCTACAACTACCTCTACATGAGCCCGCGCCTCGGCGAGCGCATCGGCGTCGAGGACGGCGGCTGGGTGTGGGTGGAGTCGCCCTGGGGGCGGGTGCGCTGCCGCTGCCGCTTCTCCGAGGCGGTCGAACCCAACACGGTCTGGACCTGGAACGCCATCGGCAAGCAGCCCGGGGCCTGGAACCTCGCCCCCGACGCCAACGAGGGGCGCGAGGGCTTCCTCCTCAACCACCTCATCACCGAGGAGCTCCCGGTCGGGACGGCGGGCGGCGCGGACACGGGCGCGCGCAGCGCGCAGTCGCGGGGAGCGCCGCAGCGCCCGCAGGCGGGGCGGCCTGCCGCCGGCACCGCCGCCGAACCCGATGCCGCATCGCCCAGGCCCGGCACGGCGGGCGGCCGCATCTCCAACTCCGACCCCGTCACGGGACAGGCCGGCTGGTACGACGTGCGGGTGCGGATCTATCCGGCCGCCGCGGACGAGCCCGCCCGCAGCGCACCCGAGTTCGAGCCGGCGCGCCCCGTGCCCGGCGAGCCCGAGCGCCCGCGCCGCTGGCTGGTCTTCTCGGCGCGCCGCAAGGCCCGCGCCTGAAGCAGGGGGTAACCGGCATGACCCAGCTCGCCCTCGTCATCGACCTCAACGTCTGCGTCGGCTGCCACGCCTGCGTCACCAGCTGCAAGGAGTGGAACACCTCCGGCTGGGCCGGACCCATGGCCGACCAGAACCCCTACGAGCGCGACCCCACCGGCACCTTCTTCAACCGCGTGCAGACCTTCGAGGTGGGCGCCTTCCCCTTCACCGAGACGGTGCACTTCCCCAAGAGCTGCCTGCACTGCGAGGAGCCGCCCTGCGTGCCGGTCTGCCCCACGGGCGCGAGCTACAAGCGCGCCGAGGACGGCATCGTGCTGGTGGACTACGACAAGTGCATCGGCTGCAAGTACTGCTCCTGGGCCTGCCCCTACGGCGTGCGCGAGCTCGACGAGCACCAGAAGGTGATGAAGAAGTGCACGCTGTGCGTGGACCGGATCTACGACGAGTCGCTCCCCGAGGCCGAGCGCAAGCCCGCCTGCGTGCTGGCCTGCCCGACGAATGCGCGGCTGTTCGGCGACGTGCACGACCCCGAGTCCGAGGTCTCCGTGGCCATCCGCGAGCGCGGCGGCTACGCGCTCATGCCCGAGTGGGGCACCAAGCCCGCCAACCACTATCTGCCGCGGCGCAAGACCCGCATCGAGGTCACGGAGGAGGAGCTGGTGCGGGCGGACAACCCGCTCAAGAAGGAGCGTAAGCTCCCCCGTCCGGCCTTCGACGAGCCCTCGCTCGACGACGTCACGAGCTGGTAGGAGCTGGATCGTCATGCACCCCGCGTTCTCGGTCATCTTCCTGACGACCCTCATCGGCGCGGGCCAGGGCCTGTTCCTGGCCCTCTACACGGTGGAGCTCTACGCGGCGCTCGACCTGCTGCCCGCCCCGCCACAGGCCTTCTACACCCGGGGGAGCCTCGCGGCGCTGGCGCTGCTGTCCCTGGGGCTCGCCGCCTCCTTCTTCCACCTGGGCCACCCGGAGCGGGCCTGGCGCGCCGCCGCGCGCTGGCGCACCTCTTGGCTGTCGCGCGAGGTGATCGTGCTGCCGGCGCTGATGGCCACGGTGGCCGCCTACGGGCTGGCCCACCTGCTGGGGCTCGACTGGCGCCTGTTCGGCGAGGCCCTGCCGCTGCCGGGGCACGTGACGCTGCTCGTCGGCGGCATCGGCACCGCCCTCGCCTTCGCCCTCTACCTCTGCACCGGCATGATCTACGCCTGCATCCGCTTCCTGCAGGAGTGGCACACGCCGCTCACCGTGATCAACTACACCCTGCTGGGCGTCGCCTCGGGCTTCACCGCGGCCACGGGGCTGGCGGCGCTGGCCTCACCCCCGCACACGGCCTTCCTCGGGCGCTGGGCCATCATCCTCACCTTGCTCGGCATGGCCACGCGCGTGGCCGCCCTGGTGCGCAACGCCCGCCTCAAGCCCAAGTCCACCCTGCAGACCGCCATCGGCGTGCGCCACAGCCGCATCGTGCAGCGCTCGCAAGGCTTCATGTGCGGCAGCTTCAACACGCGCGAGTTCTTCCACGGGGCGAGCCCCGCAGTGTACGAGGGGATGCGCTGGGCCTTCCTGGTGCTGGCCTTCCCGCTGCCCGCGCTGCTGCTCGCCGTGGGGCTGGAGGGTGGCGGCGCCGTGCCGCTCGTGGCCGCCTTCGGCGTGCAGTACCTGGGGCTGCTCGCCGAGCGCTGGTTCTTCTTCGCCCAGGCGAACCACCCGCAGAACCTGTACTACCAGACCGTGGGCTGAGGGCCTGCGGCCAGAGGCGAGAGACGGGGCCGCCCCCACCCCGGCCCGCCCCCCGCCCGCAGGGGGCGGGGAGGGTGAGGGTGGGTGCGCTCAGCCCGCGGTGGCGCTCGCGTCCACCTCGCGCAGATCGGGCAGCGAGTGGGCGATGCCCTTGTGGCAGTCGATGCAGGTCTTGCCGCCCTCCAGCCCCTTGATGTGCTGGCGCACGGCGCGCCGCTGCTGCTCGGTGAAGTCCATGGACTCGAACTCGTGACAGTTGCGGCACTCGCGCGAGTCCGTCTTCTTCATCGAGTCCCATACGTGGCGGGCGAGCTCGAGCCGCTTGGCCTCGAACTTCTCGCGCGTCGAGATCGAGCCCATCACCTTGTGGAAGAGCTCGTTGGTGGCCTGGATCTTGCGGACGAACTTGTAGATCCACTCCTTTGGCACGTGGCAGTCGGGGCAGGTGGCCCGCACGCCGGTGCGGTTGCTGTAGTGGATGGTGTCCTTGTACTCCTGGTACACGAATTCACGCATCTCATGGCAGGAGATGCAGAACTCCTCGGTGTTGGTGGCCTCCATGGCGGTGTTGAAGCCGCCCCAGAAGACGATCCCGGCCACGAACCCCCCGCCGAGCACCGTACCCAGCGACCACCGCCCGCAGGGCCTGCGCAGCCAGCTCCGCACCCGCGCGACCATGCCGCCACCGTCCCCGTCTCTCGCCTGGCTCATGACCTGCCCCCCTTCAGCGGCCCGGATGGATGGTCCTGAGAGGCTCGAAGGTGTTCTCGACCAGGGGTGGCGCGTCCACCTGCGGCACGTGGCACTGGGTGCAGAAGTAGCGCCGGGGAGCGATGTTGGCCAGCACGTTCCCCTCGCGGTCCTTGAAGTGGGTGACGCTCACCTTGGGCGCGCCCGCCTCGTCGGCGTTGGCCCAGGAGTGGCAGGTGAGGCACTTGTTGAACTTGAGGTTGATCTTGTAGCCCTTGATGGAATGGGGGATGAGCGGAGGCTGCCCCACGTGCTGGCGGGGCAACGGCCTGCGGTCGCGCTGCCAGCGCTTGAGGTCCGGCGGGCGGGAGGTCTCGTCGATGGCGACGTTGCCTCGCAGCGAGACCACGCCGTTGCCGCCGCTGGACCCGTTGCCCGCCTGGCCGTGGAGCGCGGGGACGACTGCCGCCGTGCCCAGGGCCAGCATCACGCCGACGATGGCCGTCTTCTTCATGTCGCTTCCTCCCGTCCGCCGGGCAGGCCGGCGGTCATGGTCCTGCCGTGAAACCGTGTGCCGAAACGGAAGACCTCCTGCGGGCAGACGTCGATGCAGCGCCCGCAGTTGGTGCACAGTCCGGAGAGGATCACCGGGGCGCCGCCGCCCTCCAGCGCCGGGCGGATGACCTGCGGCTCCGGGCAGGCCGCGTAGCAGTCCATGCACCGGTCGCAGCGCTCGCGCGCCGGGGCGGTCACGCGCACCAGCGCGCCGCTGCCGACGAGCCCCCAGAAGGCCCCCACGGGACACAGCCGCCCGCACCAGCCGCGCGGCACCACGAAGAGGTCGAACAGGAACACGGCCAGCGCCACGGCCGCGGCCGGCGCCAGGCCGTAGATGATGCCGCGCTGCACGATGGAGACCGGGTTGTACAGCTCCCAGGCGGCCGTGCCGGTCAGCGCGGCGAGCGCCACCACCATGGCCAGCAGCGCCCAGCGCAGGCGCGCATCGACGCGTGCCCCGCCGCCGGCGATCCCCAGGCGCGCGCGCAGCCACGCGGCCGCGTCCGTGACCGGGTTGAGGGGGCACACCCAGCCGCAGTAGCTGCGTCCGCCCACGGCCAGGTAGAAGGCGAGCACGACCGCGCCACCCAGGAGCGCGGCCGCCTCGGGCAGATGGCCGGCTGCCAGGTTCTGCGCGAGCAGGAAGGGATCGGTGAGCGGGACCGTATCCAGCACCAGGCTCGCCGAGAGGTTGCCGCGTATGAGCCACACGCCGGCGAGCGGCCCCAGCAGAAACAGGCCGAAGACGCCGAGCTGCGCGGCCCTTCGCGCGAGCAGCCACCGGTGCGCGGCGAGCCGGCCGCGCGCCTCGGCCGCCGCCCTGCCCGGCACCCGCCTCATGGCCCGCCTCCCGGCAGCCGGTCGGGAAGGTCGATCAGGCCCGGCACCAGCGGCCGGCCCGCCTTGGCCTTCTCCTCCCAGCCGAGGCGGTAGTGACCCCCCGCACGGCCCCGTGCGAGCCGCGGTGGCAGCACCTTGATGGCGGCCTCTTCCAGCACGCAGGACTTCTCGCACTTGCCGCAGCCGGTGCAGCGGTCGGCGTGAACCGTGGGGATGAAGAGGGTGTGCCGCCCCGTGCGGCGGTTGTGCTGCGGCTCGAGCGTGATGGCCTCGTCGATCAGAGGGCACACGCGGTAGCAGACGTCGCAGCGCAGCCCCCGCCAGTTGAGGCAGCTCTCATGGTCGACCAGGACCGCGATCCCCATGCGCGCCCGGGTGATGTCCTCCAGCGCCGGGTCGAGGGCGCCGCTGGGACAGGCGGCCACGCACGGGATGTCCTCGCACATCTCGCACGGGACCGCGCGCGCGACGAAGTAGGGCGTGCCCGGCGCCACGGGCCCCACGGCCGAGGCCAGGCGCAGGGTGCCGTAGGGGCAGGCGCGCACGCACAGCCCGCAGCGCAGGCAGGCGCCCAGGAACTCCCGCTCGGGCAGCGCACCGGGCGGGCGCAGGGCCTGGGCCGGGCGCGCGGCCACGCGCCGCCCGTGCGCCGCCAGGCCCAGCCCCACCAGGCCGGCCGCGGCCGCGAGCCGCCACGCATCCCGCAGGAAGCGGCGGCGCCCGCTGCGCGTCCGGTGCCCGCCCCTTGCCGCCATCGCCCGTGCCTCAGGCCTCCGGCAGCCGCTCCACCCGGACGGCGCACTTCTTGAAGTCCGTCTCCTTGGAGATGGGGCAGGTGGCGTCCAGCGTGAGCTTGTTCACCAGGCGACCGGCATCGAACCACGGGATGAAGACCACCCCGCGCGGCGGCCGGTTGCGCCCGCGCGTCTCCACGCGCGCGGTGATTTCGCCGCGGCGCGTGCGGATGCGCGCGGCCATGCCGCGACGCAGCCCGCGCGCGCGCGCATCGTCCGGGTGCATGAACAGCACCGCGTCCGGGAAGGCCCGGTAGAGCTCGGGCACGCGCCGCGTCATGGAGCCCGAGTGCCAGTGCTCCAGCACGCGCCCGGTCACCAGCCACAGATCGTAGGTTTCGTCCGGCACCTCGGCCGGCGGCTCGTAGGGCAGGGCATAGATCACGGCGCGCCCGTCGGGCTTGCCATAGAAACGCACGCCCTCACCCTTCTTCACATAGGGGTCATACCCCTCACGGTAGCGCCACAGCGTCTCCTTGCCGTCCACCACCGGCCAGCGCAGGCCGCGGGTCCTGTGGTACATCTCGAAGGGGGCGAGGTCGTGGGCCTTGCCGAGGCCGAACCGGCGGTACTCCTCGTACAAGCCCTTCTGGATGTAGAAGCCGAAGTGCTCGGACTCGTCGTTGGGGAAGCCCGGCTGCAGCTCGCTCAGCGGATACCTGTCCACCTGGCCGTTGCGGAACAGGATCTCGTAGAGCGTCTTGCCCCGGTACTCGGGCTTCCTGGCGAGCAGCTCCTCGGGCCAGACCTCCTCGGCCCTGAAGTACTTGGAGAACTCCACGATCTGCCACAGGTCCGAGCGCGCCTCGCCCGGCGGCCGCACCTGCTGGCGCCAGAACTGCGTGCGGCGCTCGGCGTTGCCGTAGGCGCCCTCCTTCTCCACCCACATGGCGGTGGGCAGGATGAGATCGGCGGCGAGCGCGGTCACCGTCGGATAGGGATCGGAGACGATGATGAAGTTGTCCGGGTTGCGGTAGCCGGGCCAGCCTTCCTCGTTCATGTTGGCCGCGGCCTGCATGTTGTTGTTGCACATGACCCAATAGACGTTGAGCTTGCCGTCCTTGAGCATGCGGTTCTGCAGCACCGCGTGGAAGCCCGGCTTGGCCGGGATGGTGCCCTCCGGCAGCTTCCAGATGCGCTCGGCGATCTCGCGGTGCTTCTTCTTCTTGACCACCATGTCGGCCGGCAGCCGGTGCGCGAAGGTGCCCACCTCGCGCGCGGTGCCGCAGGCCGAGGGCTGCCCCGTGAGCGAGAAGGGGCCGTTGCCGGGCTCGGCGATCTTGCCCGTGAGCAGGTGCACGTTGTAGACGAGGTGGTTGACCCACGTGCCGCGGGTGTGCTGGTTGAAGCCCATGGTCCAGAATGAGACCACCTTCGTCTTCGGATCGGCGTAGAGCTCGGCCAGCGCCTCCAGCTCCTTCTCGGGCACGCCCGAAAGCCGCGAGACCTTCTCCAGCGTGTACTCCGAGACGAAGCGCACATACTCCTCGAAGCTCATGGGCTTGGAGGCACCCGGGTTCTTGGCGTTCCTGGCGCGCCGCTGGCGCGGATCCTCGGGCCGCAGGCCGTAGCCGATGTCGGTCACGCCCACGCGGAAGTTGACGTGCTCGCGCACGAAGTCCTCGTTGACGCGGCCGGTCTGGATGATGTGGTTGGCGATGTAGTTGAGGATGGCGAGGTCGGTCTGCGGACGGAAGACGATGCCGATGTCGGCGAGATCGAAGTTGCGGTTGCGGAAGGTGGACAGCACCGCCACGCGCACGTGGTCGGCGCTCAGGCGCCGGTCGGTGACGCGCGACCACAGGATGGGGTGCATCTCGGACATGTTCGAGCCCCACAGCACGAAGGCGTCGGCATGCTCGATGTCGTCGTAGCAGCCCATGGGCTCGTCGATGCCGAAGGTGCGGATGAAGGCGGCCACCGCCGAGGCCATGCAGTGGCGGGCGTTGGGGTCGATGTTGTTGGAGCGGAAGCCCGCCTTCATGAGCTTGACCGCGGCATAGCCCTCCCACACCGTCCACTGGCCGGAGCCGAACATGCCCACGGCGGTCGGCCCCTTGGTGCGGAGGGCCTCCTTGAACTTCTCGGCCATGATCTGGAAGGCCTGCTCCCAGCTGATGGGCGTGAACTCGCCGTTCTTGTCGTACTTGCCGTCCTTCATGCGCAGCAGCGGCCTGGTGAGGCGGTCCTTGCCGTACATGATCTTGGAGAGGAAGTAGCCCTTGATGCAGTTGAGGCCGCGGTTGACCGGCGCGTCCGGATCGCCCTGGGTGGCGACCACGCGCCCGTCCTTGACGCCCACCAGCACGCCGCAGCCGGTGCCGCAGAAGCGGCACGGCGCCTTGTCCCAGCGGATGCGTCCGCTGCCGGCGAGCGCCTCCCGCGCGCCCGGCAGGGTGATGCCCGCGGCCGCCGCGGCGGCCGCGGCCGCGTTGGCCTTGATGAACTCGCGCCTGGTCAGTCGCATGGCTCGGCCTCCGTCTCGTTTCCGGTCTCGCTGTGCTCGTAGACGAGGGCGGCGGTCAGCACTCCCTCGACGTTGTGCATCTCGCTGAGCGTATCGGCCACGCCCGCGCGGCCCGCGCGCTCCAGGGTGACGACGATGCGCCCGTCCTCCGTGGCGGCGTGGACCTCCACGCCGGGCATGGCCTCCAGCGCACGCACCACCGCCGCGCGCCGTTCGGGGCGCGCGCGCACCAGCACGCCGCAAATGTTCATGCTCATGCCGCCGCCTCCATCCGGACCTCCATCGTCACCGCCCCCACGGGGCAGGGCGCGACACAGGCCCCGCATCCCGTGCAGGCCTGCACATCCACCTCGGGCACCGCGACACCGCCCGGCGCCGGGCGCAGGACGAGGGCGAGCGGCCCACAGGCATCCACGCAGGCCCCGCAGGCCACCCCCTGCCGGGCCAGGCACTGGCCGCCGATGCAGACGCGCAGGGCCCACGGCCGCGGCATGCTCCCGTCGAGCGCACCGCGGTCGCAGGCGCGCACGCAAGCCGCGCAGAAGGTGCATTCGCCGCGGGAGAAATCGACGTGCGGCACGCCGGACCAGCCCGCCCGCAGGATGCCTTCCGGGCAGGCCCGCACGCAGGCCCGGCAGCCGTCGCAGCGCTCGAGGAAGCGCGGCTCGGCCACCGCCCAGGGCGGATACGGCGCCGCCCGTCGCCCGCCGGGATCCGCCCGCAGGAAAGACCTTCGCGATAGCATGGTCATCGGCAGCCTTCCTCTCCCTGCACCGTCGTGGCCGGCACCTGCACAAGGTTGGTGCCCACGAGCATGCTTATGTCCCTGCCGGCGATCCGAATCATTGCCGCAGATCAAGAATGATCCGGATCAATGGCAGGGTTGACCGCGCCCGGGCCCACGCTATGCTCGCAGGCATGGACGCGCGCCTCGTCGATCCCTTCGGCCGCACCATCGAATACTTGAGGCTGTCCGTCACGGACCGCTGCGACCTGCGCTGCAGCTACTGCCTGCCGAAGGGCTACGACGGCTTCCTCGAGCCGGAGAGCTGGCTGCGCTTCGACGAGATCGAGCGCCTGGTGGGCGCCTTCGTGCGCCTCGGCGTGCGGCGCGTGCGCATCACCGGCGGCGAGCCCCTGGTGCGGCGCAACCTGCCGGAGCTGGCCGCCCGGCTCGCCGCGCTCCCGGGCCTCGAGGACCTCAGCCTCTCCACCAACGCGGTGCGGCTGGCGCGCCTCGCCCGCACCCTGCGCGCGGCGGGCGTGCGGCGGCTCAACGTGAGCCTCGACTCGCTCGATCCGCAGCGCTACGCCGCCATCACCGGCGGCGGCAAGCTCGGGAAGGTGCTCGCGGGGCTGGAGGCGGCGCGCGCGGCGGGCTTCGACCCCATCAAGATCAACATGGTCGTCATGCGAGGGATCAACGACGACGAGGTCGAGCGCATGGTGGACTTCTGCGCGGCCGGCGGCTACACGCTGCGCCTGATCGAGACCATGCCCATGGGCGCGACGGGGCAGGCCGCGAGCCGGCGCTACGTCAGCCTGGATGAGATCCGCCGGCGGCTCGCCGCGCGCTTCGAGCTGCTGCCGGCCACCATGCCGGGAGGCGGGCCCGCCCGCTACGTGCAGCTTGCGGGGACGGGGCTACGGATCGGTTTCATCACGCCCATCTCCCAGCACTTCTGCGCCACCTGCAACCGCGTGCGTCTCTCGGCCGAGGGCGTCTGCTACCTCTGCCTCGGCCAGGAGCACCGCTACGACTTCCGCCCCCTGCTGCGCGGCGGTGCCAGTGATGCGGCGCTGGAGGCGGCCGTGCGCGCGGCCATCGCCCGCAAGCCCGAGCGCCACGAGTTCCGCGAGCGCCCGGAAAAGACCCTGCGCTTCATGTCCGTCACCGGCGGCTGAGCCCCGCGCCCTCGCAGGAAGGCGCGGCTCAGGCGCCGATCCAGAGCGTCTTGACGTTGACGAACTCGCGCAGGCCGTGCCAGGAGAGCTCGCGGCCGTAGCCCGAGGCCTTGACGCCTCCGAAGGGCAGGCGCGGGTCGCTCTTGACCAGGCCGTTGACGAAGGCGTTGCCACAGGCGAGGGCGCGGGCCACGCGCTCGCCGCGTCCAGCGTCACGCGTCCACACGCTCCCGCCCAGCCCGTAGGGCGAGCCGTTGGCCACCCGTACGGCCTCGGCCTCGTCGCGCACGCGGATCACCAGCGCCACGGGACCGAAGACCTCCTCGGTCCAGGCGCGCATGCCGGGCCGCACCCCGTCGAGGATGGAGGGCCGGTAGAAGGCGCCGGGCCCCTCGCCTGGCGCGCAGCCCGTCACCGCGCGCGCCCCCTTGCCGAGGGCGTCCTGCACCTGCGCGTGGAGCGCATCGCGCAGGTCGTGGCGCGCCATGGGCGCCAGCGTGGTGGCCTCGTCCAGGGGATCGCCCGGGCGCAGGGCCTCGACGCGGGCGCGGAAGCGCTCGAGGAAGGCATCCGCCACCGCCTCGACCAGGATGAAGCGCTTGGCGGCGATGCAGGACTGGCCCGCGTTCTGGAAGCGCGCCGTCACCGCCACCTCGGCGGCCCGCTCCAGGTCCGCGTCCTCGAGCACGATGAAGGGATCGGAGCCGCCGAGCTCCAGCACGGTCTTCTTGAGGGCGGCGCCCGCGGCGGCCGCCACGCTGCGGCCCGCCGCCTCGCTCCCCGTGAGGGTGACGGCGGCCACGCGCGGGTCGGCGATCACCGCCGCCACCCGGCCTGCCCCGACCATCAGGGTCCGGAAGACCCCCTCGGGCAGCCCCGCCTCGCGCATCAGCGCCTCCAGCGCGCGGGCGCAGCCCGGGACGTTCGAGGCGTGCTTGAGGAGCACCGTGTTGCCCGCCGCGAGCGCGGGCGCGGCGGCGCGGATCACCTGCCAGAAGGGGAAGTTCCAGGGCATGACGGCGAGCACCGTCCCCAGCGGCTGGTAGGCGACCTGGCTGCGGGCGGCGTCGGTCTCCACCGGCTCGTCGGCGAGGAAGCGCGGGGCGTTTTCCGCGTACCACTCGCAGCCCCAGGCGCACTTGTCCACCTCGGCGCGTGCCTCGGCGATGCGCTTGCCCATCTCGCGCGTGATGAGGCGCGCATACGCCTCGCGCCGCGCCCGCAGGCATTCGGCCACCGCGCGCAGGGCCGCGCAGCGCGCGTCCACGGGCGTGGCGGCCCAGGCCGGGGCCGCGCGCGCGGCCGCCGCCAGCGCCGCCTCCACCTCGGCCTCCGTCGCCTCCGGCACCTCCTCGATCAGCGTCCCGTCATACGGGTTGACCGCCCTGAAGGCCATGGCCCACCTCCCGGATCTGAGACGGATCCTGTCCGGATCCCGCCCCTTCGCCTTACACTGCACCCGCGAAGGGGACCGGAGAAGAGAGGAGTCCAGCATGCCACACCGGACCATCTGCGTGCTCGGGGGCACGGGCTTCGTCGGCCGCCATCTCCTCGACCGCCTCGCGGCCGAGGGCCGGCGCCTGCGGGTGCTCACCCGCAACGCCGAGGCCCACAGGGAGCTCACGGTGCTGCCGACCGTGGAGCTCGTCGAGGCAGACGTCCACGATCCGGCCACGCTCGCGCGCCGGCTCGCCGGCTGCGACGCCGCCGTCAACCTGGTGGGCATCCTCAACGAGGGCCGCGGGCGGGGCCGGACCTTCCGGGAGGCGCACGTGGAGCTGCCCCGCCGGCTCGTCGCCGCCTGCCGCGAGGCGGGCGTGCGGCGCCTGCTGCACATGAGCGCCCTCAACGCGGACGCGCGCGCCGGCGCGAGCGCCTACCTCCGCACCAAGGGCGAGGGCGAGGACCTGGTGCATGCCGCCGCGGACGCACGCCTGCACGTGACCAGCTTCCGGCCCTCGGTGATCTTCGGCCCCGGCGACAGCTTCCTCAACCGCTTCGTGGCGCTCGCGCGGCCCGTCCCCCTGGTCTTCCCGCTCGCCTGCCCGCGGGCGCGCTTCGCGCCGGTGCACGTGGGCGACGTGGCGGAGGCCCTCGCCCGTGCGCTGGACGATCCCCACACCCACGGCCGGCGCTACCCGCTGTGCGGCCCGCGCGAGTACACCCTGCGCGAGCTGGTGGCCTACGCCCTGCGCACCGCGGGCCTGCGGCGTGTGGTCGTCGGGCTGCCCGACTGGATCTCGCGTCTGGAGGCGGCCGTGCTGGAGCATGTCCCCGGCAAGCCCTTCACCCGCGACAACTACCGCTCCCTCCAGGTGGCGAGCGTGTGCGGGCCGCGCAACGGCCTGCGCGAGCTCGGCATCGAGCCCACCCCCCTGGAGGCCGTGGCGCCCCGGTACCTGGGCCGGCAGGGCTGGCGCCTGCGCCTCAACCGCTACCGGCGCGAGCTCCCCCTGCGCCAGCTCCGCTGAGGCAGGCGCGCGCCAGCGCGCGTCGGCGCGCCGCCGCATCCAGGCGCGCCAGTGCCGCCATCCGGGCGTGGAAACGGGCGATCTCGCCGCCCGCGGCCGCCAGCAGGCACTCGAAGGCGGGCACATCCTCACGGTAGGTGGCGAAGGCCAGCAGCTTGGCGTTGTTCAGGCCGGAGAGCGTCCAGCCGTCCCAGGCCTCGCTGCCGAGCCGTGCGCGCAGGCGCAGGTACTCGGCGCGCAGCGCCCGGGCGAGCGCCGCCCTGGCCTGCATCCGCTCGGCCGCTGTGCCCGGGGCGGCATAGGCCGCGGCCAGGCGCCGGCGGTAGCGCGCCACGAGCGCGGCCATGGCCTGCGCCATGGCCTCCTCCCGCTCCCAGGCGGCCAGCGCCCGCAGACGGCCGCGGCGGCGCAGCCACCGGCGCACGCCGGCACGCTGCACCGCCGTGGCGTAGGCCTCGTTGAAGGCGGTCGCGCCCGGGACGTACACCCGCCGGTGCGCCAGCTCATGGAAGACCAGCGCCGCGAGCTGCGGCTCCGGCCAGGCCAGCATGGACGAGGTGATGAGGTCCTCCGTCCATCCCAGGGTTGAGTAGGCCGCCACCGGGCCCACGTGCACGTCGTAGCCCTGCTGCGCGAGCCGGCGCGCGAAGGCGCGGGCGCGGGCCTCGTCCAGGAAGCCCCGGTAGCCGAGGCAGCCCACCACCGGATGGCACCAGGCGAGCAGCGCCATGCGCCGCCGCGGCGCGGCGAAGACGGCCCACGCGGGCCAGCGTCCGCCGAGATCCACGTAGCGGGCATAGGACCCGTCCGCCGGCAGGCCGAGCTCGGCCGCGGCGAAGCGCACCATCGCCCGGGCCAGCCGCAGCCGCTCGCGCAGCCGCGGCGGCGTGGCCGGATCGGCCAGCAGTGCCTCGACCGGCTCGGCCCGCGCGACCCGCCCGAGGTGGCCGCCCGCAAGGCGCGCGTAGTAACCGAGCTCCGTGCAGCCGGCCAGCGCCGCCGCGGCCGCGACCAGCGCGAGCATCCAGGCTGCCCGCCGTGCCCCGTCCGCATTCCGGCGCCGGGGGTTCGGGACCGGTGCCGAGGGCAGGTCACCCCACCTGCGGGCGTTGCGGCGCTCCCCGTGGCCGGCCTTTTCGGGTAGCTTTCCCCGCATGAAGGTCTACCTCGTGGGCGGGGCCGTGCGCGACCGGCTGCTGGGGCTGCCGGCGGGGGAGCGCGACTGGGTGGTGGTCGGCGCCACCCCCGAGGAGATGCTCGCGCGCGGCTTCCGGCCCGTGGGCAAGGACTTCCCCGTCTTCCTGCACCCGGAGACCGGGGAGGAATACGCGCTCGCGCGCACCGAGCGCAAGACCGGGCCCGGCTACCACGGCTTCACCTTCCACACCGCCCCCGACGTGACCCTGGAAGAGGACCTGCGCCGGCGCGACCTCACCATCAACGCCATGGCCGAGGCGCCGGACGGCACGCTCATCGACCCCTACGGCGGGCGACGGGACCTGGAGCGGCGCCTGCTGCGCCACGTCTCGCCCGCCTTCGCGGAGGACCCGGTGCGCATCCTCCGCGTGGCGCGCCTCATGGCCCGGCTCGCCCCGCTCGGCTTCCGGGTGGCCGACGAGACCCTGGACCTCATGCGCGGGATGGTGGCCGCCGGCGAGGTGGACCACCTGGTGCCGGAGCGCGTGTGGCAGGAGCTCGCGCGCGCGCTCGCCGAGCCCGCCCCGCGGCGCTTCTTCGAGGTGCTGCGCGACTGCGGGGCGCTCGGGCGCATCCTTCCCGAGCTCGACCGGCTCTTCGGCGTGCCGCAGCCGCCCGAGCACCATCCGGAGGTGGACACGGGCGTGCACACCCTGCTCGTGCTGGACCAGGCCGCGCGGCTCTCGCCCGAGCCCGAGGTGCGCTACGCGGCGCTCCTACACGACCTGGGCAAGGGCGAGACGCCTCCCGAGGAATGGCCGCGCCACCGCGGCCACGAGGCGCGCGGCGCCGAGCTCGCCCGCGCCGTGAGCGAGCGGCTGCGCGCGCCGGCCGCCTTCCGCGAGCTGGCCGTCCTCACCGCCGCCGAGCACGGCCTCGCCCACCGGGCGCTCGAGCTGCGCCCGGCCACGGTGCTCGAGCTGCTCGAGCGCGCCGACGCCTTCAGGCGCCCGGAGCGCTTCGAGCGCTTCCTGCTCGCCTGCGAGGCCGACAGCCGCGGCCGGCCGGGCTACGAATCGCAGCCCTACCCCCAGGGCGGGTTCCTGCGTGCCGCACGCGCGGTGGCCGCGGCCGTCTCGCCGCGCCGCTTCGTGGAGGCCGGCCTCGAGGGCGCCGCCGTCGGCGAGGCCCTGCGCCGGGCGCGCATCGCCGCCATCCGCGAGGCCCGCGGTCGCCTCAGACCCGAGCCGGCCGCCTCAGAAGGCCCAGAGGAGGAGCAGGCCGAGGGCTAGCCGGTAGAGCACGAAGGGGGCCATCCCCACCCGCTCGATCCAGCGCAGGAAGAGCGCGATCACCACCCAGGCGGTCAGCCCCGAGAGCGCCGCGCCCACGCCGATGGCCGCCCAGGGCACGGGCCCGCCCGCCGTGGCGAGCCGCACGGTCTCCAGCCCGCCCGCGAGCAGGATCACCGGGATCGAGAGCAGGAACGAGAAGCGCGCGGCGGCCTCGCGCGTGAGCCCGAGCGCGAGCCCCGCCGTCATGGTCACGCCCGAGCGCGAGGCGCCCGGGACCAGCGCCAGCGCCTGGGCGAGCCCCACCGCCAGGGCGTCGCGCCAGCCGAGCGCCCGCAGGGGACGCCGGCGCGGCCCCCAACGGTCGGCCGCCCACAGGAGCAGACCGAAGCCGACGGTGGCCCAGGCGATGACGGCGGGAGAACGCAGGTGCGTCGCCACCAGCGGCTCCAGGGCGAGGCCCGCGAGCCCCACGGGCACGGTCGCCAGGATCACGGCCCAGGCGAGGCGGCCATGCTCGTCGAGCCGCCGCTCGCGCAGCGAGCGCCACCACCCGCCGAGCAGGCACAGGACCTCGCGGCGGAAGTGGGCCAGCACGGCCACGAGCGTCCCCACATGCACGGCCACGTCGAAGGCGAGGCCCTGATCGGGCCAGCCCGCAAGGTGCGGCAGCAGGACGAGGTGGGCGGAGCTCGAGACCGGCAGGAACTCCAGCAGCCCCTGCAGCACCGCCAGCCACACCACCTGGTTCCAGTCCATGCCCTTTCCGCGTGCCGCGCAGAGCGCGCACGGTGCCGGGCACGCGCGGTAGTGTCAAGGGGGCGGGCGGTCGAGGCGCCCGCAGGCCGTATTCAACGGCCTGCTAGGCGCGGTTGCGGAAGCCGCCCGCGGGGCGGTAGGGCGGCTCGAGCGCGCGCACCGTCACGGGCTCGCGCAGGCCGTGCACCCAGGCCGTGCGCGCCGGGCCGAAGCGCAGCCCCTCGTCGCGCACGCCGCGCGCCACCGCCTCCGAGACCACCACCGCGGCGGGCTCGGCGAGGTCGCACAGGCGCGAGGCGATGTTCACGGTCTGGCCGATGACGGAGTAGTCCAGGTGCTCCTCGGAGCCGATGTTGCCGATGAGGGCCTCGCCGGTGTGGATCCCGATGCCCACCTGCAGCAGGGGGCGCTCCTGGTTGGCGGGATCGGCCGCCGCCGCCTCCAGGATGTCGAGGGCGCAGCGGCAGGCGTTCTCCGACTTCTGCGGGCCCTCGAACACGGCCATGACCCCGTCGCCGCCGAACTTGTCGATGTAGCCGCCGTGGCTGTAGACGAGGTCCACCTGCACGCCCAGGTGGCGGCTGAGGATGTCGAAGAGCTGCACCGGCGGTATCTCGTGCGCGAGCGCCGTGAAGCCACGGATGTCCGAGAACAGCACGCACACCTCGCGCGCGATGGGCGGCGGCAGGATCCCCGTGACGGTGTAGGCCTCCACCAGCTGCTGGGTGCGCGGCGAGACGTAGCGCGCGAGGTTGCGCCGCACGCGCTCGAGCTGGCGGTAGTACTCGAGCTTCTGCAGGTGCGCGCCCAGGCGCGCGCGCAGCACGACGGCGCTGAAGGGCTTGGT
This sequence comes from Gammaproteobacteria bacterium, assembly GCA_026989495.1. Lineage (GTDB taxonomy): Bacteria > Pseudomonadota > Gammaproteobacteria > S144-34 > S144-34 > S144-34. The sequence goes on along the minus strand of JALSJE010000090.1, from coordinate 12,198 downwards.
GATGAAGTCGTCGCCGCCGGCGGCGAAGGCCTCGCGCAGGGAGCGCTCCTCGTCCACGGCCGTGACGAACAGGATGGGCGCCATGCGGTAGCGCGCCACCATGCGCAGCCTGCGGCACAGCTCGATGCCGCCCATGCGCGGCATGCGCACGTCCAGCAGGAAGGCGTCCACCGTGCTGCGCAGGGCCACGCGCAGGCCGTCCTCGGCGCTCGCGGCCTCCAGCACCGTGTAGCCCTCGCCGGCCAGCATGCGCGCGAGCAGGCGGCGGCTGGTGGCGTCGTCGTCCACCACGAGCACGGTGCAGGGGTCCGGTCCGCGCATGAGGGCTAGAGGCGGTGGCGCTGGTCGCGCAGGGCGAAGCCCATGAGCGGCCCGTCGAGGGCCCGACCCACCGCCATGGCCTTGAAGCGCTCGCCCATCTCCCCGGGCAGGGTCAGCGTGCGGATCTCCTGCGCCAGGCGCCAGCGCGCGGGCGCGGGGGCCTCGGCGAGTGCGGCCGCATGGCGCTCCAGCCCGCAGCCCATCAGGAACCAGGCCTGGGTGGTGTAGCCCAGCACCTCCGTGCCCGCCCCGGCGGCCGCCTCCGCCACCGCGGTGAAGTCCACGTGGGCGGTGATGTCCTGCAGGCCCACGCGTGCGAGCGCCTCCCCGTGGGCCCGGTGGCGGTAATGGCACATGAGGGTCCCATCCCTGCGGTCGGGATGGTAATACTCCGCCCGGGGGTGGCCGTAGTCAATGAAGAGGGCGGCGCCCGCGGCGAGCAGCCCGGCCACGGTGGCCACCCAGGGCCCGAGCCGCAGGCAGACCTCGGACGTGTAGCCCTCGGGGAAGGGACGGCCGAGGGCCGCCTCCAGCGCCCGCACCGCCCGCTCGAGCGCGGGCGCGGGGTCCAGCTCCACCCAGCGGAAGCCCACGCCCGCGCACGCCACGCCCAGCATGCGCACCGCCCCCGCGCGGATGCGGAAGCGGTGCACGGGGAGCGCGTCCAGCACCTCGTTGGCCACGACGACGCCGCGCACGGTGCCGGGCTCCGGCAGCCGCTCCCACCACACCACCCGCTCCGCCAGCCGCCCCGCCCGCCGCCCGAGCGTCTCGCGCTGCCGCGCGCGCAGCTCCGGGCTCACCTCGACGACGGCGTAGCGCGCCGGCAGGCGGCCCTCCTCGGCGAGCCCCGCGAGCAGGTCCGCGGCGAGCGCCCCCGTGCCCGCGCCGAACTCCACCACGGTGTCGCCATCCACCCTCGCCAGCACCTCGGCGCACTGGCTCGCCAGGCAGCGCCCGAACAGCCCGCCCAGCTCCGGCGCGGTGACGAAGTCGCCCGCCGCCCCCAGCTTGCGGGCCCCGGCGACGTAGTAGCCGAGCCCCGGCGCGTAGAGCGCCAGCTCCATGAAGCGCTCGAAGGGGATGGCGCCGCCCGCGGCCTCGATGGCGGCGCCGATGGCGCGCGCGAGGCGCGCGCTGTGGGCGGCCGCCTCCGGCGACGGAGGCGGGAGGCGGAAGCGTCCGGGCTGGCGGGTGGGTCGCATGCGGGCGTGCGGCTGCGGCGCTGGCCCGGCGGCGCGGGGGCCGGTAGCATGGCGCAGGCCCGGACGCCGGGGACGTGAGGGGATGACGGAAGCCGAGGCCAATGATAGCGCACGCGAGCTCGCGGGCCGCGTGGCGCTGGTGACGGGCGCCGCCCACCGCATCGGCGCCGCCATCGCGCGCACCCTCCACGGGGCAGGCATGAACGTGGTGCTCCACTACCGCCGCTCCCGGGAGGCCGCCGAGCGCCTGCGCGCGGCGCTGGAGGCCCGCCGCCCGGGCTCGGTGCGGCTCGCGGCCGCCGACCTCACCCGCTTCGAGGCCCTCGCCCCCCTGGTGGAGGAGGCGGCGGGCGCCTGGGACCGGCTCGACGTGCTGGTCAACAACGCCTCGAGCTTCTACCCCACCCCCTTCGGCAGCGTCACCGAGGCCCAGTGGGAGGACCTCATCGGCACCAACCTCAAGGCGCCCTTCTTCCTCACCCAGGCCGCCGCGGCGCACCTGCGCGCGAGCGGGGGCTGCGTGGTCAACCTGGTGGACATCCACGCCGAACGGCCGCTCGCCGGCCATCCCGTCTACAGCATCGCCAAGGCGGGGCTGGCCATGCTGACGCGCGCGCTGGCGCGCGAGCTGGGGCCGGAGGTGCGCGTCAACGGGGTGGCGCCGGGCGCCATCCTGTGGCCTGAGGGCATGGACGCCGACACCAAGCGACGCATCATCGAGCGCACCGCGCTCAAGCGCCGCGGCGACCCCCTCGACATCGCCCGCGCCGTGCTCTTCCTGGTGCGCGAGGCCGACTACGTCACCGGTCAGATACTCGCCGTCGACGGCGGCCGCAGCCTGGGCCACTGAGCATCCGCGCCCGCGCGGGGGGGGTGTGACGGCCCGCACGGCGGGCCGCTGCCGCCACGGCTAGCCTCGGGGTCGTCGTTCCGCCGCAGGACAGGGAGGTGCCCCGATGAGAACCGGAAATCCGTCTCGCACGCTCGCCGCGGCCGCCCTGCTGGCGGCCCTCGTCGCGCCCGCCGCGCGCGGCGCCGATCCGGCGCCGGCGGTCGCCGGCCGGCCCCCGGAGCTTGCGGGCGCCCGTGTCGCCCGCGCGCTCTTCACCACCGCCGTGGTGGCGCGCGAGCCCGTGGACGAGGTGCTCGCGCTGGACACGCGCGACAGTCAGGTCCTCTTCTTCACGGACCTGCGCGGCCTCCAGGGACGCACCGTCGTCCACCGCTGGAAGCACGGGGGCCGGGTGATGGCCGAGGTGCCGTTCCGCGTGGGCGGGCCGCGCTGGCGGGTCTACTCGCGCAAGCGCCTCGGCCCCGACGGCGTGGGCCGCTGGAGCGTGGTGGTGGTGGACCGGGCGACGGGCTGGCCGCTGGCCGCGGCAGTGATGGAATACCGGGAACGCGCCCCGGACGGCAGCTCGCGGGTGGTGATCCCCCCGCGTCCCGCAGGGACGCCGGCCGCGCCGGCTCAGCCCGCGGGCGCGGACGCCGCCGTCTCCTCGTCCACCGGGCCCGGCGCAGGGGGCGACGCGCCGGCGGCTCCGCCGGCCAGGGGCTCCGGGACGGCGCCGGCGGCGAGCCCCGCCCCGCCGGGCGACGCTTCCCGGCCGGCGCCCACCGCGCCGCCTCCGGCGGACGCGTCGGATCCGTCCGGATCACCCTCGTAGACCTCCTCTTCCGGTCCGCTCCGCTCCGGCGCAGCGGCGCGGGTCTCGGGCGCGCCGGACTTCTCCGCCGCCACCCGGCCCGCGGCCGGACCCGACGCTGGCGCGGAGGCCGCGGCGGGCGCCGGTGCGGCGGGCGCCTTGCCGGCCGCCGCCGCGAGGCGGGCCCGCCAGCGCGCCTCGGCGGCCGCGAGCAGCCGCCGCTCGGCCGCATCAGCGCCGGGATGCGGGCGGGCCGGCGCCGCCGCCTCCCGCCGGCCGGACGGCCCGCCGGCGTCCCCGGAAGGACGGCCCCGTCCGGCGGCGCGGGCCGGACGAGGCGCCGCCGGCCCGCCGGCGGCGGCACTCCCATCCGGGTTCCCGGCCGCGCCACCGTCGCGGCGCGGCGACGGGGCGCGGACGACGACACCCGCCGCCGCCACCGGCTCTGCCGCGATCTCCGGCGGCGGCGGCGAGACGCGCAGCAGCACCCAGGCGGTCACTGCCAGCGCTGCGAGACTCGCCGCGGCCACGCCCAGGTAGAGGAGGCCGCGGCGGCGCGGACGCGACGAGGGGCCCTCGCCGGAAGCGGGATCGGCTTCCGTCTCCGCCGGGGCCACCCCTGTCCCGGGACGGGGCCCGGCCGCGGGCGCGGCCTCGGGAGCCTGCTCGATGGGGGCGACGGCGGCCGGCCCGGGCGCCTCCGGCGCCGGCGCAGGCTCCGCCCCTTCGGGGCCCGGCCCCGGCTCCAGCACGGGCACGGCCGCGGCCACCACGAAGGCGTCATCCCCCTCCTCCGGCCCGGCGGCCGCCGGCCCCGCGCCCGGTGGCGGCCCGGCCAGGGCCGGCGCCTGCCCGCCCTCCGGCGGGATCTCCGGGACCGGCAGCGCCGGCCCCGGCCCGCCGCCGGCCGGCGCGACCGGCTCCGGCTCCTGCCGCCGCGGGCCCGGCTCCATGGTGACACTCCCGGCCGGATGCGCGGCGCGCAAGGCCTCGAGCGCCGCCTCGAGCCGGCGCACCTCGGCCTCCAGCTCGCTGCCGCGCCGCTCGGCCTCCGCGGTCCGGTCCTCCTGGGCCTCGAGCCGCGCGCGCAGCGCGGCCAGCTCCGCCTCGGCCCCGGCGGCGCGCCGCGTCTCCTCGGCGAGCCGCTCGCGCAGCGCACCGAGCTCGGCCTCCACGCGCGCCACCTCCACCGTGGCGGCGTCGCCGGCCTGGGCCGCCCGCGCTTCCAGGGCCGCACGCTCGCGCTCCAGCCGCGCGATCCGCTGCTCGGCCTCGCGCCGGGCCGCCTCGGCCGCGCGCGCCTGCTCGAAGGCCGCATCCCGCTCGGCCCGCGCCGCCTCGACCGCGTCCCGCGCCTCGGCCAGCTCCGCGCGCACGGCCTCCAGGGCCCGGCGCGCCTCCTGCGCCTCGGACCGGAGCTGCTCGAGGTCGCGCAGCACCTCGTCGCGCACCACCTCGGCCTCGGCGGCCCGGGCCACGGCGGCATCGACGGCCTCCTGCAGCGCCTGGACCTCCTCCCGGTGCCGCTGCGCCTGCGCCTCCAGCGCCCCCGGCTCCGGGACCGCCCCCAGCCGGGCGCGGGCCTCGGCCAGCTCGGCCTCCAGGGCCTTCGCCTTCCCCTCCAGCTCGGCCGCCCGCGCCTCGGCCGCCTCCGCACGGCCGGCCTCGGCCTCGAGGCGCGAGGCCAGCTCGCGGCGGGCGGCGCCCGCGGCCTCGAGCTCCCGCTCCAGCGTCTCGACCCGCCCGCGCAGCTCGGCCGCGGCGCGTTCGGCCGCCTCCGCCCGTCCCAGCGCCGCGGACCGTTCGCCCTCGAGCCGCTCGAGCCGCTCGGCCGCCTCCTTCCAGGCCGCCCGGGCAGCCTCCTCGCGGGCCGCCTCGAGCCGTGCCTCGGCCTCCTCGCGGCGCCGCTCGGCCTGCTCGAGCGCGGCACGGGCCTCGTCGCGCTCGCGCTCGAGCGTCCCGATGCGGGTGCGCAGCAGGCTCGCCGCGCGCTCCTCGGCGGTACGCAGCGCCTCCTCACGCTCGGCGAGGGCACGCTCCAGCTCCGCCGTACGCTCGCGCAGGGCTTCGCGCTCGCGCCCGGCCTCCTCCAGGGCGGCGCGCGCCGCGCGCAGGGCCTCCTCCGAGGCCTCGGCCGCCGCCCGCGCGCTGGCCAGCTCCCGCTCCAGCGCGGCCGCCCGGTCGCGGGCGGCCTCGGCATCGGCTTCGGCCTGCGCCCGCAACGCACCGAATGCCTCCTCGCGGGAGGCGAGCTCGGCTTCCAGGACGCGTATGCGTTCCAGCAGCTCGTCGCGTTCGCGCCCCGCCGCCTCCAGTGCGGCACGATGCGCGTCCCGTTCTGACTCCGCCGCGGCGCGCGCGGCCTCCTCGGCGGCGAGACGCTCCTCGAGCCCCCGCACGCGCGTGCCCAGCTCGGCGCGCACGGCCTCAAGCTGCGCACGCAGGGTCTCGAGCTCTTCCGCCAGCCCGGCGGCACGGCCGGCGGCCTCGTCACGGGCGGCGCGGGCCGCCTCGAGCTCCGCGCGCAGGGCCTCCGTACCCTCGGCCTGCGCCCGCAGCGCCTCGAGCGCCCGCTCCTGCTCGGCGAGCGCCCGCTCCAGCTCCACCGTACGCTCGCGCAGGGCATCGCGCTCGCGCCCGGCCTCCTCCAGGGCGGCGCGCGCCGCGCACAGGGCCTCCTCCGAGGCCTCGGCCGCCGCCCGCGCGCTGGCCAGCTCCCGCTCCAGCGCGGCCGCCCGGTCGCGGGCGGCCTCGGCGGCGGCCTCGGCCCGACGGGCCGCCTCGGCCCGCCCGGCCTCCGCCTCCCGCGCCCGGGCCAGCTCGGCCTGCAGCCGCTCCAGCGTCTCCGACTCGTCGCGCGCGCGTGCCTCCAGCAGGCGGCGCAGATCCGCCTCCTGCCGGCGCGCGGCCTCCGCCGCCGCTTCGAGCTCGCCCACCCGGGCCCGAAGCTGCGCCAGCGCCTGCTCGCGCTCGGCGAGCCGGCCCTGGAGCGACTCGGCCTCGCCGGACCGCGCCTTCAGCGCCTCCAGCTCCCGGGCCATCGCCCGGGCCCTGGCCTCGGCCGCCTCGTGCGCGGCGGCGAGCTCGTCCGCGCGTGCCTGGGCCCGCTCGGCGGCCGCACGCGCCTCGGCGAGCTCGCGCTCCAGGGCCTCCACACGCGCCTCGGCCTCCTCGGACCGCGCCGCCGCCGCGGCATCCTCCCGGGCCGCCTCCAGGTCGCGCTCGAGCTCGACCACCCGGCGCTCGGCCTCGGCCCGTGCCGACTCCAGCCTGTCGATGCGCTGCTTCAGGCCCTCGACGTCCGCATGGGCCTGCTCCACCGCCGCGGACATGTCCGCCTGAAGCTCGGTGAGCGCCCGCTCCAGCTCCGCCACCCGCGACCGCGCGGCCTCCTCCGCCTCGGCCGAGGCGGCTGCGGCCTCGCGGGCCTGGGCGAGCTCGCGGCGCAGCGTCTGCACCTCGTCGCGCAGGGCACGCAGGGAGGCGCCCGCCGCTTCGCGCGCGTCCCTGACCGCGCCCTCCAGCCGCGCCTGCGCCTCCTGCCGGGCGGCCTCGGCCGCCTGCGCCCGCCCGGCGAGGCGCTCGCGCTCCGCGGCTGCCGCCTGGGCGGCCTCGCGCGCGGCGGCGAGCTCGCCCTCCAGCTCGGCCAGCCGTGCGCGCAGCGCCGCCAGCTCCCGCTCCGCGGCCGCCCGCGCCGCGTCGGCGGCCCGGGCCTGCTCGGCGGCCTGCTCGGCACGGCGCTCGGCCTCCTGGGCCTGCCGCGCCCGGGCCTCGCGCGCCGCCGCCAGCGGCACCACCTCCGCGCCCTGCCCCTCGCCGCCTGCCGGCGTCCCCGCGGCGGCGAGCCCGCCCGCGAGGTGGACCGCGTCGAATCCGAGCTGCACCAGGAGATAGGCGGCGGCGCGGCTGCGGGCGCCGTCGTCGCAGCAGACCACGTAGCGGCGGCTGCGGTCGAGGCTGTCGGCCTTGAGCCGCAGCACCGACAGCGGCACGTTGAGACCCACGGGCTGGCGCTCGTGCTCCTCGGGGCTGCGCACGTCCAGCAGCACGGCGCCCTCGCGCAGCAGGCGGGCGCAGGCTTCCTCGTCCAGGGACTCCACCAGGGGCCCGACCAGCAGCTCGAGAAAGTCCTGGCGCGCGAGCCGCAGCAGCACGCCCTGCTCGAGGGCGGTGACGGTGGCGTTGCGCACGCCGCCGGTGATCAGCGCCTCCTCGCCGAAGCCGTCGCCCGGGCCGAGGCGCGCCAGCTCCACCTCCGCGGCGCCCGCCTCGGGCCGGCGCGTCACCCGGAAGGCCCCGCTCTTGACGATGTAGTACCCGTCGTCGCGCTCGTCCTGGCGCACCACCGCCTCGCCGGCCTGCGCCGCCACCTCCTCGAGGCGGCCCATGAGGCGCTGCAGCGCCTCGGCCGGCAGGCGCCGGAAGCCCGGCCGCTGCAGCAGGCGCGCGAGCCAGCCGTCGCCTTCCTCCTCTTCGGCGAGGTCGATCTCGGTGACCTCGTAGGCGGCGGGATCGTTCCAGCTCAGCAGGATCTCGAGCAGGTCGGTGTCCACCGAGAGCAGGCTCGCCTGCCCCTTGGCCACGACCTCGACGGTGCCGGCATCCGGGGGGACGATGGCGCGGCGCGCGCGGGCGCTGCCGGCCTTCACGGTCTGGTCGCGGCGGCCCTCGCGCCGGAAGACGACCTGGCCCGAGAGCAGGAACAGGGTGTGGCGCGTCCGCTCGCCCCGGCGGTAGACGGGCCGGCCCGCGGCATACTGGATCACGCGCGCCTTGGCCGCGAGCTCCTTGAGCCGGTCCAGGGGGAGCCCCGCGAGCGGCTCGAAGCCGCGCAGGACCTTGACGTCCACGAGCCGGGTGGCGGCGCCCACCGTCCTCTCCTCCTCTCTCCCGTGCGGCCGCCCCGGGGCGGCGCGGCGCCCCGGGGGGAAGGGGCGCCAGCCTGAATCTACGGCAGGCGCGGGGCCGGGTCGGGGAACGCGATCACAAAACGCGTCTCAGGGCTGCGTGCGTTCAGGTTCGGTTCAGCCAAGGTATGGAAGGATTGCCGGTGCGAATCTGGGGAACCGTTCCCCCATCCGACCCGACGGAGGTGCGGCATGGGCAGGAGATCGGCAGGTGCCGTGACAGCCGCGATGGCGCTGACGGCAGCCCTCGCCTGGGCGGGGCCGGCCGGTGCGCACGACCACCACCCCCATGGTGGGCTCGCCGTCCAGGTGCTGGTCGAGGAGGTGGCCCACGGCTGGGACGGGGCCGGTCACCACGATGCCCCAGGTGGCCACGGCCACCGGTGGCGGCACGTCTACCGTCACGGGTACCGGCACGTCTACCGTCACGGATGGCGCGAGTGGCATCACGGCGGCTGGAGCCTTCTCCACGGGGTCTGGTTCAGCCCCCCCCACGGCGGCCACCACTGACCGGGGGCCGGCCCAACGGCTCCATGCGCGGCGCGGAAGGGGCCATCTCGGCCCACAGCTCCGCGAGCGTCCGGCCCGCCTCGGGGTGACGCAGCCCCGGGGCGATCTCGGCGAGCGGCCGCAGCACGAAGGCGTAGCGCAGCACCTCCGCGCGCGGCAGGCGCAGGCCCGCGCGCGCGACCACTTCCTCGCCCCACAGGACGAGATCCAGGTCCAGGGTGCGCGAGGCGAAGCGCGGCCCCCCGCGGCGGCGGCCGTGGGCGGCCTCGATGGCGCGCAGGGCCGCCGCCACCGCCTCCGGCGGCTCGGCGGTGTCGAAGGCCACGGCCAGGTTGTGGAAGTCCGGGCCCTCGAATCCCTCGGCCCGGCAGCGGTAGACGGTGGAGACGCGCAGGGGACCGAAGCGCGCCTCCAGGGCCGCGAGCGCCGCGGGCACGTGGCGCTCGGGCGAGAGGTTGCTGCCGACGCTGACGTAGGCGCGCATCACGACCCCCGGCCCGCGGGGCGCTCGCCGCGCTCGATCACCACGCCCACCTCCCGCGCGCCGCGCACCGCCCCGGGCTTGCTCACCGTCACCCGCACCCAGGGGATGCCGAACTCCTCGCGAAGCAGCGCGGCCACGCGCTCGGCGAGCGTCTCCACGAGCTGGAAGCGGCTCTCGCCCACGAACTGGATGAGGCGCTTGGCCACGGCCTTGTAGTCGAGCGCGTCCTCGATGGCGTCGGAGGCCGCCGCGCGCGCCACGTCCGTCGCCATCTCCAGGTCCAGGCTCACCACCTGGCGGATGCGCCGCTCCCACTCGAAGATGCCGATGACGGTCTCGACGCGAAGCTCACGCAGGAAGACGATGTCCATGGCCGCGCAGGATACCGGAGCGCCCGCGCCGCGGCGAGCTTGACCCCGGCGCCCGGCCCGCCGTCCAATTGGCGGCCTATGCTCACCGCCGCCCTCGTCATCCTCGCCGGCTATCTCCTGGGCTCCGTGGCCACCGCCATCGTGGTGGCGCGCCTGCTGGGGCTGCCCGACCCCCGCACGGTGGGCTCGCGCAACCCGGGCGCCACCAACGTGCTGCGCACCGGGGGCCGGGCGGCCGCCGCCCTCACGCTCGCGGGCGACATGCTGAAGGGCGCCGTCCCGCCGCTGGCCGCCCTCGCCCTCGACGGGCGCCCCGCGGTGGCCGCGCTCGCCGCCTGCGCCGCCTTCCTCGGCCACCTCTACCCGGTCTTCTTCGGCTTCCGCGGAGGGAAGGGCGTGGCCACCACCCTGGGCGCGCTGCTCGCGCTCTCCTGGGCGGTGGGGCTCGCCACCGTGGGGACCTGGCTCGCGGTGGCGGCGGCCTTCCGCTACTCCTCGCTGGCCGCCATCGTCGCCGCGGCGCTGGCGCCAGGCTGGGCGCTGTGGCTCTCGGGCGAGCCGGCCTACGTGGCCGCGGCCGCCTTCATGGCGGCGCTGCTCCTGTGGCGCCACCGCGGCAACATGGCGCGGCTGCTCGCCGGCACCGAGGACCGCATCGGGGCGCGTCGGGGCTGAGCGCGGCCTACGTCGCGCCGGGGGGACGGAGCTCGTCCAGCGGCCACCGCGGCCGCACCCGGATGGCCGGTCCCTCGCGCTCGCCCGCCGCCAGACGCACCGCGCCCGCATAGGCGATCATGGCGGCATTGTCCGTGCACAGCTCGGGCCGCGGATAGCGCACCTCGACGCCCGCACGCCCGCCCCAGGCGGCCAGCGCCGCCCGCAGCGCGCGGTTGGCCCCCACGCCGCCGGCCACCACCAGGCGCCCGAAGCCGGTGGCCTCCACGGCCCGCCGGCACTTGATGACCAGCGTCTCCACGATGGCCTCCTGGAAGGCATGGGCGATATCGGCGCGCGTCTGCTCATCCGCCGCCTCGCCCCCGGCCTGCCGCAGCACCTGGATGGCGTGGGTCTTGATGCCGCTGAAGCTGAAATCGAGGCCGGGCCGCTCCGTCATCGGCCGCGGGAAGGCGAAGCGGCCGGGGCGGCCCCGCTCGGCCAGCGCCGCCAGCGCCGGCCCGCCCGGATAGGGCAGACCCAGCAGCTTGGCCGTCTTGTCGAAGGCCTCGCCCACGGCATCGTCCAGGGTCTGGCCCAGGATGCGGTAGCGGCCCACGCCCTCCACCGCCACCAGCAGCGTGTGCCCGCCCGAGACCAGCAGGGCGACGAAGGGGAAGCCCGGCGGCTCGGGCTCCAGCATGGGGGCCAGCAGATGGCCCTCCATGTGATGCACGCCCAGGGCCGGCACCCCGAGCCCCTGCGCGAGCGCCCGCCCCACCGAAGCGCCCACGAGCAGCGCCCCGACCAGGCCCGGTCCGGCCGTGTAGGCCACCCCGCCGAGGTCGCGCGGCCCGCAGCCGGCCGCCTCCAGCACCTGCCGCACCAGCGGCAGGAGCTTGCGGACGTGGTCGCGGGAGGCGAGCTCCGGCACCACGCCCCCGTAAGGGGCGTGCACCGCCACCTGGCTGTGCACGGCCTGGGCCAGCAGCCCCCGACCAGGCTCGTAGAGGGCCGCGGCCGTCTCGTCGCAGGAGGTCTCGATGCCCAGCACGCGCATGGCGCCCAACTGTACCCGCAACGCCACCCTCATGGGACGGCTCGTCGCGGCGCGTTTTGCATTCGCGGGTAGCGGCCGCTAGAATGGCGCGCTTCCCGGGGATCCCCGGGCACGAGCACGAACCGAGGTCAGGAGCGCATGCCCACGGTCAAGGTCAAAGAGAACGAGCCCTTCGATGTGGCGCTGCGGCGCTTCAAGCGCGCCTGCGAGAAGGCCGGCATCCTGACGGAGCTGCGCCGCCGCGAGTACTACGAGAAGCCCACCCAGGTGCGCAAGCGCAAGCGCGCCGCCGCCATCAAGCGTCACCTCAAGCGCCTCGCCAAGGAGCAGGCCCGGCTCCAGCGGCCCTACTGAGGCCGTGCCGCGGGCAGCCAGGCCCACCCCGCCGCCATGGCCGAGCCCACCCTCAAGGCGCGCATCGAGCAGGACATGAAGGCCGCGCTCAAGGCGCGCGACCAGCGGCGGCTCCGCGCGCTGCGCCTCGTGCTCGCCGCCCTCCAGGAGAAGGAGAAGGAGGGCAAGGGCCCCCTGGACGAGGCGGCCGGCATCGCCGTGCTCCAGCGGCTGGCCAAGCAGCGCCGCGAGGCGGCCGAGCAGTACGCCCAGGCCGGTCGCTCCGAGCAGGCCGAGCAGGAGCGCTACGAGCTCGAGCTGATCCAGGCCTATCTTCCGGAGCCGCTGGACGAGGCGGCCCTCGAGGCCCTCGTCGAGGAGGCCATCGCCGCCACCGGCGCCCAAGGGATGCGCGACATGGGCAAGGTCATGGGCTGGCTCAAGCCCAAGGTCCAGGGACGTGCCGACATGGGCGCGCTCAGCGCCCGGGTCAAGGCCCGACTGGGCGGCTGAGCCCGGCCCCCCCGGGCCGGCGGCCGGAGTCGGTCGGAAGGCCTGAAAAATCGAGACTTTTCAGGCCTTCCCCGCGGCCAGGGACGGCCCATGCACAGGGAAGTGTATGACGACACGCGAAAAATCGAAATGGAATGCAAGGCACTATCGCGCTGATCGCTCCGCGCAGCGGATCGATTTCCTATCCTTGTAGG
>JALSJE010000089.1 GCA_026989495.1 Gammaproteobacteria bacterium | reverse complement strand
GCGTGAGCCTGGTGGCGAACTACCGCTCGAGCTTCGCTGCCGAGATCCGTGCGCGCGGGATCGAAGGCCTGATCCGCACGCTGGCGGCGCGCAACCGCGGCGACGGCGGGCACCGCGGACACGGGGCCGGAGCGGAGCGGAGGCCAGACGCGGGGAGCGGCGCTGCGCCCGCAGGAGGCGAGGCCGGTCCCCCGTCCCGCGGCCGGGCCCGTGAGCCGGCGCTGGACCGCGGCGACGGCGGGCGCCGACGGTAGCGGCCCGGGAACCGGCGGTCGGGCATGGCGACGGCGGAGACCACGGCGCGGCTGACCACGGCGGACGACGGCGTCCTGCGCCTCGAGGGCGAGCTCAGCTTCGAGACCGTGCCCGCCCTGTGGCGCGCCGTCCCGTTCCCGCCCGCGGGCTCCGGGCCCGTGGTGCTGGATCTCGCGGGCGTGGTGCGCACCGACAGCGCGGGGCTCGCGCTGCTGGTGGAGTGGCTGCGCGCGGCCCGCCGCGCCGGGCGCGAGCTGCGCCTGCGCGCCATGCCCGCGCAGATGCTCGCCATCGCGCGCGTGAGCGGCCTCGACCGCATCCTGCCGCTGGAGTAGGGCGCGGATGGCCGAGGCGATCCGCGTCGAGGGTCTGCACAAGCGCTACGCCACCGTCCATGCCCTGCGCGGGGTGGACCTCGCGGTGGCGCGGGGCGAATTCTTCGGTCTGCTCGGGCCCAATGGCGCCGGGAAGACCACCCTCATCGGCATCCTGGCCGGGCTGGTGCGGCCCACGGCGGGGCGGGCGGCCGTCATGGGCCACGACGTGCGCCGCCGGTGGCGGCAGGCGCGGCGCGCCCTCGGGCTCGTGCCCCAGGAGCTGGTCTACGACCCCTTCTTCACCGTGCGCGAGATCCTCTGGCTGCAGTCGGGCTACTTCGGCCTGGGGCGCGCCAACCGGGCCTGGATCGAGGAGCTGCTCGAGGTCCTGAACCTCACCGCCAAGGCCGACGCCAACCTGCACGACCTCTCCGGCGGCATGAAGCGGCGCGTGCTCATCGCCCAGGCCCTGGTGCACCGTCCGCCCGTGGTGGTGCTGGACGAGCCCACCGCCGGGGTGGACGTGGAGCTGCGCCAGGCCCTGTGGCACTTCACCCGCCGCCTGCACGCCGAGGGGCACACCATCGTCCTAACCACCCACTACCTGGAGGAGGCCGAGGCCCTGTGCGGGCGCATCGCCATCCTCCACCAGGGCATGCTGCGCGCCCTCGACACCAAGGCGGGGCTGCTCGCGCGCCATCCCTGGCGCTGCCTGTGCCTGGAGCTCGACCCGCCCGGGGCGCCGCTGCCGGAGGCGGTGGCGGCGCTGGTGAGCGAGCGCGAGGGCGGGCGCGTCAAGCTGCGCCTGCACCGCCTCAACGACCAGATCGGCGCGGTGCTGGATGCCCTGCGCACCGCGGGCCTGCGCATCCGCGACCTGCGCACCGAGGAGCCGGGCCTGGAGGAGGTCTTCCTGGAGCTGGTGCACGAGGCGCCGGCGGGCGAGGCGGCCGCAGCCGAAAGGGAGGCCGGATGAACCTGCGCGGCCTCTACACCCTGTTCGAGAAGGAGGTGCTGCGCTTCCTCAAGGTGGTGGTGCAGACCCTGCTCACGCCCGTGGCCACGGCCCTGCTCTACCTCGTCATCTTCGGCGAGGTGCTGGCCGAGCACCTGGAGATGTACCCCGGCGTGGGCTACGGCGCCTTCCTGGTCCCGGGCCTGGTGGCCATGACCCTGATCCAGAACGCCTTCGCCAACAGCTCCTCCAGCCTCATCCAGTCCAAGATGACGGGCAACCTGATCTTTCTTCTGGTGGCCCCCATCTCGCCGCTGGAGTTCTACCTGGCCTTCGTGGCCGCCGCCGTGGTGCGCGGGCTCATGGTGGGGGCGGGCGTGTGGCTGGTGGCGCTCGCCTTCGTGGATCTGCCCCTGCACAGCCCGGCCCTGGTGCTCGCCTTCGCCGTGCTGGGCGCTGCGGTGCTCGGCGGGCTCGGCGTGATCGCGGGCGTGTGGGCGGACAAGTTCGAGCAGCTCGCCGCCTTCCAGAACTTCGTGGTGCTGCCCCTGTCCTTCCTGAGCGGGGTCTTCTACTCGGTGCACGCGCTCCCCTCCCCCTGGGACCGGCTCTCGTGGCTCAACCCGTTCTTCTATATGATTGACGGGTTCCGCTACGGCTTCCTCGGCGTCTCCGACGCACCGCCGCTGCTGAGCCTCGGGGTGAGCCTCGCCTTCCTCGCGGCGGTGAGCGTGGTGTGCCTGCGGATGCTGGCGATGGGATACAAGATCCGCCAGTAGCCGGATGGCGGGCGGCGGGCAGAAGCGCCAGGCTGTCAGCGAGGGAAGGGGATGGACCGGCTGATCATACAGGGCGGGGTGCCGCTGGAGGGCGAGATCCGCATCTCCGGGGCCAAGAACGCCGTGCTGCCCATCCTCGCGGCGACACTGCTCGCCGACGAGCCGGTCACCGTGGGCAACGTCCCGCACCTGCACGACGTCACCACCACCATGGAGCTGCTCGGGCGCATGGGGGTGGACCTCGTCGTGGACGAACGCATGCGCATCGAGGTGGATCCGCGCAGCATCCGCGAGTTCGTCGCCCCCTACGAGCTGGTCAAGACCATGCGCGCCTCCATCCTGGTGCTGGGCCCTCTGCTCGCCCGCCACGGGCGCGCCAAGGTCTCCCTGCCGGGGGGCTGCGCCATCGGCTCGCGCCCCGTGGACCTGCACATCAAGGGGCTCACCGCCCTCGGGGCCGAGATCCGCGTCGAGGGCGGCTACATCCACGCCCGCGCCGAGCGCCTGCGCGGCACGCGCCTGGTGCTGGACACCGTCACGGTCACGGGCACCGAGAACCTCATGATGGCGGCCACGCTCGCCGAGGGCACCACCGTCATCGAGAACGCCGCGCGCGAGCCCGAGGTGGTGGACCTCGCCAGCTGCCTGCGCAGCATGGGGGCGCGCATCGAGGGGGCCGGAACCGACACCATCGTCATCGAGGGGGTCGAGCGCCTCCACGGCACCCGCTACGAGGTGCTGCCCGACCGCATCGAGACCGGCACCTATCTGGTGGCCGGCGCCATCACGGGCGGGCGCGTCCGGGTGCGCAACACCCGCCCGGGGCTGCTGGACGCGGTGCTGGCCAAGCTGCGCGAGGCGGGGGCGGAGGTCACGACGGGCGAGGACTGGATCGAGCTCGACATGCGCGGCCGCCGCCCCCAGGCCGTGCACGTGCGCACCGCCCCTTATCCGGCCTTCCCCACGGACATGCAGGCGCAGTTCACGGCCCTCAACGCCGTCGCCGAAGGCAGCGGCACCATCACCGAGACCGTGTTCGAGAACCGCTTCATGCACGTGCACGAGCTGCGGCGCATGGGGGCGGAGGTGTGGCTGGAGGGCAACGTCGCCATCAGCCGCGGGGTGGAGCGGCTCACGGCCGCGCCCGTCATGGCCACCGACCTCCGCGCCTCGGCCAGCCTGGTGCTCGCCGGACTGGTGGCCGAGGGCGAGACCACGGTGGACCGCATCTACCACATCGACCGCGGCTACGAGTGCATCGAGGAAAAGCTGGCCCAGCTCGGCGCCCGCATCAGGCGCGTGCCCTCCTGAGCGCCGGCGCTTAGAGACAGCGCGCCGGCTCGGTTACCATGTAGCGCCATGTCCGAGCCGCTCACCATCGCGGTCTCCAAGGGCCGCATCCTGGAGGAGGCGCTGCCGCTGCTCGCGCGCGCCGGCATCGTGCCGCGCGAGGATCCGGCCCGCAGCCGCCGGCTGGTGCTCGAGACCAGCCGGCCGGACGTGCGTCTGTTGGTCATCCGCGCCGCCGACGTGCCCACCTACGTGCGCCACGGCGCGGCCGAGCTCGGCATCGCGGGCCGCGACGTGCTCCTGGAGCAGGGCAGCGAAGGCCTCTACGTGCCGCTCGATCTCGGCATCGCCCGCTGCCGCATGATGGTGGCCGGGCGCCCCGGCGCGGAGATTCCGCGCCGGCGCCTGCGCGTGGCCACCAAGTACGTCAACGTCACCCGCCGCCACTACGCGGCCAAGGGCGAGCAGGTGGAGATCATCAAGCTCTACGGCTCCATGGAGCTTGCCCCCCTGGTGGGCCTGGCCGACCGCATCGTGGATCTGGTCGACACCGGGCGCACGCTCGCAGCCAACGGGCTCGCCCCGCTGGAGCACATCGCCGACATCAGCTCGCGGCTCGTGGTCAACCGCGCCGCCATGAAGGTGCGCAACGCTGCCGTGCGCGCCCTGGTGGCCGAGCTCGAGCGCGCGGTCACGGCGGACGCGCCCGCCGCCGAGGGGGCGGCCCATGGCTGAGCCGCGCCGCCTCAGCACCCGCGACCCAGGCTTCGACGCCGCCTTCGAGGCGCTGCTGGCCTGGGAGGACGCCGTGGCCGCGGAGGTGGAGGCCACCGTGCGCACCATCCTCGAGGATGTGCGCGCCCGCGGCGATGCGGCGCTCCTCGAGCTCACGGCCCGCTTCGACGGCCTGAGGCTCGCTGGAGCGGCCGAGCTCGAGCTTCCCCCTGCGGCGCTGGACGAGGCGCTGGCCGGCATCGCCCCCGAGCTGCGCGAGGCCCTGGAGGCGGCCGCAAGCCGCATCCGCGCCTACGCCGAGCGCCAGCGCCTGGAGTCCTGGCGCTACACCGAGCCCGACGGCACCGTGCTCGGCCAGCAGGTGACGCCCCTGGACCGGGTGGGGCTCTACGTGCCGGGGGGGCGCGCCGCCTACCCCTCCTCGGTGCTCATGAACGCCATCCCGGCCAAGGTGGCCGGCGTAGGCGAGCTCGTCATGGTGGTGCCCACGCCGGGCGGCGAGACCAACCCCCTCGTGCTCGCCGCCGCACGCATCGCGGGCGTGGACCGGGTCTTCCGCATCGGCGGCGCGCAGGCGGTGGCCGCGCTCGCCTACGGCACCGCCACCGTGCCCGCGGTGGACAAGATCGTGGGCCCGGGCAACATCTACGTGGCCACGGCCAAGCGGCTCGTCTTCGGCACCGTGGGCATCGACATGGTGGCCGGCCCATCGGAGATCCTGGTGATCTCGGACGGCGGCTCCGACCCCGCCTGGATCGCCATGGACCTCTTCTCCCAGGCCGAGCACGACGAGGACGCCCAGGCCATCCTGCTGAGCCCCGACGGCGCCTTCCTCGACGCAGTGGGCGCCGAGATCCGCCGGCGCCTGCCGGAGATGGCCCGCCGCGAGATCATCGGCCGTTCGCTCGCGCGCCGCGGCGCGCTCATCGAGACACGCGACCTGGCCGAGGCAGCCGAGCTCGCCAACCGCATCGCACCGGAGCACCTGGAGCTCGCGGTGGACGAGCCCGAGGCCCTGCTCGCGCGCATCCGCCACGCGGGCGCGATCTTCCTCGGCCGCCACACGCCGGAGGCCCTGGGCGACTACTGCGCCGGCCCCAACCACGTGCTGCCCACCGCGCGCACGGCGCGCTTCTCCTCGCCCCTGGGCGTCTACGACTTCCAGAAGCGCAGCTCCATCATCGGCTGCTCGCCGGCGGGCGCGGCCGGGCTGGCGCGCGTGGCCGCGACGCTGGCTCGCGGCGAGGGGCTGGAGGCGCACGCGCGCTCGGCCGAGCTGCGCCTCGGGGACGGGCGCAAGGGCTGAACCGTGGCGAAGGAAGGGGCGCGCGCTGGGAGGAGCGGCCGCGTCGCGGACGCCGTCGCGCGCTGGGTCCGGCCCGAGATCCGTGCGCTCACTGCCTACCAGGTGGCCGACCCGGGCGGGCGCATCAAGCTCGACGCCATGGAGAACCCCTATCCCTGGCCCACGGAGCTCCTGGAGGCCTGGCTGGAGGCGCTGCGCCAGGTGAGCGTCAACCGCTACCCCGATCCGGGCGCGGGCGCGCTCAAGGCCGAGATGCGCGCCGCCATGGGGGTGCCCGCGGGGGCGGACGTGCTCGTCGGCAACGGCTCCGACGAGCTCATCCAGATGATCCTGCTCACCATGGCCGCCCCGGACCGCGTGGTGCTCGCCCCCGAGCCCACCTTCGTCATGTACCGCCTCATCGCCGCCGTGGCGGGCATGCGCTATGTGGGCGTGGACCTGCGACCGGACTTCTCCCTCGACCTCGAGGCCATGCTCGCCGCCATCGAGGCCCACGGCCCGGCGGTGGTCTTCCTCGCCTACCCGAACAACCCGACGGGCAACCTGTTCGATCGCGAGGCCATCCTGCGCATCGTCGAGGCCGCGCCGGGGCTGGTGGTGGTGGACGAGGCCTACGCCCCCTTCGCCGGGGCCACCCTCATGGACGCCCTCGTCGGCCACCCGCGGCTGCTTGTCCTGCGCACGGTCTCCAAGATGGGGCTCGCGGGGCTCAGGCTCGGGCTGCTCGCCGGCCACCCGGCCTGGCTCGCCGAGATCGACAAGACGCGCCTGCCCTACAACGTGGGCGCCCTCAACCAGGCGAGCGGCACCTTTGCGCTGCGCCACCGCGACGCCTTCGAAGCCCAGACCCAGCGCATCCGCGAGGACCGCGAGGCCCTCCATGCCGCGCTCGCGGCGCTCCCCGGGGTCGAGGCCTTCCCCAGCAAGGCCAACTTCGTGCTGTTCCGGGTGCCCCGGGGGCTGGGGCGGGTCGTGCACGCGGGGCTGCTCACGCGCGGGGTGCTGGTCAAATGCCTGGACGGCCAGCATCCGCTGCTCGCCGACTGTCTGCGCGTCACCGTGGGCACGCCGGAGGAGAACGAGGCCTTCCTCGAGGCGCTACGCGCCGCGCTGGCGGCCTGAAAGGGAAGGGTCAGGGGCGGGCGGGCCGCTCGCCCACCACTGCCTCCCAGCGCCGCGGCACGCCCTCGCGCAGGCCCTCCAGCTCGAGACGGGTGCCTGGCCGGCGGGCGGCGATGCGGTCCAGGGCGGCCCGCACGTCGCTCACCGGCTCGCCCTCGATGCGCAGGATCACGTCGCCCGGGGCGATACCCGCCCGGTGCGCGGGCCCGCCGCGCAGCACCCCGGCCACCACCACGCCGCCTGGCCGTCCGAGCCCGAAGGAGGCCGCCAGGCGCGGGTCCAGGTCCTGGATCTGGATGCCGAGCCAGCCGCGGATGACGCGCCCGTGCTCGGCGAGCTGGGTCATGACCGCCTGCGCCAGATGCGTGGGGATGGCGAAGCCGATCCCGAGCGAGCCCCCCGAGCGGCTGAAGATGGCGGTGTTGATGCCCACCAGCCTTCCGGCCGCATCGACCAGCGCCCCGCCCGAGTTGCCGGGATTGATGGCGGCGTCGGTCTGGATGAAGTCCTCGAAGGTGTTGATGCCGAGGCCGCGCCGGCCCGTGGCGCTGACGATGCCCAGGGTCACGGTCTGCCCCACGCCGAAGGGGTTGCCGATGGCGAGCACCACGTCGCCCACCTGCAGCGCGTGCGAGTCGCCGAGCACGATGGCCGGCAGCCCCTCCAGCCCGATGCGCAGCAGGGCGAGGTCGGTGTCGCGGTCGCTGCCGACCACCTCGGCGCGCGCGTGGCGCCCGTCCGGCAGGGCCACCTGGATCTCGTCGGCGCCGGAGATGACGTGGTGGTTGGTGAGCACGTAGCCCTCGGGGCCGACGATCACGCCCGAGCCGAGGCTGGTCTGGATGCGCGGGCGACCCTCGGGCACGGCGCCGAAGAAGCGCCGGAAGAGGGGGTCCTGCAGCAGCGGGTGGGGACGCTCGCGCACGAGCTTGGCGGTGTAGACGTTGACCACGGCGGGCGCAGCCCGCGCCACCGCGTCGGCGTAGGAGGCCGGCCCCGCGGTGCGGGTGGCGGGCGCCGGCGCCGTCCGCACGGTCACCGCAGGGCGCCGGTCCGGGAGCAGGTCGGGCCGCAGGAAAACGATCACGAAGGCCAGCGCGAGGCCGGCCGTGATCGCCTGGGCCAGCAGGGTGATCGTCTTGCGCTGCCTCATGGGCAGGATACCCTAGCACGTGTCCCGGGAAGCATGGAGCCGGCAGGATGGTCGCCCTCGCCGAGCTGGTGCGCTACTGCGATGCGCTGCTGGAGGCCGAGCGCTTCCAGGACTACAGCCCCAACGGCCTCCAGGTGGAAGGCCGCCCCGAAGTGCGGCGCCTGGTGAGCGGGGTCACGGCCAGCCTCGCGCTGGTGGAGGCCGCCGCCGCGCGCGGCGCCGACGCGCTCCTGGTGCACCACGGCTGGTTCTGGCGCGGCGAGGCGCCGCGCGTGATCGGGATGCGGCGCCAGCGCCTCGCGCGGCTGCTGGAGGCCGGCCTCAGCCTCATCGCCTACCATCTGCCCCTCGACGCCCACCCGGAGCTGGGCAACAACGCGGGACTTGCGCGCCTGCTCGGGCTGGAGGTGACGGGGCGTTTCGCGGGCCGGCCGGGGGAGGCGCCCATCGGCATGCACGGGAGGCTGCCAGAGCCGCTTGCGCCCGAGGCCTTCGCCCGGCGCATCGCCGCAGCCCTGGGGCGCGCGCCGCTGCACGTCCCGGGCGGGCCGGCCGAGATCCGCACGGTGGCCTGGTGCACGGGCGCGGCCCAGGGCTGGATCGAGGCGGCCGCGGCCCTGGGGGTGGACGCCTACGTGAGCGGGGAGATCTCGGAGCCCACGGCGCACGTGGCGCGCGAGTGCGGCCTGCACTACTACGCTGCGGGCCACCACGCCACCGAGCGCGAGGGGGTGCGGTCGCTGGGCGCGCACCTGGCCGAGCGCTTCGGGATCGAGCACGTGTTCCTGGACCTGCCGAACCCTGCCTGAGGGTCCTTCTGCGGCCTTGCTCGCTTGCTCGAATGGTCGTGCTCGCGCAGCGGGCAGGGGAAAGGTGCCTTCGGGCGCCATTGCGCCCGTCTCCGGGCGCATGCGCATCCGCGCCTGCCCGCGAAGACGTCGCAGGAATACCTCTCAAGATGCGGGTGAAAGGTCTGAAAAAATTTGATTTTTCAGAGCCGTCCCGCAGCCACGGACAGCCGCGGGACGGCCCATGCACAGGGAAGTGCATGACGACAACCGAAAGATCGAAACGGACCGCGAAGCGCTATCGCCCTGATCAATACGCGCAGCGGATTGACCAGGGTTTTCGCAAGTGATTGATCCAGCTAAAGGGCGCTTGACCGTCCCGCGCCGGATATAGCAGGCTATCGCGCCGGCGGGGTTGTAAACCCTTAAGAATATTCTGATAATTTGAGGGCTCCTTTCGCCGCCGGAACGGGGGGACGGCGGCGCCCGCGCAGCACGGCCCCGGAACTTCCCCCCGCGTGGAGGGCAGCAGCGAATGGCGACAGACGGCGTAGACCTCCGCAGGCGCCGCTTCCTCACGCTCACCGCGACCGTGGTCGGGGGAGCAGGCGCCGTGGCCGCGGTGGTCCCCTTCGTGCGCTCCATGAGCCCGAGCGCACGCGCCCAGGCGGCGGGGGCCCCGGTGGAGGCCGACATCAGCAAGCTCGAGCCAGGCCAGATGATCCGCGTCGAATGGCGCGGCAAGCCGGTGTGGATCGTGCGCCGCACCCAGGAGATGCTCGAGCGGCTGCCCCAGATCCACGACAAGCTGCGCGATCCGGAGTCGAAGGAGCCGCAGCAGCCGCCCTACTGCCGGAACGAGTACCGCTCCATCAAGCCGGAGCACCTGGTGCTCATCGGCATCTGCACCCACCTCGGCTGCTCACCCACCTACCGGCCGGACGTGGCACCCGCCGACCTCGGCCCTGAGTGGCCCGGCGGCTTTTTCTGCCCCTGCCACGGCTCGCGCTTCGACATGGCCGGGCGCGTGTTCAAGGGGGTGCCGGCGCCGACCAACCTGGTGGTGCCACCGCATCGCTATCTCGGCGAGACCCGCATCCTGATCGGCGAAGATCCCGAAGGAGCCGCCTGATGAGCGCGATGAAGAGTCTGCTGGGCTGGATCGACGCGCGCTTCCCGCTCACCAAGCTCTGGAACGAGCATCTCGCGCAGTACTACGCCCCCAAGAACCTCAACTTCTGGTATTTCTTCGGCTCGCTGGCCCTGCTGGTGCTGGTGATCCAGATCGTGACGGGGATCTTCCTCGCCATGAACTTCAAGCCGGACGCCGGCCTCGCCTTCGGCTCCGTCGAGTACATCATGCGCGACGTGAACTGGGGCTGGCTGATCCGCTACATGCACTCGACCGGGGCCTCGGCCTTCTTCGTCGTCGTCTACCTGCACATGTTCCGCGGGCTGATCTACGGTTCCTATCGCGGCCCGCGCGAGCTGCTGTGGCTCATCGGCATGGTCATCTATGTCGCCCTCATGGCCGAGGCCTTCATGGGCTATCTCCTGCCGTGGGGCCAGATGTCCTACTGGGGGGCGCAGGTGATCATCTCGCTGTTCGGCGCCATCCCCTACTTCGGCGAGGATCTGGCGCTGTGGATCCGCGGCGATTATGTGGTCTCCGACGCCACGCTCAACCGCTTCTTCGCCTTCCACGTGATCGCGGTGCCGCTGGTGCTGCTCGCCCTCGTGGTGGTCCACATCATGGCCCTGCACGAGGTCGGCTCCAACAACCCCGACGGCATCGAGATCAAGAAGAAGAAGGACGAGCGCGGCATCCCCCTCGACGGGATCCCCTTCCATCCCTACTACACCGTCAAGGACCTGGTGGGGGTGGCCGTGTTCCTGTTCCTGTTCGCCGCCGTGATCTTCTATGCCCCCGAGATGGGCGGCTACTTCCTCGAGCACGACAACTTCGTGCCGGCCGATCCCCTCAAGACCCCCGAGCACATCAAGCCGCTGTGGTACTTCACGCCCTTCTACGCCATCCTGCGGGCGGTGCCCAACAAGTTCCTCGGCGTGGTGGCCATGGGGGCGGCGATCTTCGTGCTCTTCCTGCTGCCCTGGCTCGACCGCAGCCCGGTCAGGTCCATCCGCTACAAGGGCGTCCTCTCGCGCATCGCGCTGGCCGTGTTCGTGGTGAGCTTCCTGGCGCTGGGCTGGCTCGGCATGCAGCCGGCCACACCCACGCTCACCATGTTCGCGCGCCTGTTCGCGGTGCTGTACTTCGCCTTCTTCCTGCTGATGCCGATCTACACGCGGATCGAGCGGACCAGGCCGGTCCCGGAAAGGGTGACGTTCAAATGAGAAGAATCGTCCTGAGCGCGCTCCTGCTTGCCGCCCCCCTGTGGGCCCAGGCCGGCGGTGGTGCAGTGCCCCTCGACAAGGCCAACATCGATCTCGACAACCGCCAGTCGCTCTGGCACGGGGCGAAGCTGTTCGTCAACTACTGCATGGGCTGCCACTCGGCGCAATACATGCGCTACAACCGCGTGGGCAAGGACCTCGGACTGAGCGAGGACGACCTCAAGCAGTACCTCGTCTTCGGGGAAAAGAAGGTGGGCGACACCATGACCATCGCCATGCGCCCCGAGGACGCGGCCAGGTGGTTCGGCACCCCGGCGCCCGATCTCTCGCTGGTGGCGCGCTCTCGCGGCCCCGACTGGCTCTACACCTACCTGCGCACCTTCTACCTCGATCCGAAGCGCCCCTTCGGCGTCAACAACCTGGTCTTCAAGGACGTGGCCATGCCCCATGTGCTGTGGGAGCTGCAGGGCTGGCAGAAGCCGGTCTACCGCACGGTCAAGCGCGCCGACGGGCACGAGGAGAAGATCATCGAGCGGCTCGAGCTGGCCGTGCCGGGCAAGCTCAGCCCGGCCGAGTACGACAAGGCCGTGCGCGACCTGGTGGCCTTCCTGACCTACGTGGGCGAGCCTGCCCAGTTCGAGCGCAAGCGCCTGGGGCCGTGGGTCCTGGCCTACCTGGCGCTGCTGATCGTGGTCTTCTACGTGCTCAAGAAGGAGTACTGGCGCGACGTGCACTGAGCGGTCGAGCTGCGTCGAGCCCCGATGATGCTCTATTCCGACCCCCGCAGCGCCGACAGCCACCGCGTGCGCATGGTGGTGGCGGAGAAGGGGATCTCGGTCGAGATCCGCGACGTGGATCCGCGCGAGCTCCCGGAGGATGTGCTCGCGGTCAACCCCTACGGCACCGTGCCGGCCTTCGTCGACCGCGACCTCGTCCTCTACGAGGCGCGAGTCATCATGGACTATCTCGACGAGCGCTTCCCGCACCCACCGCTCATGCCGGTGGATCCGGTCTCGCGGGCGCGCGCGCGGCTTGCGCTCTACCGCATCGAGCGCGACTGGTACGGGCTCGTCCCCGCGCTCGAGGGTCGCAACGAGAAGCAGGCGGCCAAGGCGCGCAAGGAGCTCGCCGAGAGCCTCACCGCGAGCGCCGAGGTCTTCGCCGCCAAGCCCTTCTTCCTGAGCGACGAGTTTTCCCTCCTCGATTGCTGCGTGGCCCCGATCCTGTGGCGCCTGCCCGCCTGGGGGGTGACGCTGCCGCCGCAGGCCAGGCCCGTGGCCGACTACGCGCGCCGCATCTTCGCGCGCGAGTCCTTCCGCGCGAGCCTCACCGAGCCCGAGCTGGAGATGAATCCGGCCGCACTGACGGCCGCCGCGGCCGGGGGAAGGCGCAGCGGGGCCGCGCGCTGAGCCGCCCCTGGCCTCACGTGATCCGCTGGCCTATCCTCGCCCCATGGCCGAGGGCATGACCTCCAGCCGCCCCTATCTGATCCGCGCCCTCTACGAGTGGATCGTGGACAACGGGCTCACGCCCCACCTGCTGGTGGACGCCACCCGCCCGGGCGTGGAGGTGCCCCTGGCCTTCGTGGAGGATGGGCGCATCGTCCTCAACATCGGCCCCGTGGCGGTCCACGGGCTCTCCCTCGGCAATGAGCGCATCGAGTTCGATGCCCGCTTCCGCGGCGTGCCCCACCATGTCGTGGTCCCGCCCGCGGCCGTGCTCGCCATCTACGCACGCGAGAACGGCCAGGGCATGCTCTTCGGCGAGGAGGCCGGTGGCGGCCCGCCCTCCGAGCCGGAGCCCGAGCCGCCCAAGCCCGGCCGCGGCCGACCCGCCCTCAAGCTCGTCAAGTAGACAGCTCGCGGCCTGCGGTCTACAGATATGGGAAGCGGTTCCCGCTTCTCTCTTTGCTGCGAGCTGGAGGCGATGATCGAGATCCTGTCACCGTGTGACATCACGAAGCTGGAGGTGGACGCTATCGTCAACGCGGCCAACTCGAGCCTGCTCGGGGGCGGCGGGGTGGACGGGGCCATCCACCGCGCCGCCGGGCCCGAGCTGCGCGAGCACTGCCGCACGCTCGGCGGCTGTCCTACGGGCGAGGCGCGCATCACGCCGGGCTTCCGGCTGCCGGCGCGCTGGATCGTCCACACGGTGGGGCCGGTGTGGCATGGTGGCGACCGTGGCGAGCCGGCGCTGCTCGAGTCCTGCTACCGCCGCAGCCTGGAGCTGGCGCTCGAGCACGGCGTGCGCAGCATCGCCTTCCCCGCCATCAGCACCGGTGCCTACGGCTACCCCAAGCGCGCGGCGGCGGAGATCGCTCTGCGCGTGATGCGCGAGCACGAGCCGCGCTTCGAGCGCATCGTCGCCTGCTGCTTCAGCGAGGCCGACGGCACGCTCTACCGCGAGGTGCTGGCGGAGCTCTCCGGCGGCGCCTGAGCCGGCTGCGTATCTCCCCGCCGCGGCTGCAGGCAGCCTTCCCGCTGCACGGGGCCCGCGTGACACCCAAGCCACGCTCCTCGTCTTGCCTGCCCCGATGCCATACCGGTGGCCGTTCATCCGACGAACGGTAGTGCGGGAGGGGTGACGCCGGGCGTCAATCGGCGGCCATCCGGGCCCTCGAATGTGACGCTGGAGGTCACACTGGCGCTGACGCCGGGCGTCGGCGGTCTGGGGCGGCATTCGGTTTTTTCGCGTCCGGACGGCGGGTTGCGTCAGACGGCAATGGTTCTCATTTGCGGATCGCCGGCCCGGCTGTCTCATTTCCGGTACACCGGTTTTTCTGTTCGGCCATAAGGAGATTCCATTGGCGCGGGGATGTGGGCGGGCGCTGGAATCGGGCTTGTCGAAGGGTGCGCCTCAGGGATCGGAGATGGAGCTCGGGAGGCCAGGCCGGGACCGGCGAGGGGCAGGGAAGCCGCACCCGCCTGCGCCTGCGGTTCCCGTTCGCGCACCTTCCGGATCCGTGGGCGCGGCATCCTGCCGCGCGTCCCCCCGCGCTGCGGGCGTCACTCCCCCTTCCGTGGGCGCGCCTTCCAGGCGCGCCTCCCCCCATCCCATGGGCGCCCCCCTCCCTTCCGTGGTCGCGGCTTCCCGGCGTGCATCCGCCCGCATCCCCCGCATCCGCGGCGCCTCGGTGGTGGAGCTGCTGGTGGCGCTGCCGGTGGTGCTGCTGCTG